>CAJUST010000021.1:31590-42469 GCA_910589105.1 uncultured Lachnospiraceae bacterium
AAGATAAATGGTATCAACCTCATGGGTAATTTCCGGAATTCTCATCCAGTTTTCTCTACTGGAATAATCTGACGGCGTCCCTGCCAGATCTGCAATTTCAAAAGAAGCTGGCTTCTGCTTTGCTTCCTCTCCCGTTTCCTTTTCCACATCCGCAGGCCTGTCCGAGCTGCTGCCGCAGGCTACGGAGCCGCATAGCAGAATACAGACCGCCATGATAAGCGCCTGGTTTCGAAATACTGACATCTTCCTATTTTTTTTCATAAATGCGTCCCTCCTATGATGTAATAATTCAGAGATCCCCAGAATAAAAAAACAAAGACATGGAACCTCAAATTATTATGATTTTAGAGCCATTATAGCAATTCCAAATCCGCAATTCCATAAAGTGGGATATTTTATGATTGTTTAGGGAGAAAATCTCTCCGAAATCCTGCAAAGGGAAGCTGCTCATAAAACGGTTCTTCCTTCCCCTTTTCCTAATCTTTTCCAATCCCTTGAAAACGCCGGTTTTTTTGGGCTTCTTTCAGAAGAAGCGTATTGGATTTAATGGGATTTACCAAAAACAGGCTGTGAAATGCCAAAAATTAAGTTAAAACATCTACGGTGGATTCCGACCAGCTAAACCCGAAAGTAATGTTACGCTATCCTGAATATTTTTAAAAATTGATTTCCACGGCTATTTGATCTATAATCATTTGATATGCAATCAACTGATGGAGCGTTCATTTGACTTGACCTTTCATTTACAATTAACTGGCCGCTCATTTATTTGCTATGGCGTTTCATTTGCAATCCATTTGATGTATAATTAGAACATTATAACGAAGCGTTAAAACAATGAGACGACACGTCTGAGAATTTGGAGGAATCAATGGAAACAACGCAAAACACAAACCTATTTGAAACTATGCCGGTTCCAAAAGCCGTTGCAAAACTCGCTGTCCCGACAATTTTAAGCTCACTTGTTATGGTAATCTATAATCTGGCGGACACATACTTTGTCGGCATGGTAAATGACCCCATAGAAAATGCGGCCGTTACGCTTGCCGCCCCTATCCTGCTTGCCTTTAACGCCGTAAATAATTTATTCGGCGTTGGAAGTTCGAGCATGATGAGCAGGGCTCTTGGCAGAAAAGATTATGAAACGACACGCAAAAGTTCAGCGTTTGGCTTTTATTCCGCGCTCGCCTTTGGCGTGTTATTTTCCCTGCTCTGTGTCATATTCCAAAGGCCGCTGCTCTCACTGCTTGGCGCGGATCACATCACAGCGTCCGCCACTGCCGCCTATATGAAATGGACGGTCAACTTTGGCGCGGCGCCCGCAATTTTGAATGTCGTGCTCGCCTATCTCGTGCGGGCGGAAGGCGCCGCCCTCCACGCAAGCCTTGGGACGATGAGCGGGTGTCTGCTTAATATCCTGTTAGATCCTGTTTTTATACTTCCATGGGGCTTTGATATGGGAGCCGCCGGAGCCGGGCTTGCAACTTTTCTTTCCAACTGTATTGCATGTCTTTATTTTTTCCTGCTTCTTTATGTCAAACGAAACCAGACTTACGTCTGCATAAAACCACAGAATTTCCACATAGAAAAAGCCATCACGCTTGGCATATGCGCAGTCGGGATTCCTGCCGCAATCCAGAATTTACTCAATGTGACAGGCATGACAATCTTAAATAATTTCACTTCGGGATTTGGCGCGGACGCAGTGGCGGCAATGGGGATTTCCCAAAAAATCAATATGGTGCCGCTTTATATTGCTTTAGGCCTGTCTCAGGGAATTATGCCGCTTATCAGCTATAGTTATGCCGCCGGGAACCAAAAACGCATGAAAGAAACCGTCCACTTTGCCATGAAAGCCACTGTTTTCTTTATTACGGCTATTTCTGCCATTTATTTTTTAGCCGCCAACCCTCTGATACGGTCTTTTATGAAAAATGAAACCATCGTCAGTTATGGCGGAAAATTCCTACAGGGACTTTGTCTGGGACTGCCGTTTTTAAGCATAGATTTCTTAGCCGTCGGCGTTTTTCAAGCCGTCGGAAAAGGCAAAGAAGCCCTGATTTTCGCCATTCTTCGTAAAATTGTCCTAGAAATTCCGGCTCTTTATATTCTAAACCGGATTTTCCCACTATACGGACTTGCCTTTGCGCAGTTTACGGCAGAATTTTTTCTGGCAATCGCCGCCATATTGGTTTTACGGCGGATATTGGGCGGAGCAAATCTTCCAAAATAACTGCTCGGTCCAGTTTCGCGGAACATTCTGCAATTAGAACCAGCTATGGAAATTCAGAACTTTTGAAACCCTAATCCTATTATTCAAAAAGTGTCTAAAGATATTATTCTTTAGACACTTTAAAAATAGAAAACGATATATCACTCTGTTGTAATTTCTGATACTGATATAATCACTATTGCTTTAGCCTATGTCTGCCTTATTGCAGCAATTTGTTTTGGCAGAAGCAATCGGAAAATATAACTTCTTTGACAACCATTTATTGATAATTCCTAAAACTTCTTTTTTATCCGAAGGATATTTTGTCCGTCCTTGTATTCATACAAAATGTCATCCATTGTCTTTTTCACCAAATAAATGCCCAACCCACCGACATCGCGTTCCTCCAAAGAGAGTGTGACGTCGGGATCAACTTTTGCAAGCGGGTCATATGGAATGCCATTGTCGATAAATGTTATCACCACCGCAAGGGGATTGTCCGTAACTTCAACACGAACGGTCACTATGCCAATCTCGGGATTATAGGCATAGTATGCGATATTGCCGAATAGTTCGTCTATCGCTATATGAACCTGCATCTTTGTTTTCATCGGACAGTCCCGTTGCTCAAGCTGCTCGTCTACAAAAGCGGTAACGGCAGCAATATTCTCTATTGTAGCGTCAATCGTAAGCTCTTTCATATCAATTCGCCTCCATTCTCTCCATTTATTCAAGACAAAGCATTGTGATATCGTCAAACTATGACGCATCGCCTTTTTCCATCTGCCAGATAATGGCAATCGGTTTTAATAAAATCTGCTCCAGCAAAAACCATCACTCGATTGTCAAAATATCAACAAATCCCGTAATATCAAAGATATCCATCACATTTTCATTTACATTTCTTATTACCATGCTGCCCTGCTTATTCATTATTTTCTGCGCTGAAAGCAGTACCCTTAATCCTGCCGATGATACATATTCCAATGATGTAAAATCTAAAAACAGCTTATCTATGCCGTCAATACTGCTTCTCAGATCCGACTCCAACTGAGGCGCTGTCATCGTATCAAGCCTTCCCTCCAGCGCAAGCGTCAATGACGTCCCATCCGTTGTCTTAGTGATAATCATAATGTTTTCCTCCTACCTAAAAAATAACGCCTCATACTTTCCCACAATAATATTCAAAATATTTCTCCCGCAGACAGCGGCAAGTCCCTCTGGGCAAATAAATTTTGTGTCCATTATCCAACTGTATCTACTGGGCATTCAGCTGCAGCTTTCTTTGCGCTACGGCTAAATTGAATTTTGATATGAAATTATTTTGCCTGTATATCAAAATTCTGGTCAAATCCAGTAAGCTTAAATACATCCATCACTTCGCTGCTTACATGGATTATGGAAAACTCTCCATTCATACTTTTCAGTTTCTTATATGCTAACACAACTATACGGAGCCCCGCCGATGCAATATATTCCAGTTTATCAAAATCAAGTATCAGGCTCTCTACATCAGAAAGCGCCTCAATTTCCCTGCCCAGCTCTGGCGCTGAATTTGTGTCCAGCCATCCCTCGACTGAGAGAATGGCTTTGTTATTTTCCATTGTTTTTGTGATCGTCACTTTTGTCTCCTCCATATAAAATTAGCATAAAATTTTCGTAGTATTAGACTGTATCTGAAAATTCATTCTCAAAAAAGTTCAGCCCCTCCAATGCTTCGATTGCATTTGCAAGGTATCTGTTATCTGTTATATTCCATTTGAATCCCAAACGGTAAAGCGCTTCAGTTGTAAAGGCATTATCATAATCAATCGTGTAGAGTTCCTCATCATCATGGGAAGTATAAGCTATAAGCCCCGATACCGCATCACTTGTTTCATGTTCTGCCGCATACGCATTGACCGTCTCAATGAATTGATCTCCGGGCATGATTTTAATGTCAAAGCCCCTCTCACGCATTTCATATATCACATCACTCATAAAAATCCTGTGGTTATTGCAGGCATGGAATACCGTAAACCTGCTGTCTGTTCCCGCAAGAGAGAGCACTGCTGCCGCTGTTTCATCAATTGGGGAAAATTCAGCGCTTTCATTCATGCTGTCCATTGGAAACGCGCCAACTGCAGCGTACCCACGCAAACTCCTTAGAAAACCATTCGTGATAAAGTTAATCTGGAACTCCCCATCTCTGTGGCGGCTCATAAGATTGCCGACACGGATCACTTTCGCATCAAGACCTTTTGCGGCCGCTTCCAGCACGGCGCGTTCTGCAAGGAACTTCGTGCGTATATACTCATTGGCAATCCTCTGGCCAAAATACAGATCATTTTCAGCAAGTTTTTGATCCACCGGCGGCTTGCCGTCCATACCCTCGCCGCCTACTGATATCGTTGAAATCTGTACAAGCCTTCTATTTGTTGATGAGCAGAGATCTATTAGATATTTGACGCCTGTTACATTGATTTTTTCTAACATCTCACCCGCTGCAAAATGTTTGACGCAGGCAGCGCAGTTGATCAATGTGGTAAAAGGCACGTCTTTTAACCTGTCTACCTCCTTCCTATCCGTTATGTCGCTGTCAATGCAGATAATCCTGCCGCCAAACAGTTCGGTATATGGCAAATCAAAATAATACATCAGCATATTCATCAGACGCCGCTCACTTGACTCATATCTGCCTTTGCGCGCCATACAATATGCCTTGCCATCGTAGTTGTCAAGAAATTCTTTTAACACATGAATCCCCAGAAAGCCTGTTGCGCCCGTAATCAGGATATCGCCTAACTCCTTTTTCTCCACACAGTCAACATTCCGCCTGTCATTTGCAGCAATCAGCGTATCGATTGCATTGTAGGAATAATTTGCAAATTCATCTGTAGTTTCCTTCTGCGCCTCATCTCCATATAATGCCATGGCAAGCGCGCGCACCGTAGGATATTTGAAAATATCTGCATATACCAGAGGAATCTTCTCATTCAGGCACATTACTGCAACCTTGGAAGCAGCAAGAGATGTACCGCCAATTCCAAAGAAATCATCATCAATTCCTACCTTTTCCCGCCCTAATGCCTTTTCAAACAGCTTACACAGTTTTATCTGCGCTCCCGTCTCGGGCGCGGCATAATCAGAGCGATCTTCCGTAATGGCAGGCTTTGGCAAAGCGCGCTTATCAATCTTTCCGCCAGGCGTAACAGGCATTTTGTCCAGATGTGTATAGAACGCAGGAATCATGTATTCCGGAAGCAATGGACTTAAAAATTCTTTCCAATCCTCCTCTTTGCGCTCTGCTCCAGTATAATAAACCGCAATATAGGTTACGCCGCCCTGCTCTACCGGGATTGCCGCCACCTCACAAACGCCGTCACGCTTCAGGACTGCCCCCTCGATTTCGCCAAGTTCCACGCGGAATCCATTAATCTTAATCTGTGAGTCAATCCGCCCGATATATTCAATATTTCCGTCACCTTTCAGACGCGCCATATCGCCTGTATGATACAGTCTTTCCTCATCTTTGCATGTGGCAAAAGGATTTGGCGCAAATACGGATGCTGTTTTTTCCGGCAGATTATGGTAGCCTCTTGCCACCTGCCGCCCTGCCACGCAAAGCTCCCCCGGCGCTCCCACAGGTACACGCTTTAAGTTCTCATCTACGATGTAACTCCTTACATTGAGCTGTGATTTGCCAATCGGAATCGTTTTATATTCCTTGTCAACCACAAACTCTGTGGATGAAACGGTATTTTCCGTAGGCCCATAGCCATTTACCATCATGTACTTCCTATCATAATAGCGCTTAAATTTTTCGCCTCCGAGGGTGAGAATCCTTAACGCGCAATCCCCTGTCAGGGTTTCCGCCACAAGCTCACCCATCTGCGTCGGCATGGTCGCTACCGTAATCGGCTCGTTTTCAAAGGTACGGCAGACAGCGACAGCATCCTTCCTGACACTTTCCGGGAAAATATAAAGGGAGGCTCCCACCGTCAAAGGCGTAAACAGGTCATGTACCGAAGCATCAAAGCAGAAAGAAGAAAATTCACCATACATATCCTCCGGAACCGTCTTATGGAAAGCGACTGTATGCTCAATTAATGTCATAAGGTTGCGGTGTTCCAGCATAACGCCCTTTGGTTTTCCTGTCGAGCCGGAGGTATAAATCATATATGCCAGATTCTCCGGAAGCGGCGGCGTCAAATCCGTCTTTCCTGTGAAGCCAAGTCCGTCTTTTTCTATCTCGTCAAGATAAATTACATTCTTGTCATAGCCCTCTGTCAGTGGTTGATATTTCCTCATAAGAAGAAGATTTTCACTGCCACTGTCAGAGAGCATATATTCAATTCTCTCCTGCGGATATTCCGGATCAAGAGGAACATATGCGCCTCCCGCTTTCATAATTCCTATAAACGCCTCCACAAATTCCCTTGTCCTGCCGCATAAAATTCCGGCAACATTTTCCCGCCCAAAACCATTATTCTTCAGTTTATCAGCTATATGCTCCGACACGGCATCAAGCTCTGCATATGTGATTGCGCCGTTCTCATCTTTTACGGCAGTATTGTCCGGATATTTTGACACAGCTTCCCGGAACAGGTCGATAAAAGTCTTCCCCATATACCGCGGCGTATTTACCATCTTATCCTGCTCATCAAACAGAAGGCGTATCTCTGACGGTTCCTTTCCTTCAAGGAAAGCCCTTGCGGTGATTTCAAGGTTTTCTATCAGATACTCTGCCGTCTCCTTTTCAAACAAATCCCTTCTGTATTCCAGTTCATAGATGTATTCGCCGTTTTCAATGCTCATCATAAGCGATACCGGCTCTTTTGCCGCATTTAAGCCAAGGGGAATTTCTTCTGCATCCTCTCCACAGATCTTAGTAAATGCAAAATTCCCGCCCTGATACACAAACATCGTATCAGGCTTAATATGGAAATTGCGGCTGATTTCCTGAAACGGATAAATATCGTGATCCATCATTCCCATTAGCTGGTTTTTGATTGTCACAAAATAATCTTCCGTATTTTTCGCTGCATCACACACCACAGGCAATGTTTTGACAAACATACCGATTGTATCAGAAAGACGTGAGTCATTTCTGCCGTGATAGATGGTTGTAAATACACTTTTAGAGGCAAAATGGTATCTTGCCAGCGCTGCGCCAAATATACCTGTGAAAAATACATTCTCTGTTATGCCATATTTCTCACAAAACGCCTGCGCAGCTTCCTTGCTGATGACCTCACTCTTTCTGCGCAAATTCCCAACGCCCGGCGCCTCTCCATTTTTGTCAGGATAAAGACTGGTGTCCGAGCCGCAGTCTTTCAATACAGAAGCGTAAAATTCTTCCGCTTTTTTATACTTTTCTCCCTGTATTGCCTTTTCGTTGTCAAGCGCTGCATCATAGGCAGTATATGCCTCTGCCGTAAGTTTTTCGCCTTGATATGCCCTGTCAATATCCGTCAAAATAATAGAAAGAGATGTGCCGTCTGCAATCAGATGATGCACGTCAAGGAACAGATAACTTCCCTCATGTGTCCTATGTATCTCAATTCGGAACAGCGGCTCTTGAAACAGCGGAAATGGCCTTACCAGTTTTTCCCTGTCCATGCCGTCAATAATCTCAGTGGCGTATTCCAAATGATCATTCCTGCGCTGGCGTATTTCACCGTCCTCATCCATAAAAAGCTGCGCTTTCAGATATGGGTGCGCTTCCACTGTCTGCTCTACTGCTTCTTTTAGCCGGATTAAATCTATCTTGGGACTTAGCCGGAACAAATATGGAATATTGTAAACCGTTGTCCCCATATTCGCCGTACAGTCTACAAAGATGCCTGCCTGCGCGTTGGTAAGAGGATACACCTTTCGCGCTTCATGTATCTCAGATTTTTCCGCCCCCAGAAGAAATCTTTCTAACTGGACGACAGTTGGATTTTCCCTAATATCATTTGTCTTGATCGCCACGTCAAATTTCTTTGCCAGAAGTACATTAAGTTTTATCGCACTGATAGAAGTCAGTCCCGCAAACTGAATATCAGTCGTGACGCCAAACTCCCTGTGCCCGATTGCTTCAGCAATGCAGTCACAAATACGCTGCTGCATTTCATTTTTCGGCGGAATCATTTCCTCCACTGCCTTTTGCGGCTTTGGCAGAGCGCGCCTGTTGACCTTCTGGTTCTGATTTAATGGAATCCGGTCAATCTGCATCGTTACAGCCGGCGCCATATACGGCGGCTTTGTTTCCATAATAAAAGCATTCAGCTTCTCTGTATCGATCTGCTCATCTGACACAACATACGCTGCGATATATTTACCTCCGCCTTCCTCATCAAATGCAGCAACTGTAGCATCTTTAATCCCCGGATAACGCCGGATAACTTCCTCCACTTCCGTAAGCTCAATCCGGAATCCTCTTATTTTTACTTGGGAATCCCGTCTGCCCACAAAAGAAATATTTCCATCATTTAAGTAGCGCGCCACATCACCTGTGTGGTACATCCGCTCGTATCCCTCCTTATCAGTATAAGGATTTTTAGCATATGCCTCTCTTGTTTTCTCCGGACGGTTCAGGTACCCCCGCGTTACCTGCCTTCCCGAAACGAGCAGCTCACCGGACGCCCCTGCCGGCAGGCGGCGTCCTTTGTCATCAACAATATAGAGTTTCAGATTATCCAGCGGCTTCCCGATTGGAATATCATCATAATACCGATCCATCTCAAAGATCGTTGTATAAACTGTGCATTCCGTAGGCCCATAGACATTGTAAAACCTGATACCCTCCGGCGGATTTAAAGGAACCAGCTTTTCTCCACCCGTACTAAGATGTTTTAATGTTTTACTCTTTATTTCCATTGCGAACTGGCGTCCCACCTGTGTCGTCATAAAGGAATGGGTAATCTGGTTCTCTTCAAAATAATCACGGAGCGCAAAAAGGTCAAGGCGCATTTCCTCGGCAATGATATTTAATTGCGCGCCTGCCGCAAGAGACGCAAAAATATCCATCATAGATGCGTCAAAACCATAGGAGGCATAGGCGGCTAAGCGGGCAGAACTGTCAAACTGATATTGTCTGTGATACCATGCGCAGAATGCAGTGATATTTCCATACTCAATCATGCATCCCTTCGGCGCCCCTGTCGAGCCCGATGTGTAAATCAGCGTAAACAAATCCTCCGGCTTTGGTGACGGCAGCTTTTCCATATATTCCGGCAGGTCTGGTATCTCATCAAGATACAAGATCTGTCCTGTATAGCCAGACGCCAATTCGCGCATCTTCTGTGTAGTAATCAACAGTTTCGCTCCACTGTCCTCCAGCATAAAATTCAGTCTGTCCTTAGGATATGTATGGTCAAGCGGCTGGCAGGCGCAGCCACTGCGGGCAATACCCATCGAACAGATTGCCATATATTCACAGCGAGGAATCAGCGCAGCGGCTACGTCACCTGCCGCTAATCCCTTCCGGATCAGATCGCCCGCAAGATTACGCGTTATTTTTTCAACCTCACTGTAGGTATATCTGACATCTTCGTATACAACGGCTGTCTGGCCGGGATATTTCGCAACCGCCTCCTCAAACATATCCACAACCGTCTTGCTGTCATCATATGGCTCTTCTGTCTCGTTAAAACTGTCAAGCATTTTTTCCTGCTGCTCGGAAAGGATTGTCACATCAGATACATTGCGGCAGCCGAATATGGATTTGAAAGCGGCATTGTAAGAATCCATAATATTCTGAACCGTTTCCTCCTGATACAAATCACTGCGGTACTCTGCCGTCAGATAATACTCCCCGTCATAGAGACGAACTTGGAGCAACAGTGGCTCTTTGGGCAGTCCAAGGGACAAATCCTCACCAACGGCAACGGTATTTCCAATCGGATAATCGTCTGTAAGCTCTGCCTGATATGCAAAAATCAAATCAGAAGTAATCCCATATTTTGCAGCAATATCGGAAAACGGGAAAATATCATTTGCCATGGAATTCATTAACTGTTCCTGCAAAGAAACCATATAGGATACCACCGTTGTCTTATCATCAAATTTACAATATACAGGAAGCGTTTTTACAAGCATACATACCGTATTCTCAAGCCTCGAATCGTTCCTGCCATTATAGATGGTCGCAAACAGCGATTCCTTTGCATTTGACCAGCGGGACATCAGGATTCCAAAAACCCCGGTAAAGAGTGTATTTGGCGTAATTCCCAATCTTTCACAAAGCTGCAGGGCCGCTTCTTCTGAAACTGACATTTTATATTCTGCCAGCCCTTTTTGGGCGTATCTTCTTTTTTGTCAAAAATCGGAAGCGACTCGACTTCAAGCCCCTGAAAAATATTGTCATAATAAAGAGCCGCCTTCTTATAACCGCCTCTCTCCACTGCATATTCCTCTGTAACAGCCGCATCAAAACCTGTATAGCCTTCCTCTGCCAATTCTTCGCCCATATAGGCGCGGTTCAAGTCCCCGAAAAAAATATCATAGGAATTTCCATCTGCCATGATGTGGTGAAAATCCACAAACAGATACTTCTTCGTCTCAGTCTGGTAGATTGCAATCCGAAACAGCCTGCCTCCTTCTAATCGCTGGTCGCCCGGACAATCGTTTCATAGGGTAAAAGGTTTGGATTCCCCATGTGAAAGCACCTCCATTTCTTTGTGCAGGAGCTGTAAAGTCCTG
>CAJUST010000022.1 GCA_910589105.1 uncultured Lachnospiraceae bacterium
TTTTTTTGCATAGAAAAGGAGCTGCGCACTAATTACTTAGTGCGACAGCCCCTTCGGAAAAAATATGATGAAGTGATCAAACAGTATACATATATTCAGAAGGAATACCGGGATATCTTGATTCGTCAATATACGACGGAGGGTGATTATGTAAATCGCTCTACCAGTGTGTTTAACTCGGATACAGAATTTATCAATAAATTTAATGAATTGATTGATGAATTAGTAAATGAAAAAAAGAAAGACAACAGTTTCCTTTTTCTTTTTATAGATGATATTGATTTAAGCACATATCGGTGCGCGGATGTAGTAAAGACTCTTTTGTCCTATCTGTCCAATGAAAATATTATCACTTTCATTTCAGGAGATCTAGATACGTTTGAGGAAGCATTGACTTTGGATTTTCTTAGACAGGAAAATGTGTTGGATAAGGATATTCTGGACAAGGAAATGGGCGCTCATACACTGCTTGACAGTAAAAAGCATCTTGCTTATGAATATATGAAAAAAATTATTCCTCCTGCATATAGGTACAATATTAAACTTTGGTCTTTAGAGGAAAAGGGAAATTACTGCATTGTGGATTGGGAAGATCATCGAATGGAAGAAGCCTTGCCTGTAGAAGCTCAGAGTGACAAAGAACAAAAGAAGGGAAGGGCGCTTTCAGAGCTGCTGGTTCAGAAATTAAAGGGCTGGGTTGATCCGTCTTTTTTCTGTTATGCAGAGAACGAGGAAGCCGTAGAAGGTCGAAACCCAAAAGAAACCCAGTATCAAAATCTGCCATATACATATCATTTATTTGACATTACTTCTCGGGGCCTGAACAATGTTTATAATGTATTGAGCGAAATTTCCATGGAAAAGAAAGAGAAGGGGAAGGATTATTTTAAGGAAAAGAAACTGCTGTTGGATACTATTATTTCTTCCAAACCAATTTATAATAAATATAGAAACGATATCCAGTTAAATTTTTTCCATATAGGGACAAATGCAGACAGCAGAGTGTTTTTTGATAATGCAGAAGCGGTTATCTATGAGAGAGACAGGAGCGCAGACCATGGGGATAACCCGCAAAATTCGGAAGCGTATCATATAACGGATCCAGTAGAAAGATTTTCTTTGTTTATTCTGGTGGATTTTGCTGCAAGGCTTTTATATGAAGTGGATCATTATGAAAAGAAGATAAGAGAAGATGGCTGTTACAAAATACTAAAGGATAAAGCAATGAAAGACCTGTTTTTCCATCCTATTATAGCGGAAAAGGTTATGGAAGTTTCCGATTATAGATGGGAAAGTGAGGACGAGGCTAAATTGAAAAAAGAGGCATTAAATAGAGAGAAAAAAGAATATCCTGCATTGAAAGATATGAAGCTGAAAGATGTAAACAACAGCTTTTTGCTGAAGGGAGATCTTATCCTGAATCTGGCATATTATAAAAATCTTCCGTTAGATGGAATACTGAAGTTGTATGAAAATAGATCATTAGAAGGATCTGATGAGGGGACATTTGCCACAGCGGAATTAGAACAGAGTGTTATAATTGCGATATGGAGAGCCTTTTCATCGTCAGCAATAGTAAATGAGATAGCCATATCAGAAATGATTGCCAGGTATTACTCTGTTTTTTGGAAAGAATTTGCATATATCCGTAATCAACTGTCAAGTTCTGTCACACAAAATATTGTTTTAAGATTATTTGAGGATGAAATAAATGAGGTTGTCAAGAAGGGATCGACACTAGAGAAATTAGAAGAAAAAAAAGAAATGACACGGCTCCTGTCAAATACATTAGCCAGAATACTGGCAGCGCAAGATGAGGATGAAATTGAAAAAGATTGGAAGGAGATTCGTTTTGATGATCTGTATGTTATAGAAAAACAAGGAGAAACAAAGATTGAAGAAGATATAAGAAAACACAATCTAAATAACCAGATACAAATTTTAAAAGCAATAGATTCACGCACACTGTGGCAGGCAGAAGTTGTGGGGAATGTTGCCGCTTATTTAAAAAAATTGGTAAAGAGATATATTAAATTCATCAAAGAGGCTCTGGAAGAAGGGGGAGACTGGAAATTAAACACAAGTGATGCTGATGACAGTTGGAAAATATTTAAAAAAGCAGATCTTGGCGTATCTAATACGATAGCCAAACGCACACTCAAAAGTGTCAATGGTATTCTTGAGGAGAAAAAGACAGGATTTCATGATGGGATGCCTTTTGAT
Source organism: uncultured Lachnospiraceae bacterium (assembly GCA_910589105.1). Classification (GTDB taxonomy): domain Bacteria; phylum Bacillota; class Clostridia; order Lachnospirales; family Lachnospiraceae; genus Roseburia_B. The sequence goes on from CAJUST010000022.1 coordinate 2,224, forward strand.
ATATATCAGAAAGTAATCAAGCAGCTTGGAGAATTAGCTGGAAATAACTATGTCTGGTATGGGCAATCTGAAGCGCAGCAGATTTTAAATGAATTGCAAAAGGCAACAGCCGAGCCAAATTCAAAGGACTGGGATACATGGATTAGAAAGCATTCCTATTTTACATTTCTTTTGCAATGTCTCTATAAATACAAAATGAAAGCGGAGCAGAGTGAAAATGTTGTGCAGAATGCTCGTTTATTGTCAAATATAGCGAGAAAATTACCAGATGCGCATAAGGAGGCTGACAGACAGACATTGGAGAATTTTATAGATGAATTGAACAAGAGTTTAGAGGATACAATAGATTCCGAAGAATTTGATAAGTTATTTTCTTTAGGGTCAATGGATAAGCAGAGGGAAACATTATGATTAATGATTCTATTAACCGCTTTTTGGGCGTTTTATGTTATCCATTTACATCGATGGAAGCATTCCAGAAAGATCTTATCAATGAGTATATTTTTGCTGTAAAAGCAGGAGAGGAAAAAGAAGCCAACGATATACGAGAGCGTTTGAAAAGCCAACTGATTGGCTATATCCGTCAAAGCTATAATATCTATTCCTATGATGAAATATATTTGTACATGGAAAAATGCTACCTTTATTATGGTTATGCTGACGGCGCAGAGAGCTTTGACAATGCTTTACATCTGTATCAATATATCATGGAAAAGATGGCGGCTGCTTTAATATCACATAGGGACGGACGAATCGTTTTTAAATATTGGAGAAACAAAAATGATGAGGAGTTATTTGGCGGATTTGCAAATAATAACAAGGTAACGTTGTTTCATAGCCTGAACTGTCATATTCCGATGGATGTGATTGCGATTGTCTATATGATCATTAATCAGAAAAAATTGGATAGCAGATGTCTGGATTACTTTTATGGAAATATAGAAGTGGCGGATCAGCAGTTGTCTAAAATTCTGGAAAAAGGGGTTGCCGAGAACCATCTGCATAAAGGAGTGTCCAGAACATTTCCAAGCATATGGGATTCACTGATGGCTCCGCTTACGGTAAAAGACAGCAGGTTTTTGGGGAAACAGAAATTTATAGATGGCGCGCGAGAAAAAAATAAACAAATAATTTTTTACATATTGGGATGTGGAATTGTCAGGGCATATCTGGCTTTGGAAATTTCATCTGTTTTGACTAAGGGGCAGCGGCATAGACCGGATGCATATGGAGAAGAAGTAGGGGAGTTAATTGAAAATTTTAAGGAGGGAGAGAAGTTCGAGAAATTTTTTAGAGACAATTATCAGGATAAAGATGAAAAAGAAATTACTGCTTACTATACAGGATTATGGGACAGTTTTGAAGGACTCCAGCAGGAGGCTTTTTCCAGTGAACGTTTTTGTACGTCTATCCTGAATGAAGATTTTGAGCTTCATACTATTGATGAAAATGTTTTTTTATATTATGCGTTATACATGATGAGGAATGAAGAAACAGCATGGGATATGAAACAATGTATAATGCAGTATTTAAGGGTCAGGAATTATTTGTTCCATGTGAGTGTGCAGCAGAAAACAATAAAAGGATTGGATTATTTTCAGCAGGGGCATTATAGTGTAAATTCTGCTTTGAGCCATGCGAATATAAAAAATTTCTGGGAAACTGCAATGCGGGAACAATTACAGAACAAGGATTTATATAAGGTTGAATTCCGTTCCTCCATACCGGTGGCTTATGCAGAGTGCAAAAGGGAAATACTGGATTTTTTAAAGGCGTATCAGAAAATATTAAAAGAAGATTATTCATATTATGATGATGAAAAAAAGGAATATGTCCTTTATCGCAAAATTCCACAGGTAGGATTGGTGATTCATTTGCTGAAAAAGCCGGATGCGTCAGCGCCAGAGAAATGTTATCAAAACGGAAAATCAGACTGCTCATATTTTTATTTTGGCAAACTACAAAAAATATATAAGGAGCAAATCGAGAATTTAATTCAAATGAGGACAGAATACAGCGAGCTTAGCAGATATCTGGTCGGGATAGATGCCGCCAGTCTGGAAAATTCTACGCCGGTCTGGGTATTTGCGCCGATCTATGAACAGGCAAGAGACAGCAGCGTTGAAAAGCTCGGAAGGAGAAATGAGTACGGAGACTATACCCAGAGTATGGGTTTTACTTTTCATGCAGGAGAAGATTTTCGGCATATTTTGTCAGGTTTGAGAAGAATTGACGAGGCTGTGGAATATTTGAAATTTCATGCAGGAGATCGAATCGGACATGGAATTGCGCTGGGTATTTCACCCAGAGAATGGAAAAATCAAAATCCTGTCATAATCATTCCACAGATAGAGGCGTTGGAAAACTATCTTTGGGCATATGATACATTGAGTAAAAATTACAGTGATTTTCAGGCAACAATTTTGGCTTATATGGAAAAGCGGATTTATGATCTGTCCGGGAAAATTTATGGTAATGGACAAGAATGTGTGGGAAGGGAACAGGAAGGAATTGCATTGGAGCTTTTGATATCAGGTTACCACAGATTATTTACTTCCCAGAATAAAGAAATAGAATATGAAACAGTAGAAAAGGAATTTTGCAATAGAGTATGCTCAGGGGAAAAAATCCACTGGGACTCTATGCTGCTGGCAGCGGCTAGGCACTGCAAAAAATTTGTAAAGGAGATGGACAGGCCCATTCATTATGAAATTACGGAACAGGATTTGTTGATTGTAGAGGAATTGCAGAAAATATTGAAGAAAAAGCTGGGGAGAAAAGGTATTGTTTTAGAAGTAAATCCTTCTTCCAATACGGCGATTGCTGATTTGGATGTAGTAGAGGCAAACCAGTTATATCAGATGAATCAGATAAACAACGCCCAAAACGTAATTGTCTGCATCAATTCAGATGACCCGGCGGTTTTTAATACAAATGTATCAAATGAACTGGCATATATTTATTATGGCATGTTGGAGCAAAACATCAGCCGGGAGGCGGCGTTGTTATGGATTGACAGGTTGAGGAGAAATGGAATGGATAGCTCATTTATCCATCACAAGGAGTCAGATGAACTGTTGGTGAGAAAATTAAATGAATTGATTGAAAGTATGTAGATTGGTGGAATTTTAATATGGATCGATGGAAGAACTATTAAATTCTTGCGATATAGATGGAAAAGGCGCTAAGAGATGTGGAAAAAATAGATTCTTTAATTAGATATTCGAGTCAACAGAATATAAAAATTCAAAATCTCAAACTAGAAAAAAGACGGCCATTTTCGTGAAAAAACCATCAAATGCACGACGTGTCCCATTGTTCTCCTATATTGCAAAAAGACTGTTCCGGTGATATAATAGCCATAGAAAAAACAGGAATATACGGAAATGTAAAAGGATGGAATCTATATGAAAAAAGGCATATGCGGATTGTTTCTGGGTATTCTATGCGCCGTTACGTTTGCGGGCTGTGGTTTGGCGGAGAAAACGGACTTATCAGGAAAAACGGACTTGGAAAATACAGAAACCCAAAAAGTGGAACTTGTTGTTTGGGGAGCCGAAGAAGATACGGAATTGATGAATCGGATCATCAATAGTTTTCAAGACAAGTATCAGGGACAGGCGGATTTTCAGATTGTATTTGAAGCGCAGGGAGAATCCCAGTGCAAAGACGTATTGCTTGGCGGATTGGAGGACGGAGCGGACGTATTTACATTTGCAGATGACCAGTTAAACGCGCTTGCCGCAGCCGGGGCATTAGATCCTGTTCAGAATGCAGATGAGATTAGGGAAAGAAATCTCTCAAACGCAGTGGAAGCGGCGACAATTAATGATCAGCTATATGCGTATCCTTTGACTGCGGATAACGGATATTTTTTATATTATAACAAGCAATATATTACAGAAGATCAGGTTCAGACGCTGGACGGCATATTAGAAGCCGCGTCTGCAAACGGCAAATTATTTACAATGGACTGGTCTTCAGCTTGGTATGTATATTCGTTCTTTGGCAACACAGGGCTTAGCGTCGGTTTAAACGAAGATGGGATTACAAACTACTGTACATGGAATCAGACAGACGGGGAAATCCGGGGAATCGATGTAGCCAACGCAATGCTTACGATTGCGGGAAATCCGGGTTTTGCCAGTTTCACAGATGAAGAATTTATGGAGGGGGTAAGAAACGGCTCCGTAATTGCAGGCGTAAGCGGCGTTTGGAATTCAGTTGCAGTACAGGAGGCGTGGGGAGAGAACGCGGGAGCCGCCAAATTGCCGACGTACACCATAAATGGCGGACAGATGCAGATGGCTTCTTTTTCCGGCTGTAAGCTGATCGGGGTAAATGCGTATTCTGAAAATCCGGACTGGGCCATAAAGCTTGCCGAATGGATTACAAATGAGGAGAACCAACGGCTCCGTTTTGAAATGCGTGGACAAGGCCCGTCCAATATTGCGGTTGCAGATTCCGAAGAAATTCATCAATCGCCGGCGATCGCCGCTCTTTTAGAGCAGTCCGGGCATTCCCAGCTTCAGCGGGTAGGCGGTAAATTCTGGGACCCTGTTTCAAAATTTGCGCTAAATATGGAGGCGGGAAATCCTCTTGGACAGGATTTACAAGAGCAGTTAGATGAGATGGCAGAAAATATTTCTGCAAGATAGATACCTATGTCGAAAGGATTTGTAAATGTAAGATGAAGAAAAAACTTACCATACAACAACGTCTGATACTTCCGGTTATCCTTCTTGGAGTAGTGGCATTGATTTCAAATGCCCTTTCGGTTTTCAGCATCAACAACGTAAATTCCAATGCTTCGAAAATCGTAGATAATTATATGGCGGATTCAGAAACATTACAGAATATCCGTCATACGACCACAAATATCCATAAGATGGCGCTGTCCCATATTGTTGCGGCTGATTATAATACGATGGTTGCTATTGTGGCGCAGATCAAAGAAGAAGAAAAACGATTGGAAACTTATTTAAAAGAATACGAAACTTATGTGACGAAAGAGGACGAAGCGGTTTATACACAGCTTTTGGAAAACTACGCTTCTTTTAAACACGCGTTGGTCTACCTTGTATGCGCAAGCGCGGACAGCAATACACAGGATGCGTATGCGTGCGCCAATGGCGACGTAGCCAGTTTTGGGGCTGCGATAGCGGGCAATGCAGATGAGTTATATGACGCTGTAAGCGCAAGGACAGCCGGCGCAAGACAGAAGCTTCTGGTTGTTTACAACAGCTCCCTTGTCATTGCGGCTGCAGTGATTGCCGCATGTCTGGCATTAGTGTTTGCGGCTGTCCGGATTATCAAAAAATATGTGATTACGCCAATCAAGGGAACCGTGGATACGCTTCAGGAAAGTTCACAAAAGCTTGACGAGGTGACAGGCGAAGTGCTGAAGCATACCCGCACATCTGGAAAAAGCGCGAAAAGCTTATCTTCTCTTTCGGGTTCCTTATCCGGGGCAATCCAGAATGTGGCAAAGAATGCGGCAAACATTAATGGCAGCGCTTCAGACATCAAGGAAGACGTCCATGACATGGCAGAGGAGTGCAGAGCCATTACGGAGTATTCATCTTCGATGAAGATACGGGCAAATGAGATGGAAGCTTCGGCTCAGGCCAACACAGAAGTAATTCAAAAGAAGACAGCCGGAATATTAGAGGTTCTTGAAGATGCGATTGAAAACAGCAGAAGCGTAGATCAGGTGGACAAACTGACAAAAGATATTGTATCCATTGCGTCAACGACGAATTTGATTGCCCTTAACGCATCTGTAGAAGCTATGCGCGCAGGCGAAGCGGGGAAAGGCTTTGCAGTCGTGGCGACGGAGATTAAAACGTTAGCGAATTCATGCAGTGAAACGGCTGGGAGCATTCAAAAGGTAAACCAGATTGTTACAAATGCAGTACATAACCTTTCCAAGCATTCCCAAGACATGGCGGATTATCTGAGTGAGACTATTTTGACGGAATTTCAGGAATTTGTGCATGCCGGAAAACAGTACAAGGAAGATGCCGATTATGTAAAAGAAATGATTGATGCATTTAACAGCAGGACGGACCGGCTTAGAAATTCTATGACTGAAATTGCCGATTCTATCGGAAGCATTATAAAGGCGATTGACGATGGCGCCGCAGGGATTACCGGAGTTGCGGACAGCGCCAAAAGCTTAGTGGGGGATATGGCGGATATTACGGATCGCATGGATACGAATCGGGAAATTGTAAAAGAGTTAAAAAAGCAGATGGAAGTATTTGCAGATCTCTAAAAAGAATTAGAGTAAGAACCATAAAAAAGTGGAGGAGAAAAAAATGGGTTTTGGGGATTTTGTGAAAGGGCAATTTATAGATTTAATAGAATATGTCGATGCCAGCCGTGAAAAAACATTGGTATATAAATATACACGGGCAGGAGATGAGATAAAACAGGGAGCGAGATTAATTGTCCGTAATGGACAGGCGGCTGTGTTCGTCCATAGAGGGCAGATTGCAGATATAATGGGAGCGGGGGATTATAAATTAGACACAGATAACCTGCCGCTTCTATCGACATTAAAAGCGTTTCCCACGCTGTTTCGCTCTGAAATCAAATCAGATTTATACTTTCTTAATACAACGCAGTATATTAATAATAAATGGGGGACAAAAAATCCGGTGATTAAACGGGATGCAGAGCTTGGAATCGTAAGAATTACGGCATCTGGCTCATATTCTTTCCGGATCTGCAGTCCAAAAACGTTTATGTTAGAAGTGTTTGGGGCAAGGAGCCTGAATCTGACGAACGAGATCATAGATTACCTTACTGCATTTGTCGGGGAAGCGATTGCCCAATGTCTTGGGTCTTGTAACCAGTCCGTTTTAGATTTAGCGATGCGTTCTAGAGATTTATCTTCGATGGTGACTGCATACGCAAATGAAAAAGCGCAGGAATTAGGAATCGAAATTGTAACGGCGACAGTGGAACATATAGGCCTGCCAAGCGAAGTGGAAAAACTGATTGATGAACAATCTGGAATAGGGCTTGCTTCGCGGGACATGGATACGTTTGTCCAGTACCAGTCTGCAAGGGCTATCCGCGATGCGGCGAAACAGCAGGGAGGAATGGCAGGAATCGGAGCGGGAATGGCAGTCGGCAGGGCAGTGGCGGAGAGTATAAATGGCAGTTTGGAACGGAAATCCTCCAGCCGCGCAAAGGACAATGACGCCTTAGAACATGCGGCCCATGTTGCGGAACAGCTTACGAAATATAAAGAATTACTGGATAAAGGCATATTGACCCAAGAAGAATTTACGGAAGTGAAAAATATGCTTCTAAAGGAGGTTTAACATTTGGACGCGTTTTTAGAATTAGAAAAATATAAAAAATTTTTAGATGAAGGCGTAATATCCGAAAATGAGTTTCGCAGGGTGAAGCAGAAAATATTAGGGTTAAAAACAGACGAAGAAAAAGAATTGGAACAACAGAGAGAAGATGCATTAGAAGAAATTAGAAGATCCCGTCTAAAAGAGGACGACAAAGAACCGCCTTCCGAGGAAGAAGAATTATTGACAAGAGAGCAGGACAATTTGGAACGGCTGCGTCAGTTACAGTATGAAAAAACATTTTCGGAAGAAAAAGCAAGGGAAAAAGCCCGTTTAGAGGCTATGGAAGAATCACAGAGCCGGCAGCGCGCAAAGCAGCGGGAGGCAGTCAGAGGATTTACCGGAACAATAGGGTCTGCGATCCGGACAATATTTTTATGGGCTGTGACCGTATTTTGCCTGTTGGAATGTATAGGCTGTATGATTGGCCTCGCAGAAGGCAGCGCTGCGTTTAATTTTGTGACAGGAATTTTTATGTTTATTTTTGCAATACTGGCATGTCCGTTAATTACAAAAAAAACAAAGGATATTCCGAAATTGCAGGCATATTATTCCTATAAATCCATTCTGGTATTTGCGCTTATCGTTCTATTTTTTGTCTTGATCGTGATTTTATAACGTTATGGCAAAAGCCCCATTCCCCAAAAAGCGGATTGTTTTTGGGGAATTTTTGTGTTTTGTCCAGAAGGGCATTGGTCTGTAAGACAGTTTCGCAAACGCGTGAATGGGTAAAAAGAAAAGCGTTTCGGAATTATCATTTTGTAAATGGCGCATTTATTCGCCGGCTATGCTGCAACTGTATATTTGGTTGCAAAATCTTTAAAATGCGTTATAATTTGAAACAAAGATTTAGAACAAATGAAACGGCATGAAACATAGAAACAGCGGACTTAAAAAGAAGCGCCTAAAATTAAAATGGAGCGTATGATGTGGAATTTAATGAGAAAAATACAAACAGGAAGGAAGCATGTGGAGGAAGGAATCATGTATGTAATTGCAGGACTGGGGAACCCTGAGCGGAAGTATGAAAATACACGCCATAATATCGGTTTTGAAGTTATGGATGCTTTAGCGGAGAAATATAATATCAATATGAACATTAGGAAACACAAAGCGATCTGTGGGACGGGAATGGTGGCAGGCGTAAAAACGCTGTTGGTAAAACCACAGACATATATGAATTTAAGCGGGGACAGCATTGCCCAAATCCTACAGTTTTATAAACTGGATGCGCAAGAACAGTTAATTGTAGTTTTTGACGACATAAGCCTTGAACCGGGAAAGATCCGCATCCGCAAAAAAGGAAGCGCCGGAGGGCACAATGGGATAAAAAGCATAATTGAACGGACAGGCAGCAGCGGCTTTTCAAGAATCAAAGTCGGCGTCGGCGCAAAACCGGAAGGCTTTGATTTGGCGGATTATGTGTTAGGGCATTTTTCAAAAAACGAACGGAACTTAATAGAGCCTGCCATTGCCGATGCCGTCTGCGCGGCAGGCTATATGGTAAACGGTGAGACAGAACGGGCAATGAATGAGTTTAATGCAAAGAAACGGGAGTAATATGAAAGCATTTTTAGAACCGCTGCAATCGTTAGAGGAAGTCAAACGGGTAGAAGCGCAGCTAAAAAAGGGAGCCGGAATCCAGATGGTCTCCGGTTGTATTGATTCACAAAAACCACATTTCATGTTTGGGATTGGCAATAATTTTCCGGTGAAGATTATTGTCACTTTTCACGAACAAAAAGCGCGGGAATTGTTAGAGGAATACCGTTTTTTCGAAAAAGACGCAGTCTATTATCCCGCAAAAGACATCTTGTTTTACCAGTCTGATTTACATGGAAACGTTTTAGCGAGGGAGCGCGCGCTTGCATTAAAGGCAATAGCGGAACAAAGTAAAATTACGTTGATTACGACATACGATGCGTTGATGAACCGTATGCAGAAACCGGAGAAAATTTTTAGCGCGGCGGCAGTGTATCGTGTGGGCGATGAAGTTGAGTTGGAAAAGTTAAAGAAGCGGCTTGTGGCAATGGGCTATGAATCCGTGTATCAGATTGAAGCGTCTGGCCAGTTTGCAGTGCGCGGCGGCATTATAGATGTTTTTCCATTGACGGAAGAAAATCCTTACCGGATAGAGCTTTGGGGCGATGAGATTGATTCCTTGCGCAGTTTTGATGCAGAAAGCCAGCGTTCAATAGAAAATCTGGAAGAAATAAAAATATACCCTGCCGCCGAATTGATTTTGACGGAACAGGAAATAGAAAAAGGCGTGAAACGGATTCAAACCGATGCAAAAAAACTTTATCAAACGTATCGTAAAGAAATGAAAACAGAAGAAGCCGCCCGGATAAAACAAGCTTGTGAGGAATTTACAGAAGAAATTCAGGAGCTAAGGAAAATGGGCGGCATTGATGCGTATTTGTCTTATTTTGCAGATGAAACTGTTTCACTTTTGGATTATTTTGATGTAGGGCAAACGCTTATATTTTTAGATGAACCCGCAAGATGCGCGGAGCGGGGGCGGGTCACGGAGCAGGAATTTTCAGAAAGCATGAAACAGCGTTTAGAAAAAGGATATATCCTGCCAAAACAGATGGAGACGCTTTATTCCTGTGAAGAAACGGCGGCAAAATTAAAGAAGCGGCGCGGCGTTGCATTAGCGGCATTAGAATCCACGGGAAATGAATTTGACATAAAAAACCATTATGGGATAGCGGCGAGGAGCATAGCGGCTTATCACAACAGTTTTGAGCTTCTGGTGAAAGATTTAAAAACGTATAAAAAAAAGGGGTATGCTGTGATTTTGCTTTCCGGTTCCCGCACAAGGGCGAAACGGCTTGCCAACGATTTGATGATGGAAGGGTTAAATTGTTTTTATTCTGAAAATTATGATCAGGCGGCAAAAGCAGGTGAAATTATTGCTTTTTATGGGAAGGTGAAGCGTGGATATGAGTATCCGCTTTTGTCATTTGCCGTAATTTCGGAAAGCGACATTTTTGGAACGGAAAAAAAGAAAAAAAAGAAGAAAAAAATCTATGAGGGCGATAAAATTGCCAGTTTTTCGGAACTTTCACCCGGCGATTATGTGGTGCATGAAAACCATGGGCTTGGCATTTTCCGCGGGATAGAAAAAATCGAAGTCGATAAGACGGTGAAAGATTATATCAAAATAGAATATGACAAGGGCAGCAGCCTTTATATTTTGGCTACGCAGTCGGACGTTTTACAAAAATATGCAGGCTCAGATGCGAAACGCCCGAAATTAAACAAACTAGGCGGTCAGGAATGGCGCAAGACAAAGACGAGGGTTCAGGGAGCCGTGAAAGAAATTGCGGCGGATTTGGTGGAGCTGTATGCGAAACGCCAGCAAAAAGAAGGATACGCATACGGTCCGGACACTGTCTGGCAGCGGGAGTTTGAAGAAATGTTCCCGTTTGAGGAAACAGAGGATCAGGAAGCGGCGATAGAAGCGGCAAAACGGGACATGGAAAGCAAAAAAATTATGGATCGCCTGATTTGCGGCGATGTAGGATATGGAAAGACGGAAATTGCCATCCGGGCGGCGTTTAAAGCGGTTCAAGAAGGAAAACAAGTCGTTTATTTAGTCCCGACGACGATTTTGGCGCAGCAGCACTATAATACATTTGTCCAGAGAATGAAAGATTTTCCGGTTACGGTGGATTTGCTCTGCCGTTTCAGGAGTGGGGCGGAACAGAAAAAAACGATAGAAGAATTAAAACGCGGCATGGTGGACATAGTTGTCGGAACGCATAGGATTCTGTCAAAAGATGTGGCATTTAAAGATTTAGGGCTTTTAATTATTGATGAAGAACAGCGGTTTGGCGTAGCGCATAAAGAAAAAATCAAACAACTGAAATTCTCCGTAGACGTGCTGACATTAACGGCGACGCCGATTCCAAGAACGCTTCATATGAGCTTAATTGGCATTCGGGACATGAGCGTATTAGAAGAACCGCCGTTAGACCGTCTGCCAATCCAGACGTATGTTATGGAATATAATGAAGAAATGGCGCGGGAAGCAATCGCGCGGGAGCTTGCAAGGGAAGGGCAGGTGTATTATGTCTTTAACCGCGTAAAGCAGATTGCCGACATAACGGCAAAAATAGCGTCGCTTGTGCCGGAAGCGTCAGTGGAATATGCGCATGGGCAGATGAATGAGAGGGAATTAGAAGCGATTATGTACCGGTTTATCAATGGGGAAATTGACGTGCTTGTTTCTACGACAATTATTGAAACAGGTCTTGACATTTCAAATGTCAATACCATTATAATCCATGATGCGGACAATATGGGGTTATCCCAGCTCTACCAGCTCCGTGGCAGGGTTGGGAGGTCAAACCGCACTTCGTATGCGTTTTTGATGTATAGAAGGAATAAAATGTTAAAAGAGGTGGCGGAAAGGCGCCTTGCCGCGATAAAAGAATATACGGAGCTTGGCAGTGGGTTTAAGATTGCTATGCGTGATCTGGAAATCCGCGGCGCAGGCAGCCTGCTTGGCGAAGCGCAGCATGGGCACATGGAAGCCGTCGGTTATGATTTATATTGTAAAATGCTTAATGAGGCAGTTAAGCAGGCAAAAGGCATTAAGACGGAAGAAAGTTTTGAGACGGCTGTCGATTTGGATATTGACGCATATATTCCAGTGGGCTATATCCCGAATGAAGCGCAGAAATTAGATATTTATAAACGGATTGCGGGAATTGGGAATGAAGAGGAACGAGATGAAATGCTCGAAGAATTAATTGACCGTTTTGGCGAGCCGCCAAAATCCGCGCAAAATCTTTTAAAGTTAGCGGAACTAAAAGCGGCGGCCCACAGGCATTATTTTACGGAAGTGACGCAAAAAGGAGACGAAGTCCGCTTTACGTTTTATGAACGCGCAAAAGTTAATCCGGTGAATATACCGGAATTTGTCGCGCAGTTTAATGGCAATATGAAGTTTTACGCGGATAAAAAGATGCCGTATTTTGTTTACCAGTTAAAAAGAAATTCCAGAGTAAAAGAGAGCGCGGTAAGCGTCGTAGAACAGGTGATGAATAAGGCGGATATGCTTCTTTGATTTTTCGGTTTAACGGCGTAGAGGATGCGGGGGTTATGCTGTGTGATATTTCATCATAAGATTATTTTGAAAAAATGATGAAAAATCTTGCGGCAGTCCATAAAAAGAACTATAATAGGAGAAGCGACTGGCAAACTGCCAGATTTTAGGAGGAACATATGAAAAGTAAGAAGTTAATGACAATTCTAATTGCAGGCGCTGCGCTTATGGGAGCGACGTTTGGCGGCTGTGGGAATCCGGTTAATGATGATGCAGTATTTGCAACTTTAGACGATACGAAAATTACGATGGGCGTTGCGAACTTTTTTGCCAAGTACCAGCAGGTAATGTATGATACTTCTTTTATGGGGTATTATGGGGAAGATATGTGGAATAATGATTTATATGGCAATGGCAGCGCGCTTAAGGAAGATGTGAAGAATAATGTGGCGGAAGACTTACAGAAGCTGTATTTGTTAAAGGCGCATATGGAAGAATATGGCATATCCATTAGTGAAGATGAGGAAGCGGCTCTTGCTAAAGCGGTGGATAATTTTATAGCGGACAATTCAAAGGCGGCGATCCGGCAGATAGGAGCCGAGAATAAAGAGAACGCGATTGAGATGCTGCGGCTGCGGACGATTGAGAAGAAAATGCGCGACCGGATTATCCAAGATGCGGATACGACGGTGTCGGACGAGGAAGCGGCCCAGAGGACGTTTAGTTATCTGCAAATCAGCACAGCGGCCCATACAGATGAAAATAATAATCAGGTAGAGTATACAGAAGAAGAAAAGGCGGGTCTAAAGACTGTTGCGGAAGGAATTGCCGCATCTTCTCCAGAGACGTTTGAGACGGCTGTGACAGATTCAGGGTATACGTTAAATACGGCTTCTTATGGTTCGGCGGAAGATGAAAATGCGTCGATGGATAAAGCGGTGTTAGAAGCGGCGGATGCGCTTACTGAAGGGCAGATTTCCGGTGTGGTTGAGACGGACAGCGCGTATTATGTGCTCCGGCTGGATAAAGCGTTTGATGAGGAAGCGACGGCTTCTAAGAGGGAAGAGCTGATTAAAGAGAAGCAGGAAAATTACTATACAGATGTGATAGATGGCTGGAAAGATGAATCTAAGTGGGAAATTAATGAAAGTGAATGGGAAAAGGTGACGTTTGAGGAGTATTTTAAACTTCCGGAGGAAGAAGACACGGAGAGTTTAAGTGAAGAATCGACGGAGAGTGGGAATGCGGCGGAGAACGCAACGGAGAATGCGGCGGATAATCCGGTGGAGAATGCAACGGAAAATCCGCTGGATGATGGGAGCGCGGCAGAGAATACAGCGGAAAATCCGGCGGATAATATGACGGAAGGTGAAGATCCAGCAGAAAATGAAAATTCGAATGATGTTGAGCAGTAGGAGAGTAAGCCCTTCGCCGTGAGGCGGGGGGTTTTTGCGGCTTACGGACGTCGGGCAGCAGATGACATTTGCCGCTGGGAGCGCTTTCGCTTGTTGACGCTCGCAGCGGATACTAAGACGCCAAAATACGGCGTCTAAGTACCGGCGGCGTCAAAAATCCCTGCGGCAAATGGCATCTGCTGTCCAACTGTGTTTGGGGACGGGAAGTGGGTTCTGTTGTTTTTCACATTTTGGGGACAGTCGGTAAGTGTCGGTGGTCGGCAGTGTTTTGGAGATTGTCAGTAAGTGTCATTTGGCTATTGTATTTTGGATGCAGTAAGTAAGTGTTATTTGGCTATTGTATTTTGGATGCAGTAAGTAAGTGTCATTTGGCTATTGTATTTTGGATGCAGTAAGTAAGTGTTATTTGGCTATTGTATTTTGGATGCAGTAAGTAAGTGTTATTTGGCTATTGTGTTTTGGATGCAGTAAGTAAGTGTTATTTGGCTATTGTATTTTGGATGCAGTAGGTAAGTGTCATTTGGCTATTGTATTTTGAGGGTAATAAGTAGGGTTGCTGGTTCTGGATTGGGGAATAGAGGGGGGGAGATTTTTTGGTGGGGCGTGTATGTTTGTATGGGGGTATTGGGCATTCTTTAATTAGGGTGATTTTTAGATGGAAAGAAGGGGATTGCGATGCGGCATCTTTTGGTTTATTTGAAGGAATATAAGAAGGAGTGCGTGTTGGCGCCGTTGTTTAAGATGTTGGAGGCGGTTTTTGAGCTGCTTGCGCCGTTGGTGATGGCGGCGGTGATTGATGTGGGGATTGCTGGCAGGGATACGGATTATATTGTGAAGATGTGTTTGGTTATGGTTCTGCTTGGCGTGGTTGGGCTGGTTTGTTCGGTGACGGCGCAGTATTTTTCGGCGAAGGCGGCTTGTGGGTTTGGGACGAAGGTTCGTCATGCGTTGTTTGGGCATATTCAGAGGTTTTCTTTTACGAGTTTGGATCGGGCGGGGACTTCGGCGCTGATTACTCGTATGACGAGTGACGTGAATCAGGTTCAGAATGGCGTGAATATGGTGTTGCGGCTGTTTTTGCGTTCTCCGTTTATTGTGGTCGGGGCTATGGGAATGGCGTTTACGATTGATGTGAAGTCGGCGCTGTTTTTTGTGGCTGCAATTCCTCTGCTGTCGGCGGTGGTGTTTGCGGTGATGTATGTGAGTATTCCTTTGTATAGAAAGGTTCAGGAAAGATTGGATGCGGTGACGCTTTATACGCGGGAAAATTTGACGGGTGTGCGGGTGATTCGGGCGTTTCATCTGGAAAGGGAGGAACGGAAAGCGTTTGGGGAACGGAATCAGATGCTTACGGATATGCAGATGTTTGTGGGGAAGATTTCGGGGCTTATGAATCCGGTGACGTTTTTTCTGGTGAATGCTGTGACTGTCGGGCTGATTTATCAGGGGGCAATTCAGGTGGACGCTGGGGTGATTACGCAGGGAGAAGTGGTGGCTCTGGTGAATTATATGGGGCAGATTTTGGTGGAGCTGATTAAGTTTGCAAATCTGATTGTGACGATTACGAAAGCGATTGCCTGCGGAAACCGGATTTGGGGCGTGTTTGAATTGCCGGAGGGGGAACGGGAGATTTCGTATCCGCCACAGCAAAAAGAACCGAAAACGGAAGATGAAATGGTTATGTTCTCGCATGTCTGCCTGACGTATGAAACGGCAGGGGCGGAATCTTTGACGGATATTAGTTTTACGGCGAAAAAAGGGGAGACGATCGGCGTAATTGGGGGGACTGGTTCGGGGAAAACTTCTTTGGCGCATTTGATTCCGGCTTTTTATCCGCATACGAAGGGAGAGATCCGTATTGACGGGAAGGATATTCTTTCTTATTCGAAAGAGGAGCTGCGTCGGAAGGTGGGCATTGTTATGCAAAAGCCGGTTTTGTTTCAGGGGACGATTCGTGAGAACTTGCTCTGGGGCAAAAAGGATGCGGCGGATGCGGAGCTTTTGGAAGCTTTAAAAACGGCTCAGGCGTATGAAGTGGTGGAGAAGAAGGAAGGGAAGCTGTCTGAGGAAGTGGCTCAGGGCGGAAAGAATTTTTCCGGAGGGCAGCGCCAGCGGTTGACGATTGCAAGGGCGCTTGTCAAACAGCCTGAAATTTTGATTTTGGACGATAGCGCTTCGGCGCTGGATTATGCGACGGATGCGGCGCTTCGGCGGGCGATTGCGGGCATGGAGAGCCAGCCGACGGTGTTTATTGTGTCTCAGCGCGCTTCTTCTATTCAGTATGCAGATAAGATTTTGGTGTTGGACGATGGGAAATTGGCGGGAGTTGGCGCGCATTCAGAGCTTTTAGAAAATTGTGGCGTTTATCGGGAAATTTATTATTCGCAATTTCCGGAAAAAGCGGGCCAGAAAGGAGTGGCAGTCAGTGTATAAGAAATATTTGGCGCAAGGGTATGTTTGGAAGGAACTGCTTCATTATATAAAAAGATATACGCCATATGTGGCGCTTTCTTTTATCTTTGCGGCGGCATCGGCTGTTTTGGCGCTTTATACGCCGATTTTGACGGGGAAAGCGGTAGATGGCATTGTTGGGGCGGGACAGGTAGATTTTGACGGGATTCTTCAAATCTTAGGGCAAATGCTTGTGGTCGTCTTGCTGACGGCGGCGGCGCAATGGCTGATGAATGTCTGCAATAATAGGATTACGTTTCAGGTAGTTAGGGATTTGAGGGAAGATGCGTTCGCTAAAATTGAAAATTTACCCTTGAATTATTTGGATTCCCATTCACATGGAGAACTAGTCAGCCGTGTGATCGCAGATGCGGATCAGGTGGCTGATGGGCTTTTAATGGGGTTTACGCAGTTATTTACGGGTGTGATTACGATTGTCGGGACGCTTTTGTTTATGTTAAATATTCAGTATAAAATTGCCTTTGTCGTTATTTGCATAACGCCGGTTTCTTTGTTTGTGGCAAGTTTTATTGCAAAACGGACATTTGCAATGTTTCATTTACAGTCTAAGACAAGGGGGGAACAGACGGCGCTTGTGGAGGAAATGATTTCAAATCAGAAGATTGTGCAGGCGTTTGGGAAAGAGGAGGATACGCTTGCGAAGTTTGATGGAATCAATGAGAGACTGCGGGACTGTTCTCTGAAAGCGACGTTTTTTTCGTCTTTGACAAATCCGTGCACAAGGTTTGTCAACAGCCTTGTTTATACCGGAGTGGGCATTTTTGGCGCGCTGTCTGCTGTGTCGGGCGGGATCAGCGTTGGGCAGCTTGCAAGTTTTTTAAGTTATGCAAATCAGTATACAAAGCCGTTTAATGAAATATCGGGCGTCGTGACGGAATTGCAGAATGCAGTTGCCTGCGCGGGGCGTATTTTGGAATTAATTCGGGAAACGCCTCAGCTTCCGGAAGATGCGGATGCGGTAGAGCTCGTACATGCAAATGGGGCTGTTTCGTTGGAACATGTTGATTTTTCGTATACAAAAGAGCAAAAACTGATTGAAAATTTTAATTTGTCCGTAAATCAGGGGCAGAGAGCGGCTATTGTAGGGCCTACCGGTTGTGGAAAGACGACGCTGATTAATCTTTTGATGCGGTTTTATGATGTGGATTCGGGCTGTATCCGCGTCGATGGAGAGGATATCCGGCATTTGACAAGAAAGAGCCTGCGGGCTTCGTATGGCATGGTGCTTCAGGAAACTTGGTTAAGAGAGGGGACAATTCTTGAGAATATCCGTATGGGAAACCGTCTGGCCTCAAGGGAAGATGTAATTGAAGCGGCAAAATCTGCGCATGCCCATAGTTTTATCCGCCGTCTGCCAAATGGATATGACACAGTGGTTACAGAGGCGGGAGGAGGGCTGTCGCAAGGCCAGAAACAGCTCCTTTGCATTGCCCGCGTGATGCTTTCCCTGCCGCCTATGTTGATTTTGGATGAAGCGACTTCTTCGATTGACACAAGGACAGAACAAAAGATTCAAAATGCGTTTGCGAAGATGATGCAGGGAAGGACTTCGTTTATAGTGGCGCACCGTCTGTCTACTATAAAAGAGGCGGATATTATTCTTGTTATGAAAGATGGACAAATTTTAGAGCAGGGAAGCCATAAAAATCTACTTGCAAAAAATGGATTTTATGCTACGCTTTATAATAGTCAGTTTATTTTGTCCGAAGACGGCAAAAAATGATTTCTGGATCTTCCAGAATCCGTCATGTATGCCGCCAATTATATTTGCAGATACTCTTTTATAAGGATAACAGTAACAAAAGAGCGGGAAGCGAATAGTATATAGGGTAGAATATGTATCATAAGTGTTTTATTAGTAGATAAGTACCGGAAAAATATTACCAAAATATTACACTTGTTACATATACAGAAAAATCTTGACAAAAGAAGAAACTGAAAACTATAATTAGTGTTTGTATTTAGTGATGCAATTTGCAAAGGAAGAAATCTTGTGGGACGCGCAGCGTTCTGTGGGTTTAATTTGATAAAGATAACGTAGAGGTGCGATATGGAACAATATATTATTAAAGGTGGAAACCCACTTGTCGGTGAAGTGGAAATCGGCGGGGCAAAAAATGCCGCGCTTGCGATTCTGGCAACGGCGATTATGACTGATGAAACCGTTACCATCGAAAATCTTCCAAACGTCAGGGATATCAATGTGATGCTGGAAGCCATTAAAGGGATTGGCGGAAAAGTGGATCGAATTGATAACCATACGGTAAAAATAAATGGTTCCATGATCTCAGATTTGCGTGTAGATTATGAATATATTAAAAAAATCAGGGCTTCCTATTATCTGTTAGGGGCGCTGCTTGGCAAATATAAACGCGCAGAGGTTGCGCTTCCGGGCGGCTGTGACATTGGCAGCAGGCCGATTGATTTGCATTTGAAGGGGTTCCGCGCGCTTGGCGCAAACGTCGATATTCATCATGGATTAATTTCCGCTACGGCTGAAAAGCTTCGGGGAACGCATATTTATCTGGATAAAGTTTCCGTTGGCGCGACGATTAATATTATGATGGCGGCGGCGATGGCGGACGGCAAAACGACAATAGAAAATGCGGCAAAAGAACCCCATGTCGTAGATGTGGCGAACTGCCTAAACAGCATGGGCGCGAAGATCCGTGGGGCAGGAACAGATGTAATCCGTATTTCTGGCGTAGAAAAACTGCATCGGACGGAATATTCCATTATACCGGATCAGATAGAAGCGGGGACATTTATGTTCGCGGCGGCTGCCACAAGAGGCGATGTGACGGTCAAGAACGTGATTCCGAAACATCTCGACTCAATTACGGCAAAATTATTGGAAATTGGCTGTGAGGTGGAGGAATTAGACGATGCAGTCCGCGTGGTGGCCTCAAAGCCTTTACACCATACACAGGTGACGACGCTTCCATATCCCGGTTTTCCGACAGATATGCAGCCGCAAATGTCGGTTGTGCTTGGCATTGCCGAGGGAACAAGCACTGTTACGGAAAGTATATTTGAAAACCGTTTCAAATATGTCGATGAATTGGCGCGTATGGGCGCTTCCATTAAAGTAGAGAGCAATATTGCGATCGTGACGGGCGTTGCGCAGTATATGAGCGCAAGAGTCAGCGCGCCGGATTTGCGGGCAGGCGCCGCGCTTGTCATTGCAGGGCTTGCCGCCGACGGGATTACGATTGTGGACGACATTTATTATATTGAGCGTGGATATGAAGATTTCCAAGATAAGTTAAAACTGTTAGGCGCGCAAGTGGAAAAGGTGTCTACGGAAAAAGAAATCTTAAAATTTAAATTAAAAGTTTCATAATGAACTGGCAGGAAACAGGACAGCCGTCTGGATTTAATCAATCCGGGCGGTTATTTTTGTCGTTTTTCTGGTAAGTTTATACAAAAATTATTGAAAAGAATATTTTTTTTGTATAATTTGGATAACTATCATAAAGGAAAGCATGAATAAGGAGGGCAAAATGAAGAAACAAGATTTGTTATGCAGATCCGTAGCAGGTAAAATTTTTACGTTTTTGGCAGACGATACACAGGAGAACAATCCTTTAATTTTGTATTATACGTTTACGGTTCTAGGAGGAGAGAGCGGGTTTGTTTATTCTTGCCTGACAGAACTGGAAGACGGAAGAATTGGCATGTTGTGGGAGCCAAACCATTCTACCATGTATTTTGATGTATTTGGCATTTATGATTTTCTTCCAGAAAGCCAGAGCTTACAGAAGCTTCCATTTATTTGGAATTAGAGAAAGGGGAAGAATATAAAAGGATTTACGGGGAAGGAACTCCGAATATCACTTTAACTCCGGAGGGAAATGTGGCGGAAGCAGTTACTGGAAAAGAAGTACAGACATATATTCTTCGTGACCATATTGCAGAAAATAATAAAAATCTTAACAGTTTTTCTGAGACGGTGAATAAAAATATAACGCTGGAATCGGCGGAGTTTACCTTAACATCTGAAGATGAAGCAAATCAATGGGCGGTTTACAATGAATCGGCAAAAAAGTATTTGACAAATCAATCCGATGTAAATACATTTTTTCTGACGCGAAATTAAATAATATGACGTTCACGCCAAAGACCGTGAATGGTGAGACTGTGTTTGAGATTTCTAAAGACACAAGTCGTTATATTATCTTTTTCTATACGCAAATGAATTTTAATTCAATTGGCAATAATAATACGAGCGATACATGGAATTTGAATTTTACGCTTCTGGAGAAAAAAGATAGCGTGGAGGAAAACGATTTAGTTCCGGATATCAAAAGGTTTCAAAGATACAGGACGGACATTCTTACCTTATTGTATCTGTCTGGGAGAATAATGTATTCGCGCTTTATCCGATAAATGGAAAGAATGGCCAGATAAAGCTTTTTGGCGCATCGGATCAGGCGGAAACGTTAGAGCGGAAGAAAGTGTCTATACGCGCGGCTGGCGCAGGGAAAACGAAAACAGTTATTGATGGCGTAACGTATCATATAAGTGCCAAAGATTCTGTGGTTGTATTAAATCCGGGTGATACATATGATATTCTAAGTCTTTCTGCCAGTGTTCCAAATCCAGAGAATTCTACGGTTACGGCGGAGTCTTTTCTTGATGTGGAAGAAGGATTGTTTGACCATAAAGGAGCAGAGAACAGCGTTGCGTTTTCTACAGACAGTTTCTCTGGATCGAAAAATACAGCGATAAATTTTGAAGGGGCAGAATTTACATTTACCGGTTCCGGCGAGACATGGGCAATTAAACATGGAGAGTGTTTACGGCAGGCGGTTTTTTAAAAATACTTGACAAATGTAGAAAAAGGGCGTAATCTGTACATTGTAAAACAGTTTACAATTCAATAATGGCTTTCTCTTATTCAGAGTGATGGAGATACATAGGATCTGTGAAGTCACGGCAACCCCTAAACAGGAAGGTGCCAACCTGAGCGAAAAATTCGAACAATAAGAGGATTTGATTTCAAATATACAGAAACTATCCGCTTATTCGTAAGCGGATTTTTTTGTCCATAGGCTATGACAGAAAGCTGTGATTTGGGTTAGAAATTTGTGCAATTATCTTGAGAGGAGAACAAACAATGGAAAAAAGATTATTTACATCTGAATCTGTGACAGAAGGGCATCCAGATAAAATCTGCGATGCAGTTTCAGACGCAATTTTAGACGCCTGCATGGCGCAGGACCCGATGAGCCGTGTGGCTTGTGAGACGGCAGCCTGCACCGGATTTGTGCTTGTGACGGGAGAAATTACGACAAAAGCAAACCTCGACATTCCGGCAATCGTCCGTAAAACGGTAAACGAAATCGGATATGACAGTTCAGAAAAAGGGTTTGACGGCAATACCTGCGCAGTTTTCACGGCTCTTGACAAACAGTCGCCAGACATTGCCATGGGTGTGGATAAAGCCTTAGAAGCAAAAGAAAATAAAATGACCGATGCCGAAATCGAAGCAATCGGCGCAGGAGATCAAGGCATGATGTTCGGCTATGCAGTCAATGAATCCGAAGAATATATGCCGTATCCAATCGCGCTTGCGCACAAACTGGCATTACAGCTTACAAAGGCGCGCAAAGACGGTTCGATTCCATATTTACGGCCGGACGGAAAATCACAAGTTTCCGTCGAATATGATGAAAACGGCAAACCGTCCCGTTTAGAAGCGGTCGTAATTTCCACACAGCATGACGGGAAAGTGTCACAAGAGCAGATACATACGGACATTAAAAAATATGTATTAGATCCGATTCTTCCGGCAGAAATGGTAGATGCGCAGACGAAAGTGTTTATCAATCCTACGGGACGTTTCGTGATCGGCGGTCCACAGGGAGATGCAGGGCTGACCGGAAGAAAAATTATCGTGGATACCTATGGAGGCTACGCGCGTCACGGCGGCGGCGCATTTTCCGGCAAAGACTGCACAAAAGTAGACCGTTCCGCGGCATACGCGGCGCGTTATGCGGCGAAAAATATTGTGGCGGCCGGACTTGCCGATAAATGTGAGATCCAGCTTGCCTATGCCATAGGAGTTGCCCAGCCAACATCAGTTATGGTCGATACCTTTGGGACAGGGAAACTGCCGGAAGAAAAACTAGTTGAGATTGTGCGTGAGAATTTTGACCTGCGTCCGGCGGGAATTATCAAAATGTTGGATTTAAGGCGCCCAATTTATAGAGAGACAGCCGCATATGGGCATTTCGGGCGGAATGATTTAAACCTTCCGTGGGAAGCGTTAGACAAAGTGGAAGATTTAAAAAAGTATCTCTAAATCTTTTATAAAAAATTTAGAAAAGATTTCAGATTTTTCATAGGATTTCTCGGATTTCATGGTATAATGAGCCGTAGGGACTTAAGCAGAGCAGACAAGTCCCTACGGCTTTTTTGAAAGGATTTTATATATGAAGTTAAAGACTAGGCTTACGGTTTCATTTTGCATTATTCTATTTGTGCCAATCCTATTAGCTGTCGTTGTCGTAATGGGGTTTCAGAAATACCAGTTTAAAACAATCGAAACAACGTATGGGTTAGAGGCGGGCAATTATAGAGATTTGATGAACCCTTTACAGTTATTAAACCGTTATACCAAAGGAAATTATGAAATTCTAATGCAAAAGGTTTCGGAAAATCCGGATCATTTCTTAGACCCGGATTTTTTAAACCGCATGAATGAAGAATTACAGCATAAATATTCCTATCTATTAGTCCGGAAAGAAGAAGACATTATATACGCAGGGCAAAAGACCGATTTACAGGAAGAAGACTTACCCGGTTATGGCGCAGATGAGCCGGACCCTGTGTCCGGCACTTATGTTGACGGCGATGAGAGAATGTTGATTAAACAAATTGACTTTCTTTTTTCGGACGGCGACAGGGGAAGCGCTTTTATCGTGACGGTTTCCAATGAAATATTGCCGGAAGTGCAGAGTCTTCTTTTAGACATCTGCATATCCGTTATGATTATCTTGTTTTTAACGGCGGCAATGTTGATTATCTGGATTTATCAGGGCATAATCCGTCCCATCAAAAAATTAGAAGCGGCAACTTTAAAGATCCAGCAGGGCAATCTGGACTTTACCATAGAGCGGGAAGGAAATGACGAAATCAGCGAATTATGCGGCAGTTTTGAAGAAATGCGGAAACGGTTAAAAGAATCTTCCGAACATCAGGTAACGAGCGAACGGGAAAGCAGAGAACTTATCAGCAATATTGCCCATGACTTAAAAACTCCGATTACGGCGGTCAAAGGCTACTCTGAAGGGCTTTTAGACGGTGTTGCGGATACGCCCGAAAAACGGGAAAAATATCTGCGCACAATTAATAATAAAGCAAACGAGATGGACGCCCTTTTAAATGAGCTTACACTCTATTCGAAAATAGACACAGACCGAATCCCCTATAATTTCAATAAACTAAATGTAGCGGCATATTTTAACGATTGTATCGAAGAAATTGGAATGGATTTAGAGACAAAACATATTGGTCTTGCGTATTTCAATTATGTGGACAATGAAGTGATGATTATAGCCGATCCCGAACAGCTTAAACGCGTCATCAATAATATTATTGGCAATTCCGTCAAGTATCTTGGCAGCAAACAGGGTCTGATTAATATCAGGATTAAAGACGTCGGCGATTTTATCCAAGTCGAAATCGAAGACAACGGCAAAGGGATTGCGGCAAAAGATCTGCCCTATGTCTTTGAGCGTTTTTATAGAGCGGATGCGTCACGCAATTCTGCGACTGGAGGAAGCGGCATCGGGCTGTCCATCGTCAAGAAAATCATAGAAGACCATGGCGGCAAAATCTGGGCGACCAGCAAAGAGTCTGTCGGCACAGTAATGTATTTTGTGATTCGAAAATATCAGGAGGTAATACAAGATGAGTAAAGTGTTAATTGTAGAAGATGAAGTGGCGATAGCGGATTTAGAGAAGGACTATCTGGAATTAAGCGGATTTGAAGTGGAGATAGAAACCTCGGGTGAGATTGGGCTTTCCCGCGCGCTTTCAGAGGAGTTTGACATGTTTCTCTTAGACTTAATGCTGCCGGGCGTAGACGGATTTGAAATCTGTAAAAAAATCAGGGAAGTGAAAAACACGCCGATTTTAATGGTTTCCGCCAAAAAAGACGATATTGACAAAATCAGGGGGCTTGGACTTGGCGCAGATGACTATATTACCAAACCATTTTCCCCAAGTGAGCTTGTCGCAAGGGTCAAAGCGCATTTGGCGCGTTATGAACGGCTCATTGGCAGTAACCAGCCAGAAAATGACTTAATCGAAATACGCGGCATAAAAATTGACAAAACGGCGCGCCGTGTCTGGGTCAATGACGAAGAAAAACAGTTTACGACAAAAGAATTTGATTTGCTTACATTTTTAGCGGAAAACCCAAACCGTGTATTTACGAAAGAGGAGCTGTTTCGGGAAATCTGGGATATGGAGTCGATTGGCGATATTGCCACAGTGACAGTCCATATTAAAAAAATCCGTGAGAAAATTGAGATAAATACGGCAAAGCCGCAGTATATCGAAACAATTTGGGGCGTGGGGTATCGGTTTAAAGTGTGATGATATTGATGCAGATAGGGCAAGGATTTTATGCTCCTTGCCCTGAATTTCGTTTATAACTGGTAAATTAGTGTTTTCCATATACAATGCGGTAATAGCTTCTTGCCGTCAGATAATAGACAATGCCATAGACAATCGCAAAAACTAAAATGCTAAGAGAAGTGCAGACGGCATATAGGTTTACATTGATAAGCCCCATAATTGCAAGTATTCTTCGGATCATGGGAAACGAAAATGCAATGTGCGACGCCGCCAGAATCAATGGCAGGAAAAACACCTGAACAATCTGGGATTTGATGACCCGTTTGACTTCCTTCTGCCCCATGCCGACTTTTTGGAGGATTTCAAAACGCGCTCTGTCTTCGTATCCTTCTGAAATCTGTTTATAATAAATAATTAAAACAGTAGTAAGTAAAAACATGACGGCAATAAAAATTCCGATAAAGAAAAGGCTTGTGTATAATCCTTCGATAAAGCTTTTTTCATCAAATATATTTCTGGTAGAACCCGTGTTTGTTATGCCTTTGTGATAGAAAGATTCCCACAGCGCGCCGCAAAAATCATCAATGTCATCTGTGTTGCCGTCAACGTCAAATAAAAATGTATATTGTATCTGAGCAAGGGTTTCTTCATTTATATCCTTATAGAT
Organism: uncultured Lachnospiraceae bacterium; assembly: GCA_910589105.1. GTDB lineage: Bacteria > Bacillota > Clostridia > Lachnospirales > Lachnospiraceae > Roseburia_B. The sequence goes on from CAJUST010000022.1 coordinate 27,796, forward strand.
TTTGTCTGCAATATGGTCAAGCGCTTCTTTGTCCGGAACTAAGATTTGGATAGAATGATATTCCATTTCAATAGCGGTATAGTCCTGCGTAAAAAGAAGTTGGATATCCTCGTCTTTTTGGTCTTTTTCAAGTGTCTTTGCGAAAAATTTCATGCCACAGATAGAAAAGGCGTCTCCGTTTGAAATCTCTCCACGGTTATCTAAAACCCACACCGTTTGGCCGTCTGTTTCTTCTAACTGGTTTCGTTTGTCCACGCTTTGGTTATATTCTTTGAGGCTGCAAAAATTAATCATTACAGAATCGTCTTCGGTCAGACCTTGGCGTTCTTCTTGGTATACATGATCTTCTTTTTCCCAAACAACGGTAAAGAGATTAAAATTTTGATGAAAATGAGACAAGGTAAGATTATGTTGGTTCGCATGTTCCAAAACCGCGTCTTGGATTTTTTCGGGATCTACCGTAGGAGGGGCTTCTTCCCCAGTTTGTTTTAATGTGGCTGCCCGCGCCGCTTCGGTCGGAGAATAAAATGAGACAATTACATCGCGCGGATAGGTGTTGTGTAATAAATCATATATGCCCACATATAAAGAGATAGTCGAAGAAATGACGACCAGCACAGAAGCGCTTAAAATACAAATATTGGCAAGCCCTGCGGCATTGCGCTTCATGCGGTGCATCATGCCGGAAACGGTTATCATATGTGTTTTGTGGTAATAAAACGCTTTGTTTTTGCGAAGCAGTTTTAAGAGAACGATACTGCCGCTTAAAAACAAAAAGTGGGTGCCTGCCATAACAAACAGTACGGCAATAAAAAATAAATTCAGCGCCTTAATCGGATTTTTTGTCGTTACTGCAATATAGTAACCAATAAACAGGCAGATGACGCCAAGCGCGGCAAAGATCCAATTTGCTTTCGGTTCCTGTTCTCCCATGCTCTCGTCGTGCAGTAAGTCAATCGTTTTCATGCGGCTAAGCCGTAAGATATTTTGTAAAATATTGATTCCAAACACTGCCGTAAAAATTAAAATGGAGCGTAAAATCACAGAAGCGGAAATGCCAAACGGAATGGAAGCGTTTAATTTCATCATTTTCAAAAGCACAAGGAACATCAGTTTTGAAAATAGAATCCCAAAAAACAATCCCGCGGAAATGCAAATGGCGCCGACGACTGCCGTCTCAAAGAAAAGGACTTTTGAGATATGCCGTTTTTCCATGCCTAAGATACTGTAAAGCCCCAGTTCTTTTGAACGCTGTTTGATTAAAAATCGGTTTGTATAAAAGATAACGCCTGCTGCAAATATGCCGCAGATAATTACGCCAAAGGAAAGGATTTGTTCCATGCTTCCCTGTCCATAAAAATTAGCGTCGTTATTTTTAACCTGCCCATAAATTGCGTCAATCATATAAAACAGCGCAATCATTGTTGCAGAGGAAAGCGCAAATGGAAAAAAAGCGTTTCGATTGCGTTTGATGTTGGTTTTTGCAAGAGATAGATAAAATGATTTATTCATGGAGATCACCGCCTGACAATAGTACCGTTAAGGTATCTGAAATCCGTTTATACATTTCGTCGTTTGAGAGGTTTCCGCGGTAAAGCTGGTGGTAAATTTCACCGTCCTTGATAAACAGCACCCTTCCGGCGTGGCTTGCCGCGCGCACGCTGTGCGTCACCATCAAAATAGTCTGTCCGCTTTTGTGCAGGTTTGAAAAAATACGCAGCAGTTCTTCCGAAGAATGGGAATCAAGCGCCCCGGTCGGTTCGTCCGCAAGCAGTAAGTCTGGTTCTGTAATCATTGCCCGCGCCACGGCAGTCCTCTGTTTTTCACCGCCTGAAACTTCATAGGGGTATTTTTTTAGCAAGTTGGAAATCCCTAACATGGGAGCTAGCCGTTGTAATTTTGGCTCCATATCCTTATGCTTTTTTCCGGCAAGCACAAGCGGGAGATAAATATTGTCTTCTAACGTTAAGGTATCCAACAGATTAAAGTCCTGAAAGACAAATCCCAAATGTTCCCGTCGGAATTTTGCAAGATCGCCGTCTTTAATGGATACGGTATTTTTCCCATTTAACAGCGTTTCTCCGTCTGTCGGGCGGTCAACGGAAGCTAAAATATTTAACAGAGTTGTCTTTCCGGAACCGGATTCCCCCATAATTGCAGTGTATTCCCCTTTTTCAACAGAAAAATTTACATCTTTCAATGCGACGGATTTATTTCCGCCAAAACGTGTTGTATATACTTTTTTTAAATGATTCACTTCTAAAAATGCCATATTGTTTTCCTCCTTTGATGAGATTACTATATCAAAAAAAGAAATGTCCTGCCTTAGCTTTAGCTTACATTTCTTTTCGGAAACTTACAATTTTGTAAGGGTGGGGAAACGCATAAAAAATAGCGCCTTTAAATTTTGTTTTTGCCATGGGAAGTTTTTTGCATATTGCTATAGGATACTGGCAGCGGTCAGTTATGTGTCAGTTAGAAAAAGAGTTCTACTTTCGTTCCGCCTTCTTCTTTCGAAGTTACTGTAATTTCATGTCCAAGCTGGTTTAAAATTCTTTTGGAAAGATACAGCCCGATTCCGGTGGACTGTTTCTGGATTCTGCCGTTGCATCCGGTAAACCCTCGTTCATATATCCGTGGCAAATCTTCCGGCAAAATGCCAATCCCCGTATCTTCTAAAATGAGAGAGCCTTTTTTATTTGGGTTCATGTAGATGGAAACCGACCCTTGTTTCGTATATTTTAAAGAGTTGGATAATAACTGTTTTAGGACAAACAAAAGCCATTTTTCATCGGTTGCCACGGATACGTCAGATTCTTCCAAATGAAGGGAGATTCGTTTTGCAATAAAAGACCGCGCAAAATGTTTTACTGCCTGTTTTACAATGTCAAACAAACGGTAATTTTGCAAGACAAGATCCGAGTGAAGCGTATCCAGACGCACATACTGCAAAGAAGTGTCCACATACTGCTCAATTTCAAACAGCCTTTTAGCAAATTCACGGCGCAGGGCGTCAAAATCTTTTACATTTTCATTTTGTAACATAAGCTCCATGGCAGTAATCGGCGTTTTAATCTGGTGCGTCCAAAGCGTCAGGTATTCCTGACGTTCCCTTGCCGCTTCGTTGTTTTTTTTCACAGATGTTTTATATGCCTGTAAAAGCGTATGCACAAGAGCCTGATAGTCCGTTTCCAACTGGTCTGAGGCGGCTGGGAGCTGTTGGGCGGTTTCATCAATATGTTGCAAAAGTTTTTTCAAATGATTGTGTTTTTTTGAAAAATGCCATATATCAATAATTAAATATAGGAAAAAAACCACAAAACAAAGTAAAGACGGATACCAGACATAAAGAAGACTGACTTCTGAGAGGAAAAAACAAAGTGTAAAAATTCCGATAAACAAAATATCCAAAACGATCCGTTTCTTTTTTCCTTTAAAATAATTCCAAATCATACCAAATACCCAATTCCTTTTTTTGTGATAATATAATCAATCGCGCCAATGTCATTTAATTTTTTGCGTATCCTTGCCACATTCACAGTCAAAGTATTGTCATCAATAAAACTGTCGCTTTCCCAAAGCTGCATCATAATCGTGTCTCTTGAAACCATTTTGCCTGCGTGTTCCATTAAAAGCTGTAAAATTTTAAACTCATTCCTGCTTAGTTGGGCAGATTTTTCCCCATAAAAAATTTCAGCGTCTGCCAAGTTTAAACGAAGCCCTTTGTGCTCCAACAGATTCATCTGTCCCGTAAAGCTATAACTGCGGCGCAGCAAGGCGTTGATTTTGGCAGTCAGCACAGAAAGGGCAAATGGCTTTGAGATAAAATCATCTCCGCCCATATCCATTGCCATCACAATATTCATATCATCATCGGCGGAAGATACAAAAATAATCGGCACTTTCGAAAATTTCCTGATTTCACTGCACCAGTAAAAACCGTTGTAATACGGAAGCTTTACATCAAGTAAGATTAAATCCGGCGTAAAATCCGCCACTTCAGAAACGATTCCTTTAAAATCCGAAGCGCATCGCACCAAAAAATTCCATTTCTCCAAATGTTCCTTTTCAGTTTGCGCAATCGCTTCGTCATCTTCCACAATCAAAATTTTATAATCCGGCATAGAACCCTCCCTATATGCAGAAAAAATTTGATATTATTATAGCATATCATGCAGAAAAAATAAGATCTGAATAAGAAAAATCATGTAGAAAAAGTATAATGCGATTATAGTAAGGCGTACAGAAAATAAGATATGATAATATAGTATTGATGAAGAAAAATGAAAGGATTATAACATGTCGTACAAAAAATGATATGCTAAAGAAACACTATGCATCAAAATATTTGATACGATTATGACAAAGCATGAGGAAAAGTGATATGATAATGAAAACCGATGAAGAAAAAATGAAAGGAATGTGTTATGGAGCATATTATATACGAAGATTCCCAGATTCTTCTTGTTTATAAGCCTGCTGGGATTTCTGTTCAAACGAGGCGGATAGGAGAAAAAGATTTGGTTAGCATATTAAAAAATGAAAGGGCAAAAAAAGGAGAGGATACTTATATTGCCCCTGTCCATCGTATTGACCAGCCAGTGGAAGGATTAGTTTTATTTGCAAAAACCAAACAAGCGGCGGCAAATTTAAGCCGTCAGCTTACGCATGGACAAATAGAAAAAGGATACCGTGTTATAGTCTATCTTCCTGAAAACAGGCGGCTTTTAGAACAGGAGAAGAAGACGCTCACAGATTTTTTAATCAAAGATGGCAGGTCGAACATGTCGAAAGCAGTTTCAGAAGGAACGGCAGGCGCAAAAAAAGCCGTTTTAGAATATACGGTAGAAAAAGTTGGGGAAAAGTTTGCAGAGCTGTCTATCCGCCTTTTCACAGGAAGACATCATCAAATTCGGGCGCAGATGGCAAATTACGGAATGCCTTTAGCAGGTGACCGAAAATATGGAAATACGGAAAGAGAGCCTTCCGACAGACAGATAAAAGAGATCGCGCTATGCGCTTTTGTTCTTACATTTCGGCATCCGAAAAACGGCAAAAAAATGAAATTTGAAATAAAACCGCGAAATCCGGTATTCCAGTTATTGTCTGAATAGCTTTTTTTCATGCCGTACATACTTTTCCTATGATGAAGAAGAATTGGGAATTAGGAATGAAAATTGCAAAAATTGTTCTTGTGACGGCAGCCGTTTATTTGGGGATGAAGTATGTTTTTTGGACTGCGCTGCCATTTCTATCGGCATTTTTTTTCGCCCGCCTGCTCTATCCGCTTGCAGTGAAACTGGAGACAAAGGCTGGTTTAAAAAGGGAAATGGCAAGGTTTGCGGCATATGGAGTTTTTTTGGCGGTTACTGCCGCGGTTTCTATTGGCCTGCTATATGGATGTTACCGTATGGGCAGTAACTGTCTGGACTATTTGGAAGGTTTTCGGGAAGATGCATATCAGCTTTTCGACAGTTGCTGTCAACGTCTGGAAGAAATGACGGGATTTCAAACAGAAGAAATACAAAGGACGGTTGGGCAGGGAACCGGAGATTTTACAACGAGCGCCGTGGCATACTCCAAGGATGCAGGCTGGTATATGGTTGGGCTGTTCGCAAATATATTTGTTGTCTTTGTAGCGGTTTTTCTTATGTTAAACGATTATGAACGCATTGTAGAAGGACTAAAGAAAACACAGGCGGGACGGTACGCCATTCAAATGTTACACGGGATAAAATCAGCGACAGGGGCATATATGCGCGCGCAGTTTTTAATTATGGGAATTGTGACGGCAATTTGCATTGCCGGATTGTTTTTACTTGGGATAAACCATGCGTTTTGGATTGGGATAGCGATTGGGATTTGTGATGCATTGCCTTTTTTGGGAACCGGAACAGTGTTTGTGCCTTGGGCGATTATTGAATTGCTCTTAGGAGGATATAAAAATGCCGCAGGATTTTTTGTTATTTATATTATATGCGCTTTTGTCCGTCAGGTATTAGAGCCAAGGCTTGTCGGAAAACGTCTTGGCGTGCCGCCATTAGCTGTTTTAATGAGTATCTATATAGGCATTCAAGTCTACGGGGGCAGCGGCGTCATCTTAGGGCCAATATCGGGACTGATTATTTTTCAGGCATTAAGTAAACAAGCGGCTGTCGGTTAAAACTTAGTATTAACCGACAGCCGCTTAGTCCGCAGTAACAATCTGCCAGCAAGAAAATTTTATGCCAAAAAACATTCTATCAGCAAGAATATTTTGTGTATAAAATCTTTATTCTGGCGTGAAATTTTTATGCCATTTAATATCTTTTTTGGGGTTTGCCACTAGAAATTTTGTCCGTTCCAGCCCCAGTCATGGATGCCATGATATGTGATGTATATATTTTCTTTTGGAATCTGAAGCTCCCGTTCAAACAAATTACATATTTCTCCTGTCATTTGGCTGTAAATCTCTGAGGATGCTTCTCCAAACAGGCTGACAGAGATATAGGCGCCCTTTGTAAGTTTCTTTCCGCCCATGTAAAGGTCATAATTATCTTGGAAGCCAACCATTAGAAAATTTTCTGATTTACCGAGAAGAGGCATAGTTTTTCCAAGTTCTGTTTTCAGCGTTTCTTGCTGCGCCTGTGAAACAGGCATAGAAATTTTTGAATCGATAAAAGGCATATCTTTCCCTCCTAAATGATAAAATATTTCAAATTTCAATATAATGACGTAATAATCATAACAAAAAGCCAATATGGTGTAAAGGTTTGAAAGGAGACCGTTGTAGCAGTCCTTAAATAGATCCATTTGATGCAAATGTTATTTCAGAGTTTTATGTAAAAAAGATTCAGTGTTAGAAACATATAAGAAAAAGAAATAAATACTATCATGTAGCCATAAATCAAAACAGTGATAACAAATAAATTTTATTATGCGGCGACAAAGAAATCTCCATGATTTCAGAAAAAGGGATCAAGAGGTTACAAAGAAAAACAGTGATAAGAAAAAAAGCTTTCGCGCAGTTACAAAGAAACCTCCATGATTTCAAAAAAAGCTATCATGAGGTTATAAAAAACACAGTAATAAGAAAAAAGCTATCATGCGATTGCAAAGGAAGCCAAGTGATTCAAGAAAAAAGCTCTTATGCAGACTAAAGAAAACCAGTGATAATAAAAGCTATAATGTTACGACAAAGAAAACCCCGTGATTTTAAAAAACTATCAAGCAGCCAGAATGAAGTGTCAGTGATAAAAAATACCTTCAGGAATCCACTAAAGAATTAAAAAAATAATAATTGAAAAAGCGCTTCAAAGAATTTCAGATGAAAAAAGTTCTAACGAAAAATCTAAAAATAAGAAAATAAGATATAGCGGCAAACTCCCGACAAGAAATCTAAATAAATAAAATCTACCAAAAGAAAAGTTCATAAATTTTCAAAAAAGATAGGACAGAGCAAAAATGAACCCAATGAAGACGTAATATGCAAGTGAAAAAAGATTTCCTGCAAAAAACAGCTATTTCCTTAAAAAGACAAATTTAGACAAAATGCACAAAATGTAGTAATTTGTAACATTTTGTACTTTTTTTTACACCGAAAATGTGGATGACGGTGGAAAGTTATCCACATTTCTAAAACCCGAAAACCAGATAAAACTAAGTTATACACCAAGTTATCCACGTTATCCACAAAAATAGACAGAAAAACAAAAAGAAAATACAAACGTACGTTTTGTTTATTTGTTATAAAGATGGTAAATTTAGAAAAAAACTGGAAAAAAGCATTGACATTTCAAATGTGAAACTATGAAATACAATAAAGAAAAAAATCTGAAATTTCAACCAAAACTTGTGAAATCACGCAAACAATGCTATACTGCTGATAAGAGCAGGCAGGAGGAAGTTATGAAGACAGAATTTGATATTACATTAAACAGCAGTGATATGTACCGGTTTAGTATGTATCATGCGTATACGACAAGTCAGGGAATCTTATCTATTCTGATTGCCGCATTATGTCTGTTTATGTCAGTCCGCGCTTATGGAACTGTCACATGGACGTATACTATCTTATATGCCGGATTTGGGATCTTATTTCTGGTCTATATTCCGGTTCATTTATATTTGCGTTCCAAACAACGGCTGCTTGCTTCAGAAGAACTGCGGAATGCCCTGCATTATTTAGTGGACGATTCCGGAATCCATACCTCACAAAAAGATGCATCTGCCGATTTGCCTTGGGAGGCTGTTTATAAACTGATAGAGACAAAGCGTAATATTCTAATATACAGCAGCCGCGTAAATGCCTACATTATTCCAAAGAGCCAGATTGAAAAAGAATATCGTGAGCTTATTCAGATTGCCGCCGCGCATCTGCCAAAATACAGATTAAAAACAAAATAAAGGAATCTTATATGAAAACAATTTATGAGACATTTTCACCAAAAGAGACGGAACAGCTTGGACAAAAGATAGGTGAATCAGCAAAAGCTGGCGATCTCTATACATTGACAGGCGATTTAGGAGTTGGAAAAACCGTTTTCACACAGGGCGTTGCGAAAGGTTTGGGAATCGGGGAACCCATTAACAGCCCTACCTTTACCATTGTCCAGATTTACGAAAGCGGCAGGATGCCATTTTATCATCTCGACGTATACCGGATAGCCGATATAGAGGAAATGGAAGAAATCGGATACGAAGATTACTTTTATGGCGAAGGATTCACGATAATCGAATGGGGTAATTTGATTGAGGAACTCCTTCCCAGTAACCGAAAAGAAATTTTAATAGAAAAAAATATAGAAAAAGGATTTGATTATCGCAGGATTGTCATATCAGAGGCGGAATTATGAAAATATTAGGAATTGACAGTTCCGGGCTTGTGGCAAGCGTTGCAGTAGCCACGGAAGAAGATTTGCTCGGAGAATTTACCATTTGTTATAAAAAAACACATTCCCAGACGCTTTTGCCTATGCTTGACGAGCTGGCGCAGATGATTGAACTGGATTTAGAAACCATCGATGCCATAGCGGTCGCTTCCGGACCCGGTTCTTTTACCGGCCTGCGCATTGGGTCGGCAACAGTAAAGGGGCTGGCTTTGGCGTTAGAGAAGCCTGTAATAGAAGTTCCTACGCTCTATGCGCTGGCATATAACTTTTGCGGTCAGGAAAGAATTGTCTGTCCCCTTATGGATGCTAGAAGAAACCAAACTTATACGGCATTGTTTCGGTTTGACAAAACTAAGATTCAGGCATTAAAAGAGCAGTGCGCAGTGGATATCCATGAAATTATAGAGGAAATCAACGGTATAGGGGAATCTGTTGTGTTTTTGGGAGATGGCGCGCCCGTATTCCAGCAGGCAATTAAAGAACAGCTTCGCGTCCCATATATGTTTGCGCCGCCATGTCTTTCCAAACAAAAGGCTGGATCGCTTGCTTCGCTTGCAGTGCAATATTATATAGAAGGAAACGTTATTGATGCGGCTTTGCATAAACCTGAATATTTAAGGCTGTCACAAGCAGAACGCGAACGTATGGAGAAAGAACATGCTTCAAATTAGGAAAATGACAGAGTGTGATTTAAGACAGGTTGCCGCGATTGCCGCTTCCGTATTTGCGCAGCCGTGGAGCAGGCAGGGATTTGCAGAAGCGCTTCCGATGGAAAACACATGCTTTTTGCTTGCGGAAAACGACGGCATCGTTTGTGGATATTGTGGAATGTATATGGCGGCAGATGAAGGGGAAATAATAAATGTCGCAGTCCGGCGTGACTGCCAAAGACAGGGCATTGCAGACTGTCTCCTTTTGGCATTGCTTCAGGAGGGGCGGCAAAATGGAATAGGCCGATTTTTTTTAGAAGTGCGTGTTTCAAATGCGGCGGCGATTCATCTTTACAAAAAACATGGATTTGTGATACAGGGAATCCGAAAAAATTTTTACGAAGATAATCATGAAGACGCCTACGTGATGAATTGCCTGACAGGAGAGGCTGTTTGAAAAAATAGAGTAGGAGAGACTATGTTAGATATATGTTTGCTGGGAACCGGAGGCATGATGCCGCTTCCGCATCGGTGGCTGACAGCATTAATGGCGAGATATAATGGAAGCAGCCTTTTGATAGACTGCGGAGAAGGGACGCAGATTGCAATAAAAGAAAAAGGCTGGAGTTTTAAGCCGATTGACGTTATATGCGTCACGCATTTTCATGCGGATCATATCAGTGGCCTTCCGGGGTTATTGCTTACAATGGGCAATGCAGAGCGCACTGAGCCTCTGACGATGATAGGCCCAAAAGGCATAGGACGTGTCGTTGGGGCGCTTCGGACGATTGCGCCGGAACTTCCCTTTGAAATCCATTTTTTGGAGCTGAACGATTCTATAGAGGAATTTACGCTATATGGATACCATATCAGCGCATTCCGTGTCAATCACAATGTTCTTTGTTACGGATATGCCATTGAGATTCCGAGGATTGGAAGGTTTCATGTAGAAAAAGCAAAAGCCCATGAGATACCTCAAAAGTTTTGGAACCAGCTACAGCATGGACAGACCGTAGAAGATGGAGATAAAATATATACGCCCGATATGGTGCTTGGCCCTTCGCGAAAAGGAATAAAAGTAGCATATTGCACAGACACGCGTCCAACCGCTGGAATAGAACAGGCGGCGGCAAATTCAGATTTATTCATTTGTGAAGGAATGTATGCGGAAAAAGAAAAATTAATAAAAGCAAAGCAGTATAAGCATATGACATTTTATGAAGCGGCAGAGCTTGCTGCAAAAGCAGAAGTAAACGAACTTTGGCTGACGCATTTTAGCCCGTCGCTTGTGCGGGCCGAATCCTATATGCCTCAGGTGAAGCAGATATTTCAGGCGGCGTCCCTAGGATATGACGGACGGACTGCCACGCTTGATTTTAAGGAGGGATAGTCTATGAAAAGAATCAGGACAATCATAATTGGAGTGATTTGTATTGGTTTGGTAGTAGGTTATTACTATTATCTGAACCATAAATCACCGTCAGAAGATGGAAGTGACGTTACGGAAGTCCAGAAAATCGTTTTAAAAGATTTGGAAGGACAGTCCTATCCCGCCACGCCAAGAGAAGTCATTAAATTATATAACCGCATCTTGTGTTGTTATTATAACGAAGAATATACAGAGGAAGAATTTCGCAAACTTGCAGATCAGGCAATAAAGCTAATGGACGAAGAATTGGCGGACAATAATCCGCCCGAACAGTATTATCAGCAAGTGGAAGCAGAAGTTGAAGCTTACCGCAGCGCAAAGCGGACTATTAATAACGCATCCGTATGTGACACTAATGATGTGGAATTTCAAACGATTGACGGAGCAGAGTGCGCCTGTGTGACTGCTTCCTATTTTGTGCGTGACGACGAGGGTTATTCTAAAACTGCCCAAGAATATATTCTGCGGAAGGATCAGGAGGGCAAATGGAAGATACTTGCATTTCAAGAAGGAGTTGTCAAAGAAGATGAATAAACCGGAACCTATGCGTATTCTGGCAATCGAAACTTCCTGTGATGAAACAGCGGCGGCAGTCGTCGAAAACGGGCGGAAAGTATTGTCAAACGTAATTTTTTCACAGATTTCGCTTCATACGCTTTACGGCGGAGTTGTGCCGGAAATCGCTTCCAGAAAACATATTGAAAAAATAAATCAGGTGATTACAGAAGCGTTAAATCAGGCGGATAAGACATTAGATGAAATCGATGCAATAGGGGTCACCTACGGTCCGGGTCTGGTAGGCGCGCTTTTGGTTGGGGTAGCGGAAGCGAAATCCATCAGTTATGCAAAAAAACTGCCTTTAATTGGAGTGCATCATATAGAAGGGCATATCAGCGCCAATTATATAGAAAATCCGGATTTAGAACCGCCCTTTTTATGTCTGGTAGTATCCGGCGGACATACGCATCTCGTCAAAGTCAATGACTATGGGAAATATGAAATTTTAGGCAGGACAGTAGATGATGCGGCAGGGGAAGCCTTTGATAAAGTGGCAAGGGCGATTGGCCTAGGCTATCCCGGCGGACCCAAAATTGAACAGATTTCACACAAGGGCAATCCGGATGCGATTGCGTTTCCAAGGGCGCATGTGGCAGAAGCCGCATATCATTTTAGTTTCAGCGGCATGAAATCAGCGGCTCTGAATTATTTGAACAACTGCCGTATGCAGGGAATAGAAATTGCGCAGGCAGACGTAGCGGCCTCTTTCCAGCAGGCTGTAATCGACGTCCTGCTAGGAACAATAAAAAAGGCATTAGACGAAACAGGAATCCAAACATTTGCTCTGGCAGGAGGCGTAGCTTCAAATGGGACGCTTAGGAAAGCGGTAAAAGAAGCATTAGATAGACGCGGCGTTGCTTTTTATTGTCCGTCCCCTATACTTTGCACAGACAATGCGGCGATGATAGGGGCGGCGGCATACTACGATTATATGGCTGGAAAACGGTCTGGACTGGATTTGAATGCTGTCCCAAATCTGAAATTAGGGGAAGCATAATACAAAATGCAAACATCAGCGAAAGCATAGCCGAGTGAAAGCAGGAAAAGCAGCAATCTGAAAAAACAAAAAGAAAAAACAACAGCAATTCTAATGATAGGGTGACAGCGGAAAAAACTGGCTGTCTGCCATAAAAAAGAATCAATAGAGCAGGACAAAAATCGATTCTCATTTCATTTTTGAAATTTTTTCAATAAAGCGAAGCTGATAGAATGCTACGAGTGGTAAACTGGTAGAATTAAAAAGCAAAAAGAAAAAATAACGGCAATTCTAATTGCGGGGTGACAACAGGGTAAGACTAAGTATCTGCACAAAAAAGGATAAATAGAGTAGGAAAAAAGTTCATTTTCATTTATTCTTCGAAATGATTTAGTAAAACCCAACAAATGGAATGCTATAAGTGGCAATCTGAGAGAATTAAAATGTCAACAGAAAAAGAATGGCAAGTGTAATTGTGGGGAAATTGCAGGGAATAACAGGAAAAGACTGGGCATCCGCGGCAAAAAAAATAAATAGAGCTGTCTGGAAAGTTCATTTTACTTAATCTCTGAAAGTAATTCTGAAAAAGCGCAGCAGTTGATGCAACATGTGTGGCAATTTGGGAGAATCAAAATGCAAAAAGAAAAAATAACAGCAATCGTATTGGCAGGGGGCAGCGGGAAACGAATGAGAGCTGGCTGCAAAAAACAGTATATGGAGTTGGGCGGAAAGCCCATTCTTTTTTATTCTCTAAAAGCATTTGAGGAAAGCGAAGTAGACGATATTATATTAGTGACAAATGAAGCGGAATATTGTAAAAAAAATATCCTTCAAAAATATGGGTTAAATAAAGTGTCAAGAATTGTGCCCGGCGGAGCGGAACGTTATCATTCCGTATACAATGGCCTGATTTCGGTAACAGGAAGTTCTTATGTATTGATACATGATGGCGCGCGTCCTTGTCTGACTCAGGAAATTATTAAGGCGGCAGTGGAATCTGTCAAACAATATCATGCTTGCGTGATTGGAATGCCGGTGAAAGATACAATCAAGATAGCAGACAGCGGAAATTTTGCGGCCAATACCCCGGATAGGGAAAGAGTTTGGCAGATACAGACTCCTCAGGCATTTTCATATCCAATGATTTTAAAAGCATATCAAAAAATCATTGAGGAAAGCCCAAAAGGAATCACAGATGATGCAATGGTGGTGGAATATGGGAATTTTGCAAAAGTGAAACTAATCCAAGGCAGTTACCAAAACATTAAAATTACCACTCCTGAAGATTTGCAGCTTGCAGAATTATTCTTAAAAGAGACAAATTTCCCTTAATGTAAAAAATATGAAAAAAGTTGTTGACAAATAGACATCTAACGTGGTAGAATCATTTTTGCGTTGAAATACTAACGAATTTAAAATCTGGAGAAGTATCGAAGTGGTCATAACGAGGCGGTCTTGAAAACCGTTTGTCCGAAAGGGCGCATGGGTTCGAATCCCATCTTCTCCGCTGGATTATAAAATAATCCGTAATATAGAGCGTTATTCGGAGAAGTACCCAAGCTGGCCGAAGGGACACCCCTGGAAAGGGTGCAGGTCGTTAACAGCGGCGCGAGGGTTCAAATCCCTCCTTCTCCGTTTCAGCTAAAATATAATGTCGAAAAAATGTAAAAAAAGTACTTGACAGATACTGGAAGACATGATATTATAATTGAGCTGACCGCGAAAAGAGCGGTTAAATCCGAACTATGATAACTGAACAGTGAAACAACCTTGAAAGATTTTAAGAGGGAAATTCAAAAA
>CAJUST010000023.1 GCA_910589105.1 uncultured Lachnospiraceae bacterium
CCTTCGACTCCTTCTCATGCCAGCCCACGCCCGCCGTGTAGGTCAGTACCTCATCGCCGTTCCCGTCATACACATGGACGGCTCCGGACTGAAACTTCGCCTCATACGGCTCCCCGAACAGGAGGCGCAGCCACCTCTCGTCCGCCTCCCGTATCTCCTTCATGTCCGCCATTTCCTGACTGACCTTCCCCATCAGCGCCGCCCTGTCCGGCGCGACTTTGGCGACCTCGCTTTTCCGCAGGGCGAGGAACTTATTTCCCATATAGACGTTCTGCGCTGCATCCTCCCTGGCGTATTCGGCTATCTTCTCCCGGAGGGAATCGGACAGCTTCCATTCCTTCCTGGATGACGCCTTTCCCGTTGTGGCGCTTTTCGCATGATGGCTTTTTGCTATTCCCTTTATATCCATTTTAATCGCCTCTCTCTGTTTTGCCGGAAAGTAACCATCTATAAACACAATGCTGCTAAAAGTGAATTGTACCTCTCCGTCTCATTTTTTATATCTTCGGCGGTGACCCCATAATACAAATATATTTCCCTAAACAGCTTCTTTAACTGCTTCATGGTCTTCTTATCCCCGCTGAATGAGCCATCTATCACCTGCCAGACAGTTTCCACCCCTATCTGCATCATGCAGTTCTTAGGACACTTAATCTCATATATGTGGAAATCTACGGGGAAGATATCATCTGCAATTTCCGCTGCCACCTTCTCCCACTCCTGTATCTGCTCCCAAAATGCTTTTAAAACTTCCACATCCTCCCCTTCGGGCGGCCCCAAGTCCATCAGCTCCCCAAGCAAATCCGGGCGGTGGCGCATGATAAGGGATGCCTTTAAGCGCTTTCTCTGCTCAAGGTAATTATGGGACTGCTGCGAAACCTCCTCAGCGCCATATTCCCGTTTCAGCATTTCCATGACTTCCTCCAGCGTATGGGAATTGGCGGTAATCCGCTTTTTTACTCTGTTCCTTTTTAATTTGCGGAAGTAATTCTGTATGCGTGTTGTCAGCTTCACCTTACCGCCTTTTCCAGCGATAAAAATACTTGTCGGCCCGTCCGACCCGCCTATAATAGATACGCTGCCCGCTCCCTTTCCCATATCTACACCTTCTCTCCCTGCTCCCCGATTCCCCAATCTGCCGGAACGCCGGGGATGCCTACCCTGCCTTGTCAGGCTGTGGCTTATCGGGTATATGAAATCGTAAAATTTATTTCCTGCTATGCTTTAGCATCAAAACTACTCTGTGGATTATTCACATTGGCTGCTTCTTCACCCGCCAGCGGAATGCCCCTCTTTGCATTTCCCCATGCCTCGTTATAGATCATACACATTTCCGTCTGTCTGGAAGCCTCCGCATTAGTGGTATACATCGTCCAGCCGTCATTGGAATAAGTCGCTGCCATTTCCCCGTTCTTATCGTAAAACTCTATGTAATCGCAGTTTCCTGATGGCAGTTTCTGATATTTTACTTTCCCTTCCAGAAGCGTCGCCACAAAATCTATCGGCTTAAGCGCATTCTGCCTATTCTTTGAAACGGCTTTCAGGCCGGAAGTGATGATCCCCTTTCTGTCTGGGGACACTTCCGATGTGTAGTTTTTCATCAGCCTGTTAAACTCCTCGGATTTGTTCTGGAACTGCCCTTTTGCAAAATCCTCATATGCCTGTTCCCTGATCTGCTTCCGGTATTCCTCATCACTGATGCCGCTTTTCTTCTTGGAGAAAACATATTTATCATTAAAGTCGGGCAGATGGATACCGCCTATGCTTCCTGTTCCTGAAAAATATCTGTTCTGCAATGAACCATTGGACGAACTGACCTGCATTATTTCACCCTCCGTAAGTCTATTATTCTGTTTCTGCCGAGCCTATAAAACCTTCCTGAATTGATATTTATACATATCGGAATACATATTACCGGAGGAGTTTGGTGTAAGCCGGCCATCCAATGCGCCCATATCCACCGCAAAACCACTGTCCATAACGGAAAACGCCCCGTCCTTGAACTGGAACTGTGAAGTGAAATCAGGAATCCCTAGGTCACCGCTTATCTGAATATTCCCTATGATATTTCTCAGCGCATCCCTCATCTGCTCTGTTTTGACATTATTCTCCGTATTGTTGATCAGGTTCGCCGCCTTCTTCGGCAGCCCGCCGATCCTTCCGTCAGGCATCCTATAAATATTTTCCAAAGAAATATCTTCTCCCGTAACGCCTTTCAGATAGCGACGCACTTCCTGTATATCCGTGGCATACCGGTATGCGCCACTGGGCAGATTCCCCACGCTGTCCGCAATCCCTATGTAATACTGGCACATCTGGTCACCGTACTTTTCATCTATCAGTTTCTGCGCCTGTTCCCGGACGGCTCTATCCTCTATCCCCTCCACGGCCACATCCCCACTGCTCCCAATCCTTACACGCATACCCTCTATGTCATCACGGGAAATGCCCATACCCTCCAGATTCTTCAAAAAATCTTCTGAAAAGCTGGTTTTCAGCTCTGCTTTCTGCTGTGCTTTTTCCGCATCTTTCAGGTTAGCAAAAATTTTCACATACTCCAGTTCCGCCTCGCTTAAGTCCTTCCCCTCCGCCATGTCCTGCAGCAGTTCATTCACCGTGCGCCCGCCTTTGTACTTCTTTTCTTCCGGCAGGCTGTCAAACTGCTTCTGGTGGAGTTGTTCCAACTCTTTTATATAATTTTGCTCCGTTTCCCGCAGGACTGCATTATACTTTTCAAGATATTCCCGCCAGTTTTCATCCTTCCGGCTGTATGCACCGTGGAGATTCCCATATGCTTCCCTGATGGCATCCGTCTTTTCATGCTCCTTATTTTCGGTAACATGGAAACTGATCTTGTAATAATCATCCGGGGAAACTTCCTCCCCGTTTCCGTTTTCTACCTTGAGGCAGTATTGATTGGTATTGATATCCCAATTAGGAACGGTCAGTTTTTTTCGTCCCCCACCGTCCCACTCCGCCTTCCCTACCTGGTTACCGTATTCATCATACAGGGTAAGGTCATAGTCACAGCCCTCCGGCATATCCAGATAGACCTCAACGCCAAAGTAATTCCGTTGAAAGTTCATAAACGGGATGGAGAAGTTATAGAAATCCATATCCTTGTCATCGCCGAGATTCCCTTTCAGGCTGCTGGTCTCATCCTTGATCAGAAAGTTCAAGTTCAGAAATGCGCTGCCTTTGTCCTTATCGGAAACCTCATAGGTGGTATTCGGCCTGCGGAAAGTATTGTTACTGCTGAGTGTACAGGTATCCTCCTGCAGTTCCATGTTCTTTCGCAGTTTCCCATTAAAAAATGCCTCTGTTTCTTTTACCGACATGAAAAATACCGGTTTATTCCTGAAAGCCGCTCCCCATGCGGAGCCATGTTCATTTACACTGTTTATTTCCAATTTAAATCCTCCATTATTTCAATATTATGTCTCCCCTAATCTGCCGGAATGCCCCTATTTATGCTTTCCTGTCAAAAGACGGCTTCTCCTCCAAGTAATCCGGCAACGCTTCCAGCTCCTCCCCTTTGCCGTTCTTTAGGGAGCGGCGCTCATTAAAGTAGATTCCGTAAAATTCCCTTTCTTTTTCCCGTTCAGCCGGAGTCCTCTCGCAAGCCCACCCGTATCCCGAACCAAGATACGTCAGCGCCTTTATGCCCTGGCAGTAAATATCCGCGCCATATCCCCCCGCTTGTCAGGATGGGGCAGGTCAGTGTTCCGCCCCCTGCCAGGGCAAATTTCTTTTTGGCAAGACTATCCGTCCTCCCGTCTGCCGCCTCCAGAAAGTCAAGCAGCGTCAGCTCCCCGCTCCCGTGGCATTTCGGATTGCCGCCCCGCCCCCTCAGCGCATTTTTAGCCTGCTGGTACAACGCCTTCCTGTCGGGCGATACGTCAGATATATATTCCGCGCACAGCCTCGCCCTCTGGCTATGGATATACTCCAATTCCTTCTTGCCCGTAGTCCCCGCAGCCCTCCGCGCCAGTTCCCTGATCTCATCCGCAAACTCTGTCTTTGACTTACTGCTTTTCCCGGAACTTGGAATGATAGACCAGTCAGGCCCGCTGCTGCTTAGCGACATACTGTGTTTCGTATTTACAGAATTTACCATGCCCGATATTGAAATTCCCATGCGTCCACCTCACAATCTTTTGCCTTTATTTCCCCGGTTTCCCAATCTGTCTGAACGCCAAAAACATCTACTCTGCGCCTTATTGGAGAAAACGCCTATAACTGCTCCAGCTTCTCCAAAAAAGCCCTGTAAAATTCCCCTTCCTTGATGCGGGCCTGCTGGACCTCTATGCTCCTGGGCGTATATACTACGGGATGCTCCAAATCGTACAGCGCCTTTTTCGTTGCCTGGATTGCAGATTCCACTGTGCTTCCAAGGATGTCAAAATTCTCTGTTTCACCCTTAAGCTGTTTATTAAGCCGCTGCACCATCATCTGCGATATGTGGCTCATCATTCCGTTGCCCCGGATTCCCATGCCATTCGCATTTACTTCTTTCGCCGCCTCCATCCACGCATCCTTCACTTCCTGCGGGGCGTTCGGACCAACCAACCCAAAGGCTTTCTCATCCTGGTCGACTGCTTTGCCTTGCGCCACCTTTTCTTCCACCGTTTCCATGAATTCCACAGCCCTGGACTCTGCACTTCTTCCTGCCTTCCTTGCCGTGTATCCTGTCAGCGGATATCCCGCTGTTCCTATTCCGTTAATACTCATTTCAGTCCTCCATTTCTTTCTATGGCAGCCCCTCTGTCGGTCAGAGCCGCATCCGCTCCCATGTAATAAGTCCAAGCTGTTTATTTCTCCGCGCAAAGACACTTTATCTACGTTCCCCAACCAAATCCCATACCGACCTTCACCTCCTCTCTCTGCTCCCCGATTCCCCAATCTGCCGTAACGCCAGCGATGCCTACCCCTCCCCTTGTTCGCTTGTGGCTTATCGGGAATATTGTTTTGTAACCTGCAATATATATTGATATGCAAATTCAATCCCATCACAAGTCAAATTTTCACACATATGTGGTGGATCATTCTCTGAAAAACCTGTAGGGCGTAGTTCAAAACATCTTAATGAGCCAAATGCTTTTTCAAAAGCAGATGCAAAACTATAACAGGCAGATACTATTTCATTTTCTGTTTTTCCCAACTCATGAAGATAAATCCCTATGAACATAAGTGTACCTTCAACTAAGCCGCACTGCGCCCTATAACCGCCTGCGCCATGCAATCCAACCGCAGACCAGATGATCTGCGGTTCAATAGCAGTTTCAAATAATTCACTCAAACAGATGATTGCTGTCCTCGCACAATTTATATTATCATTCCAGTACAGTTCATGTACCCGATTCTTTATACATTCTTTCATAGATATATCCTCTCCCTGCTCCCCGATTCCCCAATCTGCCGGAACGCCAAGGATGCCTGCCCTCTGCGCCATATTAGTAATATGCACCTATAAACAGTCATCCCCTCCATAACCCTAAACAATGTCGTCAACTTAAAACGACATTACCCCTATGTATTACAGATTTACCCGTATGTAAAAACCATTCGTTGTTCCGTGATGTCCAGATATCCTTTTGAAGCGCCTGTCTGGACGAATGATTGACCTCATTCTCTGAATTCGGGTTATGGGTGCCGCAAGTTGCTTTTTGTAATTCAGAATGGTCAGAAGGCTTTTCACATATCGGGCAGTGATGCCTATAATGTAGCTTCTATTTAGCTGGCATTTATGCTTTCCACCGGTTAGTTTCTCTTCCATTTCCGCCTCGGCAGATGACTTCATCAGCGCAGATAAGTTCGATATGAATAAAGCTGCATACAAATCCTGACGGATTGCCTGTGGATTTTTCGCCGAAAAGTCTTCTAACCGCATTTTAGTTTTAAGCCCGCCATATTTCGTTTCGATTTCCCAATCTGCCCTTTCATATTGTGACAATGTATGCCCTGCCGCCAGACGGTCATTTTTACTCGTTTTTCGATACAGAGCCGTATAAATATCCAACCTTTTTGTTGTATCCCCCTTCCCCATACCGTTGCCCTATAGGAATTCCTTTTTCGTAAGTTCAAACATCTCATCCTGGCTATTTTCGGGAATAGCGATAATCCGTTTCCTACTTGCGGCATTCTCCTCCGTCACAAGCAGTCCCGCAAGCCGCGTGGCCGGATCCATATAGTCGCCATCCTTATCATACTGCTTCATCAGAATTTTATTGCCTGCACATTGATGAACATCCCACTGCTTCCGGCGCGCTTTGTCATTTCCTTAACAGCCGCCTTATCCTGTGCGCTGTTCGTATCGATTCCGGCCGCTTTTAACTTCGGCCGCAGAGAACCATTTGACAAATCCGATACTCTGATCGGATTTACCGCTCCTGTATTACTTTTGGTTCCAAACATACTTTGAAACAAAAAACTGTAATCTTTGACATAGCATCATCCTTCTTGATAAAATTCTTTGAAATTTCCCGCATCATAAAATCTATCGGCAGATACAGCCGCATTTCAAACCTCGATTGCGCCAAATGACTATAAATTGCACGAAATAACCATAAAATTTATAACATCACCACCGCCCGGAACTTTTCCCCATCGCAGGAAATGGCAAAATCGCCACCGTACCTATCCGCCGCCTTCACATTCGACAGGACGGCGTCCACCACCATGTGGTTCGCGCTAACCGCCGCCATCTCCACCGATATGCTCTCCGTCAGCCGCTCCGCAAGTGTGGCGGGAGCCTGTTTATCGCCCTTCTTCAACAGCGCCTGCATCGTCCTTATCCAGTTTTTATAATCATGCATCTTCCTCCCCTGCCGCTCATAGATCGCCTGCATATCCCGGTAATTGGCAAGCTGGCTCTCCTTCTTCTGGCCCGCCAGCGCACTTTCCCGGAGCGTTTCCTCTTTTTCAAGGATTCCCTGCATCAACTCTATGACAAGAATGTTTATAAATATCAGTCCCACCGACAGAAAGAGGATGCCATCTGCACCTTTGCCTCCGCACTGTTGCAGAAGAACATAAGCAGCATGGATGCCACAGTGAGCAGTGGGATCATGGAAAATTTCAGCCACTCTTTATGGGAAAACTCCCCATAATTGTTCCGTCCTTTCCATACCTTCCGCGCTATAAAAACCACACAAAGCCATATCATTTTTGATGGTAGGAGAAGAAAAGTAAGTACATCATTATCGGAAACAAACATATTTTCCATCTGCAGCATAAAAAGTTCTGTCAAAAACAGCAGTGAATAATTCAGCCCGGAAAAGAAGATGCGCTGTTTCCAGTCCGCCTCATAAAACACTGCTCAAAATGCCATCAGGATCAAAACTATCAGCAGCGCTTAAATCCCCATCAGAACAGAATTTCCTCCAAGATACGCAAATGCCAAACAGGAAATGTATAGAACAATATATCTGTACTTTCCTATCCGCCCCATATCCTTTTTCATGTAAAATGTATCAAAGAAATACACACCCCCGCGTTTCTATCGCCATGATACAGAAGGAATATCTTTCCGCGCTTGCAGAAAGCGAAGAAACTTAAGATCATTGCCATTGCCTATTTATCAGACCAGCGTTTTACGGTGGTCTTTTTGTAGTACATATTTTCAGCCTGTATAAAATTTTCAAAATTTCTTATTTTCTGCTTGACTTTTTATTTGCAGACTGCTACAAAGAAAATTCCTCCCAATAACCAAGATTGGGCGTGATTATTTTACGTCAAAAACGGCAATCAAAGAATTGTTTGCGAAAACCGCGGAAAAAGAACTATATTTTTAATAAGCAAATTGCATTGTCAAACCATTTTCCTTGTAATATAATGCTTATACGACTCACTGCTTCCATTCGCAATAAGGGTTACGTTCTTTTCTACAGAAAGGAGGGTATAGCTATGGCGAATGAAACAGCCACAAAACCCCGGCGCAGCAAAGGTGACGGTACAATATTCAAAAATAACAAAGGAAGATGGATTGATCGATGCAACAAAGCTGGAATGCCTTCCAAAGAATTTTCCGGTAAGACAAAAGCGGAAGTCAAGGCAAAGTTGGATGAATATAAATTTCTGGCGCAATCCAGAGAAGCAGTCTGCCTGAAACTTACAGTGGAAGAATACTCTATTAAATTTTTACACTATTAAGAGCCAGCAGGTTATGCGAAAAATCTGAAACAGACTGCATATGACCGCACAGAGTCCATTTTTGAAAGTCATATCAAACCTCATTACATATCCCGGATTTTGATGTGTAATCTGAAAGCCTCGGATATTCAGAGGTTGCTTGATGAGATGCAACCAAATTACAGTTATTCTACAATCAGAAAAGTATATCTTTTTTTGCACTCAATGATTAAATACGGTAAAACGGAAAAAGATCTTCCTAAGACTTATGATCCATTTCTTACTGTCGAAATGCCTGATGAGTCGGCAGTCAGAGTAAATACCAAGCAAATTCAGATTATAACAGAGGAATCTATTGAGGCGATTAAAGATGTGGCTCTTTCTTATAAGCCAGATGGAACATTGGATTACCGCTATGGCACGGCGCTTGTATTTGTTTTAAATACAGGATTAAGGGAAGGTGAACTCTTAGCTCTTTCCAAGAATGGAATCCAACAGGATATGGAAGGTCGTAAAAGCATCCATATTTCCGAAACTGTCAGTAACGTGAAAAACAGGGATAAACGCATCGCAAGCCATTATATTCAAATATATCACGCCGCCAAAGTATCCTTGAAGCAACAGGGCAATCCATCTAAATCAGGAAGCCTTGAAATGCCTGAATATCATGTTGGATACTTATGGGCAGCATCAGATCAGGGATGACTTAATCGTCTGTACCAAAACCGGCAATTTCCCTACCAGCCGGAACATACAGGAAACCCTTGACAGAATTTTACGCATGCGCGGACTTCCTCATTATGGCACTCATGCACTCAGACACGCCTTTGCAACAAGATTACTTAGTAAAATATCAAGTCATCAAGATATAAAAACAGTGGCCAAACTGCTGGGAGATGATTACAAGATTGTTATTAAGACCTATCTTCATACGGATACTGGGGGAAAACATGATTTAGTGGATCAATTATAAGACCTATGCCTTTCCACCTTAGCACCACCTTATGAAAAGATTTTATTCGATTTTAAACGGTCTAAAACGGGCTCCTGTAAAAAAATGGAATTTTGAAAAAATAAGAAAAAAAAGAACGGCGGCTTAGGTCTAAAAGGATAATGAGAGAAAACGTGGGCAACAAAAAACCCCGATTTTTCGGGGTTTCTGAGAGGCGCAGACCGGATTTGAACCGATGCGCGCTGGTGTTGCAGACCATTGCCTTACCGCTTAGCTATGCCGCCATAAATTGGCTTGCCGCAGTTTCTTGCGGCAAGCCATTCCTGTCAATCGTAATATGCTGTGAAACTGCCCTTTACTGTTTCATATTTGTCTGCCTGAACTGATTTGACATTGACAATTTCATATGTGTACTTCTGTCCGATTGCCAGCCCTTCTGATAGATGGACCTCACATTCATCGTCATCCCATTCGACGTATGACGTTTCGGAAGAATACGCTTTTCCGTCTAAACCACGGATTATGACATAACTTTCATTCGTATATGAAATATCTTTGTTAAAATCGAAACTTACCGTATATTCCATTCTGCCATCATCATAGTCTTCGTCGTATTCCACTTTTTTGATGGTAAGATTATGTCTGTGCGCCGGCGCCTTTGCTGTAATTGTGACTGTCTTAAAAGAAGACGTTCCTCTTACTTTCACTCCGGAAATCTTTATCTTATATGTGCGGCCGCTTTTCATGTTTTCGATGTAAATTTCACATTCATCATCGTCTTTATCGGTCAGGTATCCTTTGTAGGATTTGCCTTTATTGTCTTTGACGGAAACAATTTTTGAATTGTATTTCCAGAC
This sequence comes from uncultured Lachnospiraceae bacterium, assembly GCA_910589105.1. Classification (GTDB taxonomy): domain Bacteria; phylum Bacillota; class Clostridia; order Lachnospirales; family Lachnospiraceae; genus Roseburia_B. Next base: position 9,940 of record CAJUST010000023.1, read on the forward strand.
TACTTTCGAAGCAAATTCCACTTCAACTTCACCATAAGAATCGTCCACAGAAACTTTAGAAACCCGTATATTCTTAGATGCAGCCTTTTGCTTTGGAATTTTCACTTTTAATGTCAGTTTTCCGAAATTATTCGCAAATTTTTGTTTTATGCCGTTTATTGCTATCGTATAAGTGCGGCCATGCTTCATATTGGAAATTACTATATCACAGCCGTCGTCATCTTTATCCATCAGATACCCACGGTATGTTTTGCCTTTATTATCTTTCACGGAAGTGATTTTTGCCGAGTAATCCCAAAGAACGTCTGTTAAAAAATCCACTTCAAGTTCTGACAAAACCCCTTTCGCGCCTTCAATAAACCGTTTGGATATTTCGCCTTCATATGTAATTTTTTTAACCTTGATTGACCGTTCCGTTCCGGTAACTTTTGCCTTAAATGACAAACCTGCGCCTGCTTTCGCGTGAACTGGCGCTATACTAATACATATGCAGGCTGCAAGTAAAACAGAACAAAATTTAAGTAATTTTTTCATTTTCTCATATAACCTCCTAATCAAAAAATGGTTTCCTATTTTGATTATACGCTCCTTTTATGAAAAAGTCAAAACTAATTAAAAAATCCTTGCAACAAATTACAAAATCTCACACACTATTATATATCACCCGTCAACAACGCAACAATGGGAGAAAGCTTATGAGCCAAAATATGCAGCAGATAACTTTAGCAAAACATGGCGACGTAAATGCGTTTGCCGAACTGTACCGTGACATCTATCTTGATTTGTACCGTTTTGCTTTGTACGCCTTAAAACATCAGGCGGATGCGGAAGACGCCGTCAGTGAAACTGTAATAGACGCTTTTACGTCTATCCAAAAATTACGTCGGGAGGAATCTTTTAAAGCGTGGATGTTTAAAATTTTATCCGCAAAATGTAAACGCCGCCTGAAAAGCCGTTCACAGGCTTTTGAGGCGCCATCCTCACAGATTTCTAATGACAATTCTTTTGACCGGCTTGCAGAACACATGGACGTGCGGGATTGTTTTTTTCAATTAAATGACGTTGACCGCCTAATTATCAGTATGCACATTTTTGCAGGATATACAAATCAGGAAATTGCAAAAGCGCTTCATATGAACCCAAATACAGTACGCTCAAGGGAAAGCCGCGCTTTAAAAAAGCTTTCCGAACAGTTGAGCGGCCAATCAAAAAAGGAAAGGTGATCTTATGACAGATAAAGAAGTATTGGAGCAAATTAAACAATCCGCCAAACAAATTGAAATACCGGATTCCATTACGCCGGAGCGGCTCTCTGAGAAACTCCGCTCCCCAAAAAAACCTTCCCCATTCCGCCATATTTCCCTACGGAATGCAGTTTCTGCGGCAGCCGTCCTGCTTTTTTGCGGAATCCTCTCTGGCGTGGCATGGAATATGGAACGCCTAAAACCTGACAATCCCGCTCTTTCCAAAGCTTCTCCCAAGACAGAAGCGATCTCGGAAAATAAAAATACAGGCGCTTCTCCCCCTTCTGGCGATGCTTACGCAGAGCCGAAACAAGATGCCGGAACGCTATATACCGTGGCAAAGAGCTATGATGAAATTTATCAGGCATTAGAATCCGCGCAATCCCAACAAGCCATGATGCGCAAAGATTCCGGATTAGGCATTATGCAATATGCAGAAAAAGAAGTGGAAACAGCGGCGGCAGACTCCTCCACAAACGGATCCGTTGATTTGGCCTCCCCCAAAAATAACTATTCTACAACTAACCTCCAAACAGAAGGCGTAGATGAAAGTGACTATATTAAAACTGACGGCCGCTATATTTATACTGTTGCAGAGCGGAAAATTCTAATTACGGATACGGCTGACGGAGCGCCAAAAGCCGCTGGGAGCATAGCCCCTGAACTTGGCCCAGCCGATTCTATTTTAGAGCTTTATGTGGACAACGGCAGCCTGCTTTTACTGGTACAGCGGCAAGACGCTTCCTTGGATATGGATACTACCTATATGATTGATGAAGGGGAAACGCCTAAACAGTTATTTCAGTCCCAGTCTGCCGTTATTCTTTATATTTATGATATTTCTGATCCGCTTTCGCCAAAATTATCCGGCGCAGTGGAACAGGACGGGTTTTACAAAACATCACGCAAAATCGGAGATCTTGTCTATTTATTCACAGAAAACCCTTACCCACGAAACACTGAAACGGGACGCGATAAATGGATTCCTTCGATTAATGGCGGGCAAATCCCTTACGGCAATATTTACCTGCCAAAGGAAGGAGGAAGCAGTGAGCTGATTTTAGCTTCCTTCCATATCCAAAAGCCAGAAGAAGTCATTGATCAAATGATGATCCTGCACAACGATGTGAATGTTTACGTCGGCCCGAATTCTCTTTATCTGTATGAATACGACTATAGTTCTGAAGAAACCATCACACACATCGCAAAATTTGCATTAAACGATGGGAAGATGAATGCCGTCAATGCCGCATCGGCAAGAGGTGAAATTTATGACACTTTTGCTATCCATGAATACCAAAATACGCTCCGCGTACTTACAACTTCCTTAAAAGCCGGAGAAACTTCCAACAATTTGTTTCTGTTTGACGAAAAAATGGAGCTGACAGGGACGCTTGATTCGATTGCAGTCGGGGAACAGATTTACGCCGCAAGATTTATGGGCACAACCGCTTATTTTATTACCTACCGCAATACAGATCCTTTATTTGCAGTGGATTTAAGCGACGTTTCCAATCCCGTCCTTTTGGGAGAATTGAAAATCACAGGCTTTTCGGATTACCTGCATATGTGGGACGAGGGGCATTTGCTTGGCATTGGTTATGAAACAGATCCGGAAACAGGAGAGCAAAAAGGGATAAAGCTTGTCATGTTTGACATTTCAAATCCGGCAGAATTAAAAGTAATCGACAGCGTTATTTTAGACGAATACTACTACACTCCGGCAAGCTACGATTACAAAAGCGTCCTTGTCAACTCCGGCAAGAATTTAATCGGATTTTCAGGGCACTTTGATCCCAAAGAGAATGGATTTTATATCGGTTACCAGCTTTATTCTTGGGAAGACGGGCATTTTGCCAAAAAGCTGTCTGAACCGCTTGATGTTTCATCTGAAACGATTCGCGGCATTTATATTGGTAATTATTTTTATATTGCAACTCCACAGGAAATTATTTCTTTTGATATAGAAAACGCCTATAAAAAAGAAAGCTCGCTGACTTTACAGGAATAATTTATTGAAAGCCGTCACTCACATTAAAAGCCCTTGCATCAAATGCGAAATGCGCTTCGATGCAAGGGCTCTTTTAATCTTTTCCGCTATAAAAGCCTGTAAATGATCACAGAAATAAAAACGCCTATTATACTGGATATTGAGATTTTAATTGTCAAGCCAAATGTAATGGCTAAAATCCCCAAATTTAAGACAATTGGAGTTGCTATCCCAAAATTTTGTCCGTAATTCAACCAGTTTAACCCTGATATATCTTTTGTCAATTCCCCGATAAAACCGCCTAATACAATGCCTGCCAAAATCAATAAGAATAACGCCCAAGCATTCTTTCCGGTAACGCTTTTGCTCATTTTTGCTTCCCTCCCAGTGTAATGGCTTTATTATAGCGCTTGCTATACCGGAAATTCAATGTTTATTTTCAGCCTGTTTCATTTAGATATTGTACAATCCCCATCATGACTGCCCACGCAACTTTATTCTGGTAATCATCTCTATTTAGAAGTTCCGCTTCTTCACGGTTGCTTAAAAAACCGCATTCCACAATTACAGTTGGCGTTGGCGTCTTTTTTAAGAGATAGTAGCTCTCGTTTGCTTTTTCAACGCGGTGATTCTTAGGATCAAGGTTTTTCACTAAACTGCTTTGTATTTTCCGGGCAAGCGCTTCTCCTTCTTTACTCTGTCCAAAGTAAAAGACCTGCGCGCCTTTAACATATTCTTCGGGGTAACTGTTCTGATGTATGCTGACAGTGAAAACCGGCATTGCGTCCGTAATTATTCCACAACGCTTTTGCATATCTTCTACTTTCATATTTCTTGCGCCCGTCTGGTACAGACCTTCTCCATCGCTTCGCGTCATTACCACTTCATAACCCTGACTTTCCAAAAGGGCTTTTAGTTTATGGGCAATGATGAGATTTATATCTTTTTCTAATGTCCCATTGATTCCAATTTTTCCGGGATCGTCACCGCCGTGTCCGGCATCTACGACAATACAGTTTTCGTTTACGGTCTTTCCGGCATTCCCAGCCATAATCAATGCTTCCCGCCTTGGAATGACTGCTGCGGAAATCAATAAAATAATTGCCATGCCAAGTTCAATCTTTTTTTTCAAAACTTCCCCTTAACAGGTTTCTTACTTTACTGTATGTGGAAACTGCATTGTCCTATTCCAACCGAAAAATATTCTGCCCTTAGAGATTATTTAAAGTTTCCTATGTTATACTATATATTATTTAATCTGTCTGAATGGGAAAGGAGCTTTTTATGCGGATTTTACTGATAGAAGATGACAAATATTTAAGCGAAACGCTTTCTTTTCAATTAGTCCATGCCGGCTTTACAGTAGATTCCTGTGAGAATGGGGAAGATGCGCTTTATTATATGAAGGAATGCTTTTATGATTTAATTTTATTAGACAGAATGCTTCCGCTTATCGACGGCATTACGGTTTTAAAAAAATTCCGCTCTATGGGTAAAAATACCCCAGTAATTCTCTTGACGGCATTAGGAGAGCTTCAGGATAAAATTACTGGATTGGATTCCGGCGCAGATGATTACCTTGTTAAGCCGTTTGCATTTGAAGAACTTCTTGCGAGAATCCGCAGCATTAGCCGCAGGCCGAAAGAATGGAAGGCTGATGAAACGCTTTGCTTTGGCGATATATCTTATACGCCTTCCACAAACTGGCTTTGCGGGCCAAATGAAAGCTGTACGCTCTCTAAAAAAGAAGGCGATTTACTGGAAACTTTTCTTCTAAATCCGTTACAGACATTGCCACGCGCCACACTGTTATCGAAAGTCTGGGGCATTGATGCCGATGTGGAGGACGGGAATTTAGATAATTATATGCACTTTATCCGCCGCCGCCTAAAAACGGTCAGTAACAATGTGAGGATTAAAACCGTCCGCGGCATTGGCTATCATTTGGAGGATTCGGCTCATGTATAAAAAACTCCATCTCCGCCTGACAATCCTTTTTACCGGAATGTCAGCGGCAATCCTTGTTATAATGTCACTCAGTTATCTGTATATGTCTGAAAAAGATTTGAAAGACAATTATTTTCTGTCATTTCAATCTAAAATCAACGATTTTACGGCAACTTTGGAACAACAAAATACTCTTAGCTGGGACTGGCTCAAAAAAACGGCTGCCAGACAAAATTTTACTCTAACTTTTTATGACAATGAAACGCCGCTTTCTTATAACCAGCTTATGCTTTCTAAGACAGAGCTTGAATTGACGTCTGAAGTAATAGATTATGCAATGGAAGTCATTTTGCCTGAATTAGAAAATGGTTCTACCTATTCCGCCGCCCATAAGGAATTCTTCTGGGATTCTAAAGAAAATGGCCATTTTTACGCTTCTGTTTTAAAAATCCGAAAAAATGCGGGAACTTTAACAGGGATTATTCTGCTATCTTTAGAATCTTATACAAATCAGATCACAAGACAGCGTATGCGCTTTCTATTATTAAATATTATAGGAATCGGCGTGCTGTTTTTTGTGTCTTATTTTTTTACGGGAAAGCTCCTTACGCCTGTTATTGAAGCGCGGCAAAAACAAAACGCTTTTATTGCAGCCGCTTCCCATGAGCTTCGCACGCCGATTGCCGTTATCTGTTCTGCCGCTTCTGCCGCAAAAGCAGCAAACGGCCCAAAGCAGGAACGATTTTTCCACATAATCGAGAAAGAATCCCTAATGTTATCCACTTTAACCGACGATCTTTTGTTATTAAACCGGGCAGATTCCGGCAGGCTTATCCTAAATATAGAGTCCGTTGAGCTGGATACGCTGCTTTTAAACTGTTATGAATCTTTTGAACCGCTTGTCAGAGAACATAAACAAACGCTTCAGGTTTTATTGCCAAAAGGTACGATTCCCTGCTGCCGCTGTGACAAAGAACGGATTTGTCAAGTTTTAAGCATTTTAATTTCAAATGCTGTCAGTTATGGAAAATCAGGCGGATATATTAAACTGGAATTATCTTATAGCCAGTCTGTATTCTGGATTACGGTTGAAGATAATGGCATTGGGATTGCGGACAAAGATAAACCTTATATTTTTGACCGTTTTTACCGTGTCGATGAGAGCCGCTCTGAAAAAGAGCATTTCGGGCTTGGGCTTTGCATTGCAAAAGAAATTATAGAAACGCATGGCGGTTCGATCAATCTTGCCGATAACCCTGAAGGCGGAACGAGATTCTTTCTTTTACTGAAAGCTGTTTGAACCTTTCTTCATCTTATGCTATAATATCCCCATTATCCTACGGAGGTGACGAAATGTATGAATTTACCGATGATTGCCGTATTGGCATTCCACTTATTGATGAAGAACACGCCCATCTGTTTGAACTGATAAATAAAGCCCATGAAGCGGCTGATTCTGAAGATGCAGATTTACATCAAGTGGCAGAAACTCTTTTAGCTGACCTAAAAGATTATGCAAATACGCATTTTAAACATGAAGAAACATATATGCAGAAAATCCAAGATCCTGAACTTGCATCCCAAAAGCAGGAACACGCAGATTTTATTGCATATATGAATGCCACAAATCTCACGCGGCTGGATAATGTTACTATTATTCCGGCTTTTGAAAATCTTTTGAAATATCTCGCTAACTGGCTTTTCCGGCATATAATTGGAAGCGATACCTTAATTGGCCAATTTGAATCGCCTTTTGCATTTACGTCTAAATATAAGACGGGCATAGAAATGATTGACAATGAGCACAAAACATTATTTGAAATTATTCAGGATGCCAATGATGTGATCCACGCAGAGCTTTTACATGATAAATACGATGAGATTATGCGGATTTTAACAAAATTGCAGGATTATACGAAAGAACATTTCCATGATGAAGAAGTATATATGCAGGAAATCGGTTTTCCTGATTTTGATAAACAGAAAAAAGCGCATACTGCTTTCATTGAGAAATTAGACGGGATTAACCTTGACGATTTAGATGAACGCCAGCAAGACTACTTAGAAGATTTGATTTCATTTCTATTAAACTGGCTTTCTGTACATATTCTCCACATGGATAAAAAAATCGGAGAATATGCAGAGCAAAGGCGCGCAGACAAAAACTAAAAATAAGGCTGTTGCAAAATCCGCCGACATAACTACGTTCTGGATTAGGTCATTCTCAATAAAATGCCATATCCTGTATACAGCGGATTTTTGCGACAGCCCTTTTTTATATTATTTTCCTAAGCTGACAGCCCCAGTCTGCCGGATTTGCATTGGATAGACATTGTCTTTTCCTACATAGGCAGAAATATAAGCGACATAATCGGCTGTTTTTTCTTTTGGGATCACTGCAAGGATAACGCCTGCAAAACCTCCCCCATGCACTCTGCAACAGCCATCGTTTATTCTTTTTATGTAAATTTCCGTTAAAGCAAGGGTAAGCGCAACTTTTTGATCTTTTTCATTTGATTTTGACATACAGTTTTGGAGCCATTTCCATGAAGAATTTCCAGATTCTTCTAAAAGTCTGAGCACCTTATTACTGTCTTGGCCTTTTAAGGCTTCTGCCGCTTCTTCTACCCTGCGGTTTTCTTCATAGAAGTGAAGCGCGCGCAAAATCCCACGGTCATTGTCTATTTTCTTTTCTATCTCCGGAAGTTTCTCCAAAAGCTTGTCCAAGGAACTTTCACAAAGCCGTTTTACGCCAAGCGCCCCTGCTACCTGAAACATTTCAGATGGCACCGCTGAATACTCCTCGCTTAAATCTCCATGCCCTTTTCCTGTATTGACGATTACCATATCATAGCCTAAGCGGTCAAAGGAGGCTTCGATCTTTTCACATTTGATGTCATTGGAAAAATCTAATAAAATAGCCCCGCCTGCTGCGCATGCCATCTGATCCATTAAACCGGAAGATTTCATCCAGAACTGATTTTCTGCATACTGGCCAATTTTCGCGCAGTCGGATAGCTGCATTTTATTCTCGTTAAATAAAGAATTGACAATCGCGCAAAATAGCATTTCAAACGACGCCGATGAACTGACTCCTGCTGCCGCTATGACTTCCGTCGTCATATAAGCATCAAATCCGCCTACAGTAAAGCCGGATTTGACTATCGCTTCAATCATGCCTGCAATTAACGCTTTCGTTCCTGATTTCTTTTCTACAAATGAGGCTCCGGCAATTTCCACTTCAATTAAATCGTAACCTTCACTTAAAATACGGATTGTCCCCATTCCATTTGGCGCAGCCGCTCCAATGGTGTCAAGGCTGATACTTGCCGCAACAATCTTCCCTCCATTATGATCTGTATGGTTCCCAATCATCTCTGTCCTGCCCGGCGATGTGAAAAATTCCACTTCAGCATCTCCAAACTGTTTTGCAAAACATTTGGAAAGATGCGTAAACCTTTCCCCACTCTTTTCGCTCTCCCCGTACACACGTTCTAACACTTCTTTTGACGGCATAGTTGACATACCTGTTCTCCTTTCGTTTTTTGTAAAACCCTATGCAACTATTATAAAAAAATAATTAATCTTCGTCAATGCCGCTCTCATTCTTTTCTTTTCGAAATGAGCGTACAAAAACATATCCGCCATATAGCATAATTCCAATCGACAGCCCACCCATTAATCCGGATAGGAAATCCGATGTTTCTGTCCCGCCTAACAATGTAGAAAAATTATTCACCATAAACCCGAATAATACGATGACAATGCCTGTCATCAACGGATTTTCTTTGTTCTTTTTCTTATTCTGCTTCACAAAATTACCTCCTTTTGAAAAAAGCCTTATAAACCTTTTCTGGTTTATAAGACTTTTCTATTTTAACATACTCTATTCAATTTTAAAAGAACACATTTGCGCCGATAATCGTGCCGGAATGTCCGGATGCCGCGCTGCGGAATGATAATGCGCCATTTGTGTTATCTGTTCCATTAATGGCTTCACGCGCTGCCTGTAAACATGCGCTCCGAACGCCGCTTGCCGCAACATTTGCCACTGCGCCGCTTAAAGCCGGCGTAAACTGGCCGCTCTGGTAAATCACGCCAGAAATGCTTGACGGATAACCGCCGCTTCTCACACGGTTCATTACAACTGCGCCTACAGCAACCATTCCTTCATAAGAACCGCTTCCGGCCTCACACTGAATCAATGCGCCAAGGAGCGTCACTTCATCTGAATTTGCGTTAGCCGCTGGCTTTTTCCCAGCTTCTTTCTCTTTTGCTTTCGCTTCTTCCGCTTCTTTTGCAGCGACTTCTTCGCTGGTTAATGCAGAACCAAGATTTAATGCCACTTCTACATAATCCGCGCTGACATAGGCTGTGGAATCTGTTGTATGCACCGGAACCCAGCCGTCTGCCGCTACTGCTTCTTTATTTACTTTTAATTTATCGCCATTGCCCGCCGTCGTAACAATTCCAGCTTCTTCGCTTGGCTCACTCCGCAATCTCAGCCCGTCTGTATTTACCGTCGCATACAGGCTGCATACTTCGTTCGCAAGCGCATTGGCGTCATTTCCATATACTAAGTATTCATTTTTCACATATCCTGTGGCGTTTCCAGAAGTAATTTGTGTCCAATCCCCTTCGACAGATATAATTTCCGCTACATCTCCACGGTAAAATTTCCCTGCCAGTTCGGAATTTTCGTCCGGAGCTGTACGGATATTCATGTCTTCTTCGACATTCGCCATTACGCGGTTCGTCCATTCCGATTCTTCCTGAGGCTGTTCTTCCGGGACTTTGACGTCTTTGGCGGGCGTTTCATCTGCAATTTCTTCCGCAGGCGCTTCGCCTAATGTCTGCCCTTCCATAGTTTCCGCAACAGGGTTTTCTTCGGTATCGGTTTTCCTTACTTCTTCTGCCGAATTTTCTCCATCTAGTTCTCCTAATGCCACTTCAATGCTCTGTGTAACAGTTTCTGCCGCAAATTCCTTTAATTCTGCTGCTCCGCCAACTGAAACCGCCGGCTCTTTCGTCTCTGGCTCTTGTGGCCGTCCAGCAATCAGCGTATTCTCACTATCTTTCGTATCCGCTGTATCCACAGACGCCTCTGTCTGTTTCGCAACAATATCTCTCTGCGGCCGTTCAATGCTTGCGGCAAAATTAGTATTACTTCTAAGAATATTCAAATTCTTTTCGCTCAAATCAAATACTATTCCTGCTGTCCCATATTTCCCTATCGCAACAGGCGCTGCCGCTTTTCCTATGGTGTCTTCCGTGGAACCTCCCAATACAGTGACCGTCGTAATGGCAAGCAAAGTAGATGCAACTGTCATACTCTGAACCACTTTTTTGTTTAGATTCATTTTCAACCTCCAAATTGCGTAATTTTTTCCAAATTATTCTTTTTTTAATTCAGAAATATTACAATTATTACAAATTTGTTACAGGCAGATAGTAGCATATTCTTTTCACCTTGTCAAGCTTTATTTTTGGAGAGGAGCGGATTTTTATCCTTGTCCGTCTGATAACCAGCAAAAAGAATTTGCAAGATAAATAAGAATATGGAAGTTGTAATCTCTTTTTTGTTACTGTCGTGGGCGGTATGGTTTTCATCAATCAGTTCTTAAATTTATATGTGATTTTTATGTAGATTTCTTTTTTCTCCCAAAATTTGAAAACGTCCTGCCTGTTTCCAAATATAGAGAACGTTTGTCTTCCGGCATTCCCCGAAATATGTTTACAAGATGCCGTTCCTCAGCAGTAAAAGGGGAAGAAACAATTTCCCTTAAAGTCGATATGCCATAAATATAATCAGTAGTTGTACTGAAATAAGAAGCCAGACGTATTACAGTTTTCGCATCTGGCTGTCTTCTATTTTTAATATAGCCATTTAAAGTTGTGGTAGAAATATTCAAATCCTCGGCTAACTGTTTTTGTGTAATTCCATCTTGTTCCAATAAACTTAATAATTGAGAACCAATATCCAAATCATATCCCTCCCTTAGAACTTACAGGCAAATTTTGGCAATCGTTTTCTTCATTAATTTTGATGATTTTGTCCACATTATATTTTAAATAAAAAATTGTAGAAAAGGACAAAAAATATTCAAATTGCTAATTTTATTGAAATAATTGCAGATTTAATATTCAATTTGAATATTATTTGCACAATATAATCTGTAATTTTTTCAAATTATCAAAATTTGTAAACTGCCATTCCTTTAGACAAGGTTAAATTTTTTCCCTATAAACTATACATATTTAATTCACCCCCTTTTAATCTGCTTTACTATAAGAATATGGTTTGTGTAAAAGATAATTTATTTAAAAAAACGGTTTTTCAACTATTACATATTACGCAAAAAGGAAAGCGTTTCCCTTTTTATGGAAATGCTTCCCTTTTACAGTATGCTTATAAATCATTAATTTCTCTCTATATATGCTCTCATTTATATGATTTTATCAATATAAATTCAGCGATATACGTTCAGCTACATGATTTCAACTATATAAGTTCATTTCTATAAGTTCTTATATAAGTTTATTTTTATAAGTCCAGCGATAAAATTGCATCTATATAAGTTGAGCTATATAAGTTCATTTATATGAGTTCGTCTTTACAATTTCATCTACATGAGTTCTTCTATATAAGTTCGTTTATATGAGTTCATCGATGCCAGATGGAACTATTTTTAGAAAAACAAAAATAAATTAAATCATCTAGATTAAGACATGTAAATCAGGCTTTCATTTGCCTCTGCTCTTATTTAGATGCCCGATCTGTCCGAAACACCTTATTGCCTATTATGATTAAAACAACCGCCACAGCAAATAATACAACAATGGCCGCCCCTACACGCATTAGAAATAGGATAAAATGATGTTTTTCATACCATTCATCTTCAAACGCATAATAAATGTCTGTAGATGCATCGTATTCTTCACATAAAGATTTTAACGTTTTTGGAATGCCTTTTATTATTTTCTTTCCTATTGGCAAAACAACGTCTTTCCCTTTTTCAATCGCCCTTGCATCACGATCGGGAATCTGGGCTAAAATATAAGTGTGATCCGAAAGTTCCAATAGATAAAACGGAAGATAATCTGCGCGGTTTTGAAACCACCCATCAGGGTTTTTATACTGTAGAAACTGTTCTTTTCTCTTTGGCGCGCCATAAACCCGTCCTTTTCTTGTCCTGCGCCTGATATAAGGGTCAACCCACGATTTTAGTTCATAAGCCCCTGTTTTCACAATGCCAATCGGCTCTGCCGTTACTGCCTGATAATAATTATTTTCAAAATCCTCTTTTCCGGTAAGCCTTTTAATATCCTCTCCCGCCTTTGATCCGGCAAAATCCGTTCCTAAATTTTTTTCCACGTCTTCCAAAGTGACTGGCGGCTCTTTGCCTTTTAAAAGATTTTCTGGATTCCAATTTAGAAAAACCAATGCTGCAGCCAGTAAGCCTATGACAGTACCAATGAAGTTTACTATTTTTTCTTTGTTCATATTTGCATAAATCCCCCTTTTACTTTATTATACCGCAGAACTGCGAATGCGTAAATCTATTTGCCATTTCGCCTGCAATTCTTGACTTTTACATATATGAGTATTATAATTCACATATTCTTAACGACAATCAGATGGAACAAACAATGGAGGATTGCCCATGACAGCCAAACAATATGTTAATTCAGTGAAAAGAAGACTAAAATGCTCTCCTGAAAGAAAAGAGGACATCAGCAAAGAACTTTTATCTAAAATTGAAACAAGGCTCCGCAAAGGAGAACAGCTTGATGCAATCCTGACCCAAATGGGAACTGCAAAAGAAAAAGCAAATCAGTACAATGCAAAAATCCCTCCAAAAGAACGGAAAACATACGACCGGAAGATCCGTATTATAACGATGGTTTCTTTACTCTTTTTCTTATTCGGCGTATCCTTTTTGATTTCTAATCGTCCGATGATGGAAGAACTATACATCGGCGACAGTAAATATTTCAGCAAGGCAGAAGTGGAATCGTACACGAAAAATATCATTGATTATTTAGACGAAAATAATTGCACTGCGTTAAAAGAACATTCACGCCCTGAAATGCATGCTATTTTTACAGAAGATAAATTGAATGAAGCAAAAGAAAAAGTAGCGGAAAACTGGGGAAAACGTTTAGAATTGGGAGAAATGAAGGTGACAGAAATCATGAAAGACCGAAAGGAACACTATGCCACGATCGATCTAACTGCTTCCTATGAAAATGTTGAAATCACCTATCGGTTTGCTTACGATACTAATATGAAGTTAGCTGCAATTTATATGAAATAAATTCCAATGCCTAAAAACAGAGGCTGCCGCAATATTGCGGCAGCCCTTTCTTTTACTGAAAACACTGCTTAAGCACTTTCCCTATAGAATCAAAATCAACCGGCTTTGGTATATGGCCGTTCATTCCGGAATCTAACGCATTTTTCACATCTTCCGCAAGGGCATTTGCAGATACGGCAAAAATAGGGAGTTTTTCCGTATCGCTCCGGTTCATTTTACGGATTTGACGGGTCGCTTCATATCCGTCCATCACCGGCATTTGAATATCCATAAAAATCAAATTATAATATCCTGACGGCTTGGACTGCACAAGCTGCACCGCCTCTTGCCCATCGACTGCTTTTTCAATCTGGACGCCTGTCATGCTAAGAAGTTCTTCCATAATTTCCATGTTTATCTCATTATCTTCTACCAGCAAAACCCTTTTTTGATCATACGAAGACTGCAAAACACAGTCAGAATCCATATCCAAAGCTTCCTCCTGCCGTGGGTCCTCCTCTATCTTAAAGTGAAACTCAATCGTAAAAAGAGCCCCCTGATCCGGCTGGCTTTCTACATGAATCGTTCCAGTCATTAAATCCAGCAGATTTTTTGTAATCGTAAGACCTGCCCCGATTCCCGATATTTTACTTGCCGTTGTATTCCTCTCCCGTTCAAAAGGAAGAAACATACGCTTTTGAAATTCGGGGTTAATTCCAATTCCCGTATCTTTACAATAAAACCGATAACAGCCGGTTCCTTCTTCGCTTCCTTTCACTTCCGTTAAATTTAACGTCACCGTCCCGCCGGAAGGCGTATATTTCACTGCATTGCTAATGATATTGAGCATAATCTGGCGGATTCGCAAGGGATCGCCTGTCACCCAGTTATGTTCTAATTTTGCGGGAGTATACTTTAATATCAAACCCAAATCCTGAGCCCTATGGCGGATTAATTCCACAGTATCCTCAAACAATTTGGAAAGACTGATTGTTTCTTCTTTTAAAATTAATTTTCCCTGCTCAATCTGGGACATATCCAGCACATTGCTGACAAGGCTTAATAACTCAAGACCGGAAACTTCGATTTTTTTCAGACAGTCATCTATTTTCTCTTTGTCAGGATTCTTTTTTGCCACTTCCACCATGCCTAAAATTGCATTTAACGGCGTGCGGACGTCATGCGACATATCCATTAAAAAACGGCCCTTAGCCTGATTCGCCTGATCCGCGATTTCAAGCGCTTCTTCCAGTTCTTTTGTATGAAGTTCGTTCTCGCGCATCTTATTAACGTAAAAGATAGCGACAATAATAAGGATAATAACTGCCACAAGCCCGACAAAAAGCAGCGTCCAACGCAATAATTGCGCCGTCTGGCCTGTAATCACTGATTCTGGGACGATTGAAACTAAAAGCCAGTCAGAATCTCCCCATAGAGGTTCATAACAAAATAGAAATTTATCATCTTCATAATTGAATTTCGCCCATCCCGTCCTTAAATTATAAATGCTCTTTTTAAATTTCTCTATTATAATTTCGTCATTTCCCTGCCCAGAAATCATTTCAAACAGCGTATTGTTCGTTTTATTGCTGTTTTTATGGGCATAACGAACCATAATTTCTCCGTTCCTGTTCACAAGATAGGAAAATCCGGCATTATTATAAAAAGAAAGCGTAAACTGATCTGCAATCTCTTTTGTATGGTATTCCTTTACAAGATACGCTTCCATGCCATCCGCCAGAGCGCCCCGGACAAAGATATTAAACACTTTTTCCCCCGACATACTGTTAATGTGGGAATCTATCATTCCAAATTCCATCGTGGTTTTGCTTAAAAAGTCTTTTACTGCCTCGTCATTGTTTTTATCCTGTAGCTTCAGATCTTCTGTAAAATAGAGCATAATGCTTGGATCTGTTTCTTTATACCAGCTTAACAGATCATTAGAATTATAGGTTTCTCCGATGTTCTCCCAAATCTTTTCCAATACTTCAAAATCTGACACCAACTGTAGATTTAAAGCATTTGCCCCCTGATGCGTGTTTTCCGTAATTGTGCGGATTGAACTGCTCCATATCTGCTCTCTGACTCCGTCTGCAAAAAACCATGTTCCCACGCCAAACAGAAACGTAAGCAGAAAAACAGAAAAAACCGTCCATTTTTTTCTCATTTGCCCACCTCCTCTGTATTGATGGACTTTGATACCCGTTCGTCCAATCTTTTCATTAAAACAGACACGTTTGTCCCCGACAAGAGCTTATTCGTAATATCCCAAAGAGGAAACCTCAAATGGCTGTCTGAACCAATAACAGAAATCTGATTCTTATATTGTTTTACAATCGGCTGAATCTCTATAAGCGCAGGTTCCTGCTTTCCTTCTAACGGGCTGAAAGAAGACTGGTTATCAGCAAAACGATTCAAATTTTCTTCCTTTAAAAAATATGAGACAAATTCTTTTGCCAGCTTTTTCTCTCCTCCTAATGCTAACACTCCAAGACAAACGTCCGGATTTTCCACTAACACAGAGCCATTTTCTAAAACCAGATATGGAACGACCTGAAATTCAAAATCAGGTTCCATTTTTTTCATCCTGCCCGCCGCCCAGACGCCTGTAAGCATAAATGGGGATTCTGCTTTTATAAATTCTTCCAGATCATCAGACGTTTTTTCTGTCGCCAGAGCCTGCTTAGCGTCTATATAGCCTTTCTCGCAAAAAGCTTTGACAAGTGAAAAACCATCTTCTAAATAGCTGCTTACCTCATCTTCCCCACTATTTAGCCCCTGAAAAACATCTGACTGGTTTCCTTCCTTATAGGTCGGATAAAATCCTTTCGCTATCGCCAGTGTTTTTAACGAAATATCATTATTAGCAATAATCGGCGTAATTCCTTTTGACAAAAAAGAGTCACAAACCGCTTCCCATTCCTCTAAATTTTTAGGAACCTGCTGCCTGTATTGTTCAAGCAAATCTCTATTGCAGTATAATCCAAAAGCAGAAACAATCAGCGGCGCCCAATAAATATTTCCATCTTTAAATTCCATCTGGCTTAACATATTTTCTGTAAAGGGGACTTTTTCTACCAACTCCGATATATCTAAAAGGCTTCCGTGAGCGGTAAAATCAAGTCCGGTATCATTATTTATCACAAAAATATCATCTAAATTTCCTGATAATTCCCGCTTACGCAATGCTTTATAATATTCCGTTCCCTTTATGCTCTCATATGAAACTCTGACGTCCGGATGTTCTGTCATAAAGCCTGTGATAATATCCTCAATTACTTCTACATTCTCCGCTTCAACTTTATTCCCCAAAAACTGAAGCGAATGGCTGACATGAATCGGCGTTTCATAATTGACAACCTCATTTCCCTTGCCGCCACAGCCTGATACGAGAAACATGCTGACGACCCCGGCAGCAATGAAGCCATTCCGAATCCGCATCTTTTAATCCTCCAGACAGTAATTATCTTTTATTTATATGTTAATCTATTTTGCCTGAAATGTAAAGATTAGGAAACAGGAAGTCATGGGACAATCTCATATTTTTTTCCTTCTCCCTGCGATTTTACAAAATAATATTGCCGCTCCTGTGCTGACCGCCGTTGCGATTATTGCCGGACCTACCACCGCAGCCGGATTGACGCTTCCATACTGGCTCCTGTAAGCAAGCATATTTACCGAAATTAATTGCAGGGAGGATATATTCACAATCAAAAACGTACACATCTCATTGCTTGCCACGCCGAAAGGCTCTCTGGCTTTGCTTCCCGAAACTTTTCTCCGCTCATCTTCCAACTTTTCCAATTCCTCCATTGCCTTTAGCCCAGCCGGCGTCGCCGCCCAGCCAAGCCCAAACACATTGGCAATCATATTCGTCGCAATATACCGGTTTGCCGCATGGTCTTTCGGAATATCCGGAAACAGAAACCGCAAAAATGGCATCAGTTTTTTTGTCGCCCCTTGAATAATTCCAGCGTTTTCCGCTATCCGCATAATCCCTACCCAAAAGGACATCACTCCCATCATGGCAATGCTAAGCGTCACCGCCTCTTTCGCTGACCCAATCGCTGCTTCCGTCACCTCCGGCAACGTTCCGTGGAATGCCGCGTACACAACTCCAATTACAATCATGAAACCCCATAAATAATTCATAGTCAAAAATCTCTTTTTTCCATAATTATGCCGTTAGTTATGTCCTTATGAACTTCAAAATTTCCCGTACATATTCTGTGGGCTTTTCTCATATATTGCAGTAAAACAACCGGACATTACGGAGACGCCTTGAATCAAATGCGAAAAAAAAGAAGACTATTCCGCTTCCTAAGTTTAATTGCTGTATGTCTATGCCTTTCTTCCTGTGGAAAACGTCCTGACAGCCTTCCTTCTTCAGATTTCGAAAAGGAACAGCGTACATTTGACGCTTATACAAATGAACTTTTTGTTCAAGAACTGCAAGAAAATACAATTAACTTACGTTATACTCTTTCCAATCCCGAATCTTTTGGCATCCATAGCCATAAAATTTCCCTTGGAAACCTTTCAGAAGAAAGTTCAAACAATTCCTTAGCCGCTGTTGAAAATATTTCCGCCAGCCTTTCAAACTTTAACTATAACGCCTTAACGACAAAACAGCAGTTGACTTATGACGTCTTAAAAGACAACTGCAAAAGGCAGAAAGCGGCAGCTTCTTTCTACTTTTATAATGAACCTCTCCGCCCTACCACCGGAACGCAGTCTGAACTTCCCATTCTTCTTGCAGAATACGCTTTCCATGATGCCTGCGACGTAACAGACTATCTCGCCCTGCTTACCTGTATTGAAGATTATTTCGCCCAAATCGCCGCTTTTGAGCAAATAAAAGCGGAAAAGGGGCTTTTTATGTCCCCCTATGCCGCACAGGAAATTATTGAAGCCTGTCAGATTTTTACGGAAAACCCTAGTGAAAATTATCTTATCGACACCTTTCAAACCCGCATCGACAGTCTGACTGATATACCGGAAGAAAAAAAGGAATTTTACAAACGGCAAAATCAATCGTTGATTGAAAATTCCGTCGTGCCTGCTTATGAAAAATTAATTCAAACACTGATTGAACTAAAAGATCGGGGAACAAACGAAAATGGCTTATGTTATCTCCCAGAGGGAAAAGAATATTATGAGCATCTAGTGCGCGCAAATACAGGTTCTCCTAAGACAGTAAAAGAATTGCAACAGGCAGTGGAACGGAAACGGAATTTAGACATGGACGCCCTTCATAAGCTTCTTGCCGAAAATCCCGATTTGATCAAAGCAGATGATTCCAAAATCGTTGCTACGGAACCGGAAGCGATTTTAAATCATCTTTTAACAGCCATGGAAAAAGATTTTTACCCAGCCGCAGACAGTTCCTATGAATTAAACTATATCCATAAATCACTGGAAGACACGCTTGCCCCTGCCTTTTACCTGACCGCCCCGATAGACGACATCAGCCACAATGTCATTTACCTCAATCAAAAAAGCCAATATCAGGGCATTCAGCTTTTTACCACACTTGCGCACGAAGGCTTTCCGGGGCATCTTTACCAGACGACTGGCTCTTACCAAGCAAAACTATCCCCTATCCGCGCCCTGCTCAATTACTCCGGATATGTCGAAGGCTGGGCAACTTATGTGGAAATGCTTTCCTACCAATACGCCGGACTGGACGAAAATACGGCTCAAATGCTAATGCTAAACCAGTCCGCCCTCCTAAGCCTTTATGCTTCCGTGGATATGGGCATTCATTATGACGGCTGGAATTTCGCCGATACGACTATATTCCTAAACAGTTTCGGCATCAAAGATACAGAAGTTATCCGCAGTATTTTTGAACTAATTGTGGAAGAACCTTCACATTACCTAAAATATTATATAGGGTACCTTGAATTTCTGGAATTAAAGAATTATGCAAAAACAGAGTTTGGCAGCGACTATTCTAACCGCAATTTCCATCAGGCTATTATCCAAATAGGGCCAGCTCCGTTTGAGATTATAAAAGAATATTTAAAAGACTTTTATGCTTCATCGAATCCTTAAGTTTTAGAGAATCTGTTTCTTACTTCTCTGCTATGTTTTACAACTAAAATGGCGCTTACTTCTTCGCTTTGTTTTTGGAAGAAAAAATGACGCTTACTTCTTCGTTTTATGTTTGCAGAAGAAATGGCGCTTACTTCTTCGCTTTATTTTTGAAAGAAGAAATGACGCTTACTTCTTCGTTCTATGTTTGCAGAAGAAATGGATTCTCTTTTCTTTCGGTTTTACGTTAATAATTGGTATGATTGTTCGCTTTAAAGATTGGCAAAAGAAATGATTGTTCTATTTTTCGTTTCGTGATTTTTCAAAAAATGTACACTTTATTTCTTATTTTGATATGGCAGAAGAAATAAAAAATAGTTTTAATAATAATTCGCCGCTTAAAGTTAAAGTGAGCGGCATCTTTCTTTATGATAAACATATTCTTATTCCTTCTGTCTTTCTTGTAATCATACTTTTTCTGATTCCACTCCCTTTGTATTTCTTTCCAGTTTATCATCCCCTAAAGTCCATTCTTTTTCCTTATTATATTCATTCCCTAGGCTCTGTTATTTTTTTCATCTCTAAAGTCCGTTCCTTTTCCTTATTATTTTTCATTCCTTAAGCTCTGTTCTTTTTTCATCTCTAATTCCTTAAAGTCTGTTCTTTTATCTTTCCATTACTGACCTCTATATTCCGTTCAATTTTCACTTGCCAAAAGACTGGCATATATATCGCGTTTAGAAACTCCTCTGTCTTTTGCGACGGCCTTCATCGCAGATTTTCTGTCAAGCCCTTGGGAAAGATATAGTTGAAGATGCTCATCAATGGATATGCTATCCCATGCCTTTTTTTCCGCTTCTAGGATTTCGGAGCGGTCTTTTCCTTGTATTACTAAGACAAATTCCCCGCGGATTTCTTTCTTTCCATAATCTGTAACCGCCTGTCCTAATGTTGTCCTGTCTTTTTCTTCAAACTTTTTTGTTAATTCCCTGCAAATTGTAATTTCACGATTTCCAAGCGCTTCGTATAATTCTTTTAATGTAGCGTGAAGATGATGTGGTGATTCATAGAGAATTATTGTACGGGTATCACGCTCCATTTCTTTTAAAACTTCTTTTCGTTCTTTTTTATCGCGGGGCAAAAATGCTTCAAAAGAAAACCGCCGTGTTTTTTGTCCCGATGACGTTAGCGCTGTAATGCAGGCTACGGCTCCGGGAAGGGAAATCACTTCAATTCCCGCTTCATAGCAGATACGCGCCAATTCTTCTCCGGGATCAGAAATTGCAGGCGTTCCGGCATCTGTGACAAGCGCAACATTGACGCCCTGTTTCATTTGTTCCACAAGCTGGTAGGCTTTCTCAATCTTATTATGCTCATGGTAACTTGTAAGCGGCGTTTTAATCTCAAAATGATTGCACAGCCGGAGTGAATTGCGGGTATCTTCTGCCGCAATTAAATCTGCTTCTTTTAAAATACGAAGCGTCCTTAACGTAATATCCTCTAAATTCCCTATCGGCGTTGCGCATAAATATAATTTTCCTGCCATACCCTCTCCTAATATCCATAGATTTCATAAATTTCATCAGTGTAAATTCCTGCTTCTTTGTATATAATCAGAGGCTTTTCCACCTTAAGCCTAGAATTGCCGCCTCTTAATCCTTCAATCAGTAAAATATTCGGCTCCCTGTCTACAAATGGATAGACCAACTGCATACGTTTTGGCTCTATGCCATAAGAAACCATTTTACTCATAATCTCTGCCAGACGGAATGGCCTGTGCACCAGATAAAACCTTCCATTAGGCCGCAAAAGTTTCGCGCTCTGCCCTAGTACATCATCGATCGTACAAAATATTTCATGCCTTGCAATCGCTTTCGCTTCATTCCCGCCAGCAAGCCCATGATTTCCAATCATATACGGGGGATTTGCCGTAATAACGTCAAAAGAAGATGCCCCAAATAATTTGGCAGCATCTTTAATATCGCCCTCCACAATGTCAATCCGTTTTTCCAAATGGTTCCATGCGACGCTTCGTTTCGCCATGTCTACACTTTCTTCCTGAAGTTCCAGTCCGGTAAAATGTTCTCCTTGCGTTTTTGCTTCTAAAAGAATCGGAATGATTCCTGTGCCTGTCCCAAGGTCTAATACACGTTCCCCTTTCTTTACTTTTGCAAATCCGGAAAGCAAAACCGCATCCATGCCAAAACAGAATTTATTTGGATTCTGGATAATCACATACCCATTGCGATGCAGTTCGTCCAAACGTTCCTCCGGTTTCAGATTATTTTCCATCGTCAATTTTAGATTTTCCTCCATGATCTTCAAGAGCTTTTAATTCCTTCATTTCCGCCTGAGATAATTTTACATCTTTACGCTTTCTAACGCGGAATTTTAAGTCGCTTGCTTTATACTCTCTGGCTTCCTTTTCATCATCAATTTCTACAATCACTTTTACCATTTGACGAAGGACGCTGACGCTTTGGACAACTGCCTTATATCCTTCAGGCGTTGTGGCAAAATCCCCGATATTGGGAAGACGGCTGTTTAGATATTCATAAGTCTCCTGCTCATTTTTCAGACAGCACATCAGCCTTCCGCAAACGCCGGAAATTTTAGAAGGATTTAAGGAAAGATTCTGCTCCTTTGCCATTTTTATCGACACAGGGACAAAATCCGTAAGATAAGTATGGCAGCATAAACCTCTCCCACAGATGCCAACCCCTCCTAAAATTTTTGTCTCATCACGCACGCCAATCTGACGCAATTCAATTCTCGTGCGAAATACCGCAGCTAAATCCTTCACTAATTCCCGAAAGTCGATCCGCCCGTCTGCCGTAAAATAAAATAACAGTTTATTGTTGTCAAACGTATATTCCGCTTCCACAAGCTTCATTTCCAGCTTGTGCTTCGCAATTTTTTCCAGACAGATCTGAAACGCTTCCTTTTCTTTGATCCTATTTTGCTCCATCACGCTTTCATCTGCCATTGTCGCAATCCTGATAATCGATTTCAGCGGCTGCACCACGGCTTCGTCCTCTACTTCTTTTGGGGAAAAAATTACATTTCCCATCTCTACACCCCGCGCTGTCTCTACAATCACATGCGCGCCCGCTTCTATTTCAAATCCCGTCGGATCAAAATAGTATATTTTTCCGGTATTCCGAAACCGGACTCCAACGACTTTAGTCATTTTAATTCTCCTTTATTGTCAATAGTAAAAGCTCTATTAAAAGCTCGAAATTCACATTTGCGCGAAGGCGGTCTTTCGCTTTGTCCAGCGCCGTCAAAATTGTCTCAATGCCTTCATATGAACTATGGCTGGCGGCTTTCTTTATACTGTAGACCTCGTCCCGAAAGATTAAGCGGTTCGCATCTGCCGTTGCCTTATACAAAAGGACGTCCCGATACCAAATCATGATAAAATCAAAGTAATCATTGATTTCAAGCTTATAATCCGTGATCTTCTTAACCGCTTCCATCATGCCATGTAAATCAATCTCATCTAGCCGCTTAATAAGCGAAATAGCGGAATTCTTCA
The DNA here is from genome assembly GCA_910589105.1 of uncultured Lachnospiraceae bacterium. GTDB lineage: Bacteria > Bacillota > Clostridia > Lachnospirales > Lachnospiraceae > Roseburia_B. The sequence goes on from CAJUST010000023.1 coordinate 32,992, forward strand.
TCTCATTGAAGTTTTCTGAATCCGAAAGACGAATTGCTTTCCCCACATTTCCCTGCGCAAATGCAACGCAAATATCCGCCTGATCTTTGGAAACCTGTTTTTGCTCTATTAAATACTTACGGATCTTCTCATCACTGACCGGTTTTAAGTCCAATCGGACGCATCGGGAAAGAATGGTAGGCAGAAAACTGTCCGCATTAACCGTCAATAAAAGTATCACCGCATAGGACGGAGGCTCCTCCATCGTTTTCAGTAAAGCATTTTGCGCCTGAACGTTCATTTTTTCCGCTTCATCGACGATGTATATCTTAAATTTACTGCTATAAGGTTTTAAAGCAATATCATCATTAATCTGTTTACGGACATCATCTACGCTTATTGTATTCGGCTTTTCATGCGAAACATAAAGAATGTCCGGTTGATTCCTTCCTGCTGCCTGCTTACAGGAACGGCAGTTCCCACAAGGCTCCATGCCTTTCTCCTCACACTGTAGGGCAGCCGCAAACGCTTCCGCCAGCATAAGCTTACCGGATTTGTCTTCTCCATTTAAAATATAAGCATGGCTGACCTTATCCATTGAAATGGCATTCCGGAAATATTCAATTATAGTTTCATGTCCAATTATATTTGAAAAATCATTCATATTCTTCCTCTGTTCTTCTTTCTATTAATTTATGTAAAAATATCCAGCAATAAACCCTGAATTTCCCCAATTTTGTCCAAAATTGCAAGATGATCCTTTTCATCTTTGACGAGTTCACCCGCTAATTCATCTAAATTTTCATCGACAAGGCGGATAATCCCATATACCCTGTGCCTTCCCCTTCGGTCCAAAAAATTTTCTCTGGAAAATTTGTGGGAACGATTGACAACTTCATTTAAAAAATCTTTCACAAGCCCACGGTAACGCTTCATGTCCCGAATGTCCATATGCTGGGCAATCCGTTCCCCCTGATTCGTAATCTGTTCCAGAAGCGAATTGAGCCGTTCCTGAAGCTGGGCTTCCCCAATCGCGCTTGTCAGAGTAAATTTAAAGCTTCCGTCTGTCTCTTTCGTTTTTGCAACCGCTTCCGCGGCTGCCGCCGGAGTCATTTCATTTACTTTTAAATCCATAACTTCCCCCTTCTATCATTCTGCTGATATAGTCCGTAATTTCTTTTCCTGTACGTTCCAAATTATTGTTAAAAAACCTCTTTTTAATTCCTGCCAAGAGTAAATTTTCTTCAGAAAAGTCTTTCGTATCCGCCAAAAACCTTCTGCACATCTCCGCATATTTTGGCTCTGTCTGATGTTCTTCCCGATCTAAAGCCCGCCTTAAACGAATATTATCCTCCACTTCAATATAAACCGGAACAACTGCATCTGCCCCAAAATAATCTCTGATTTTTATATACCCCTCTAACGTCACTATCATCAGGTAATTTTGGCTTTCCAAATGAATCTGCCCGTCATTTACTGTAAAATAATGCCAAACCCCATGAACAGTTTGATATGACCGGACTTCAATCACCTTGCCCGCCCTTTCATAGTCCAAAAGCATCTGTTCATCTGTAAAAAAATACTCTACCCCGTCCGTTTCGCCGGATCGGATTGGACGCGTCGTATACGGCACTATGCTGGATAGTGGAAGTATGCCCTCCTGTAAAATCCTTTTATAAAGAGTATCTTTTCCACATGAACTTTTTCCCATCATACAAAAAATTTTTCCCATACCCAATCCCATAACCTATTTCTATCTTCTATTCACTGACAATGCTGATTCTCTCATTTATTATATCGGCAATTCCTTTCACATTCAGTCCATACTTCCTAAATTTTCGAATGTTTTTTATAAAATCCCGATCTATTGTTTCTCCCGCTAAAAGGGCCGGAACGCCGGGCGGATACAGACAAACCGCTGTTCCTGAAATCTTTCCTTCCGCTTCCGAAAAAGACACTGTCGTTTTCTTTCGTTCCATTGCTTCATACAGCTCCATTTTTTTCTCTTTGGGAAGATAAAACTCCGATAGAAATCCGAAGTTATTCTCCGGCTTTTCTTCCTTACAAAGCAAATTTCCATCAATTTCTAATAACGCTTGATATAATCTTTCAAATCCTTCTTCCCTGTCCATAAGACTTGTCATTGCAAGAACATAAAAACCAGAATACATCTCCATTTGAAGTTTATGATCCTTTAAAAGCATTTCATAAAGACGGCTTCCGCTTATCGCCGCTCCCTTCACAGAAATTACAATTTTTGATCTGTCTAAGCAAAAAATCTCCTCTGAGGAAAAATCTTCTTTCGTCATTACATGAATCTTTTGTAATCCTTTTGCCTTCTCATAAAAATCACTCAGCCTTTGCGTAAATAACTCAAACCTCTGATTTCCTTCTTCCTCTAAAAAACGGATGCATTTTTCCATTCCCGCCATCAAAACATAAGAAGGTGAGCTTGTCTCATAAATATCCAAAAACTGCGTAATCCGCTCCGGCAAAACAGCTTCGGAATTTCTATGCAAAAGAGCAGTCTGCGTCAAAGACGGCAAAACCTTGTGCATACTTTGGATCACAAGATCCGCCCCTAAACGGACAGATGTTTGGGGAAATGCTTTATGAAAACCAAAATGCGCTCCGTGCGCCTCATCTACAATTAAGGGAACCTGATATTTGTGTGTAATCTCTGCAATCGCAGCTATGTCACTGACAACCCCTTCGTATGTCGGCGATGTAAGAATCACGGCATCCACATCAGGGTTCTCTCTTAACTTCCGCTCCACCTCTTTTGGGGATACTGCGCCATAAATCCCGAAGCGGCTGAACACAGGGTTTAAGTATATGGTTGAAAGTTGCCTTAAATATGCCGCATGATAAACAGACTTATGTGAATTTCTTGCCATTAGCAGTTTGCCTTTTTGCGGCGCCGCCGCTGAAATCGCAGCTAAGATCCCACAAGTGCTTCCATTCACCAAATAATAACTCTGCTTTGCGCCATAAACTTTTGCCGCCCGCTCCATTGCTTCTTTTAAAATCCCTTCCGGCGCATGGAGATCGTCAAATCCATCAATTTCCGTTATATCTATTTCATAGGGATTTTTCATCGGAAACGCATTCCGTTTATGTCCCGGCATATGAAACGGATACACGCCGCTTTCTGCATAAGCTTCCAACTGTAAGTCCATATTTTCTCCTAACATTACAAAAACCGGTTCAAATCCGGCATCCAATCTCCAAAGAAAGCCGAATCTTCCAATATTGCCTGCCAAATAGGCTCAAAAAAATTAATAAACCGTTCCACTGCTATTTCCCAAGCAGGCTCCTTGCTATTAACTGATCTTAAGAATACCTTCCACTTTTTCTTCATATAAGAATAGCTTCTATATCCGTCAATCAAATCCAAGCGTTCCCGGTTCTTTTCAATCTGAAGCTTGGCGCACTTTTCTTCGATATATTCCCTTACCTTCCTGCCGTCGACGCTTTCCCGTTCAAGCAGGTAATAAATATCATAATAAGCCCCTATATTTTGAATTAACTCTAACTTTGTAATGATTTCAATATATTTCTCCGCCAGATACCCTTCAGCCGGATAAGCGTTATAAGAAATCTGAATCATCGGAAACATCATAGCCGCAAAAGTTTCCTTCTTCGGAATTTTATCATCATCGCACATCAAATACATTTTCACAGTTACAGGAACCTGCATATCTCCCAATTTCGCCAAAACCTGTAAATTCATGCTTTTTTTCTGGATTTTCGACTTTATTGCAAAGCAAATCCCGCGTTCCTCCTGTTCCAAAAACACAGTTTTGGAAAGCTCCTCCAATAAATCAGAAAAAAACATTGATTCCGTCATATTGGGATTTTTCTTTTGCAGGCGCTCTATAAGGTACACATATTCCAGCGTAAGGATCAGATTTTTCTCATACTGCGAAATCCCTAATATATTTCCATTCCTCAGCCATAAATTCTCACTGTATCCTGACTGGCTGATTCTGCGGACAATTTCTTCCAAAATTGCGCCGCCAAGCAAATTCGAAAACAAAATTCCCGTTTCTTTCGACTTATCTAAAATCATTTCATAAGTGAGCCGCTCTTTATTCATCACAGCCACACTCCAATCGTATTATGTACCTTCTGAAGAACTTTCCGTTCCCTTGCAATCTTAAGGAGCTGCGCAATATTCTTAGAACTGTCTGCAATATATGCCAGTAACGCGCGTTTAAAAATATCCCTGTCCAGCTTTTCTTCATATTTTAGGCAGTCACACATCATACGTTCTTTTGTATAAATTTTCATGGAACCGGAAGCGAACGGAATTTCCGTCACTCCTAACTGTAAAACCTCTGGTTCCGTGTAATAAGGCATTATCACGGGGTATTCCATTTTAAATCTGGATTTTGAAGTGTTTTTATCTACGGCAATATGCCACGCATAAGGTTTTCTGTCTATATAATGGTAGCAGTATAACGCACTATCCAGACATAAAACTCCGTCTGAAAACAAGCCTAGAATTAAATCTTCTTCGGAGCGTTCCTTAAAGCCGAAAGAATAATAACCGCTTTTTACACGTTCAAGCGTTCCATCTTTCACCCATGCAAGAATCCGCCTATAATCCACTCCAAGGCTTGTAATCTGATTTGTCTTTATAATGCCGCCGTTCTCGTCCATTTTCTTTTTAATCTCAGAAAGGAGATATTCTGTTTTTTCTTCCCTAGTCATTTTCTCCATATTATTTTCCGCTCCATATAATCAAAAGTGGTGTTTTTTTAGATTATAATTCTTTTTTGGAGTTATGTCAAATTTCAGAATTTTCCAAGTTATTGGCTGTGGCCGTTAGAGAGAGGGGGAAAAGTGGTCTGACAGGTGGCGTGTTCATGGATTAAGGATTTCTAAATGCTCTCAATTTATTTTTTTGAGTACGGACAGAACCGTCCCATACACGCCGTCCATGGCGTGAATGGGACTTCCGCGAACGTCCTGTTCGCGGATTCTTGTTTTTTGAGGAGAGCATTAAGAAGTCCTAAATCCAATCACAAAGCCACCTTATCAGATCCACTTTTCCCCCTCTCTCTAACTACTTTCTATGGCTTACGGAGCGTTTTGTATACGTTTTCTTTTTTTTTATTTTATCGATTTGATTCGATTTGTTGATTGAATTAATTTTTATATATTTTATATTGCTAATATGAAGAAATGCTGTAATAAGTTTATAAGGATAGAAACGCGAATCTTTGAACTTTGTTGCATTATACATTATATCTTTGGGATTCTTCTTTTCTTTATTATGGCTGTGTGACTGCTATTTTATTTATTATCCTTGCGGGTGCTCTTAAATCCATTTGATATTATTACATCAGAGTATATTACTTGTGACAACAACCAAAAAGATGCAATGATTCTCGTGAGAACACTTTCTCCTTGTTTGTGGTTTCGGAGAATTGGGGCTGTCGCTTTAACGAATGAAAATTCGTGAAGCGGCAGCTTCATTTTATCT
>CAJUST010000024.1 GCA_910589105.1 uncultured Lachnospiraceae bacterium
AAAAAAATTCGTAGATGATAGAAATCTACGAATTTTTTCACATCTATTCTTCTATTTTCTTTTCAATCTCATTGGCTTTCAATCATCTAATCCAAAGAACATAATATGCTTCCTATTAGTTGCTGTCTTTTCATTATTTCATTTCTTTTAAAAATTAGATATGAGCAGTTCCTTAATTTTTCCCCTTGCATCACTGTTACAGTTAATCATACGAGAGGCTTCGACCTGAAGGATTTTATACGGAAAATAAATTTGATCAAAAAAATTATCCTCTGAATTTGAGTTTTTTGGATCTGAATTACTAATAAGGGCCTTTGCAGATTTTCTGTGCATTTCATCAATAAATTTTGCAAGTTCCATTTGTTTTTTATCATTAAAAATATGTTCTGTATAAGCCGTAAAACTTGCTGTATCCGTAATAGGCCTGTAAGGAGGATCGAAATATACAAATGTATGTTCGTCAATAAAATCTGCGGATTCTCTATAATCTCCGCACACAATAGTGACCCGCTGTAAGCTCTCTGATACGGCCCGAAGATTACGTTCATCGCAAATCAATGGATTTTTATAAGCTCCCATCGGAACATTAAATAACCCCTTCTTATTCACCCGAAACAAACCGTTAAAACATGTTTTATTCAAAAATATCATGAAAGCGGCTTTTTCTATTTTGCTGTTTTCACCCCCATGAACTTTCAAACAATTAAAACGTTCCCGTTTTTGCATATAGTAAATTTTCCTCTTATCTGTATCGAATGACAAAAAATCATTCTGCATATCAGAAAGCGTTTCAACTAATTCATCAATTTCATCTCGGATTACGCAATAAGCATTGATAAGTTCTGCATTTATATCACTGATATAAACTTCATCTAAATCGTATTTGCTAAGTATGTCAAATAAAACCGCTCCGCCTCCAACAAAAGGCTCCGCATATTTTGTTATAGTTTTATTTTCAAATGGATAGTATTTTTCAATCTCGCCAAGAAGCTGACCCTTCCCACCTGCCCATTTCAAAAAAGGCTTTACTGTTTTTCTTTCCGTTTTTTGCTTAGAGCAATAACCAGAAACTCTATTTTGAGAAATTCCACATTTGTTATCCGCTCCACATGCAGACATAAATTCCATAACACCCCCTGAGTATGCTTTTTGTTGAATCACATTATATTCCAATCCTTATATAATGACAATGCCATGCCGCACTGTAACCGTCCAAAAAGCTGAAATAAGAAAAGACAGCCGCAAGCATCAAAACGGCTGTCTGTTTCCATTTATATTCTGTTTCCCAAAATGGCAACTACCGCCAAAAACCCCAGATAAAATCCCACTAACCTTCTTCATTCAAACGGCCTAAACGGATCGCCTGATCCGCCGCAATGCATGCATCGACGATTTCCTGAATGTCCCCGTCCATTATTTTGTCTAATTTATAAAGCGTCAGCCCAATCCGATGATCCGTCACGCGTCCCTGAGGGAAGTTGTATGTGCGGATTTTCTCGGAACGGTCGCCTGTGCCAATCTGGCTCCGCCTTGCTTCCGCTTCGGCATCATGCGCTTTCTGGCGCTCCATGTCATAAAGTTTCGCGCGAAGCAGGGCAAACGCTTTCGCTTTGTTCTGAAGCTGTGACTTTTCAGTCTGGCTGTATACGACGATCCCAGTCGGGTAATGCGTCAGCCGGACAGCGGAGTCAGTCGTATTGACGCACTGCCCCCCGTTTCCTGACGCTCTCATTACGTCTATCCGTATGTCCTTTTCGTCAATCTCCACTTCCACTTCTTCCGCTTCCGGCATAACTGCCACGCTGATTGTAGACGTATGGATACGTCCGCCGGACTCCGTTTCCGGCACACGCTGTACGCGGTGTACGCCGGATTCGTACTTCAAAACGGAATACGCGCCCTGCCCCGTCACCATAAAACTAATATTTTTCATGCCGCCAATGCCGATTTCTTCACACTCCAAAAGCTCTGTTTTCCAGCGTTTTCCTTCGGCGTAATGCACATACATACGATAAATTTCCGCAGCGAACAGCGCCGCTTCATCGCCGCCGGCTCCGGCGCGGATTTCGACAATCACATTTTTCTCATCATTCGGGTCTTTTGGCAAAAGGAGAATTTTAAGCTTTTCTTCCAGCTTCGCCGCTTGTTCTTTGGAATCATTTAATTCTTCCTTTGCCAGCTCCCGCAGTTCCTCATCGCTTTCTTCTTCCAAAAGCGCCAAGGATTCCTCAATGTTTTGTTTGTTCTGCTTATACTGCTGATAAGCCTCAACAATCGGCGTTAAATCGCTTTGCTCTTTCATCAGCTTCCGAAAACGGACTGCATCGGAAGCCACATCTGGCTCGCTTAACTGATTTAAAATTTCTTCTAAACGCAGCTTAAGATCTTCTAATCTATCAAACATAATTTCTTCCCTTTCCTATAACTATCCGGTCAAGTCCTGACAGGTCTTTTCTAATTGTAATCTCCTTATATCCTTCCGCTTCCATCAGACAGGCAACGTCTTTCCCCTGCCCACAGCCGATTTCCAATAACAAAAAGCCGTCAGGCTTTAAATGGCTGTTTGCTTCCCTTATAATTTTCCGGTAAAAAAACAGTCCGTCCTCTTTTCCATCTAACGCCAAAAACGGCTCAAACTCCCGCACTTCCGGCATAAGCGTTTTGATTTCCTCTGTCGGGATATACGGCGGGTTTGAAACTATTATGTCGTAACGGGACGTAATTCCTTCAAATAAGTCGCTCTCTATAAAATCCACCGTTACGCCATGCCGTTTCGCATTCTCTTTTGCCGTTTTCAGCGCTTGCGCGGAGATGTCCGAAGCCGCCGCATGGATAGGGGCATACTTAGACAGACTGACAATAATACAGCCGGAGCCTGTGCACAAATCCAGCGCATCCATGCCCGCATGGATCCTTTTTTGGGCTTCTTCCACAAGGATTTCCGTATCCTGTCTTGGAATCAGCACATGAGGGTTCACAGCAAACGACAGACCCATAAACTCCTGCTCCCCTGTAATATACTGTAATGGGACATGTCCCATACGCGTTTGCAAAGCATCTTGATAGGCGTTCCAGTCCGCTTCGCTTAATTCATCATTCATATGCAGATAATAAAAATTCCGGTCAATTTGGCGCGCATATTCAAACAAAAGCCTTGCGTCCCATGCGGCTTCTGCAATGCCTGAAGACAGAAGCCGCTTTTCTCCCAAACGAATAGCCTCTGCATAAGTCATGCCGCATCCTTCTTTCCGCCGCCCTGCTCCTTAAGATAGGATTTCCAATCAAACACAGCTTCTACGGACGCAATCGCAACTTCCACCATATCGTCTTCCGGCTCCCTTGTCGTAATTTTCTGCAAAAGAAGCCCCGGCGCGCTAAACAGGCTTACAAACGCATTTTCGCTTCTTCCGGCAAGACGGATAAACTCATACGACACTCCGGCAATCACCGGAATCAACAGCAGACGCAGCGCCAGCCGCCAAACAGCGGATTTTACCTGTATCATCATAAAAAATAATATGCTGATTAACATCACAAACAGAAGGAAACTCGTCCCACAGCGTTTATGCAGCCTAGAGCTTTTTTGAACATTTTCAACCGTTAAATCCAATCCTTGCTCAATACAGTTGATGCACTTATGCTCCGCCCCGTGGTACATATAAACCCTCTTAATATCCGGCATAAGCGAAATCCCCGCCACATATCCGATGAAAACCAACAGGCGGATTACGCCTTCTAACAGAGCGCATATCCATGGGGAAGACGTTATATTTTGAAACAAAAGTGAGATTCCATACGGCAGCGCCATAAATAGCCCGATTGCAAATAGAATGGAAACTGCCGTTGTCACGCCCAGCCAAACTTTTTCTTTTTTGGGATCAGTCTCTTTTTCTTCCTCCTCCTCAAAAAAAGAAGCGGAAAAAGAAAGCGTTTTTAATCCCAAAGTCAGGGATTCTATAAATGTGAAAACGCCGCGGATAACCGGTATCTTTTTTAACTTTTTGTTTTGTGAAAGCCCAGTATATTGATGCGTTTCCACGGCAATTTCATGATCGGGCTTACGGACGGCGACTGCATAATCCGCTCCGTTTTTCATCATGACGCCTTCCATCACGGCCTGCCCGCCAATTCCTGAATACTTCATATTTTTCTCCATTGCTGAAAAAAAGGCTGAGATTAAAATTAACCTCAACCTTGTCATGTACTGCGTATTATTGCTGGTTCATGCCGTATTTACGATTGAACTTGTCAATACGTCCACGCGCCTGAGCTGTCTTCTGCTGGCCGGTATAGAACGGATGGCATTTGGAACAGATTTCAACGTGAATATCCTGCTTGGTCGAACCTGTCACAAATGTATTCCCGCAGTTGCATGTCACAGTTGCCTGATAATAGTCTGGATGGATTCCTTCTCTCATGTGATTCACCTCTCATCTATTTCTATAAATAAAAATTGTTTATCTTCTTCTCAATAAACAGCTTTTAAAGTATAGCATACCCATTTCAATTATGCAAGCATATTTAGAAAAATCTTGTCTTTTTCAGCATTTGGATATATTCTCTATTGTTCTTTGTGCGCGCAAACATATTTAACATAGATTCCACCGCTTCGTCAGACTTTGAGCTGTGGAACGCTTTCCGCATAATGTCAACGGCTTCCTGTTCGTCAGAATCTAAGAGCAAATCTTCCCTTCTGGTGCTGGATTTTACAATATCTAACGCCGGAAAGATCCGTTTTTCAGACAATTTCCGATCTAAGACAACTTCCATATTTCCGGTTCCCTTAAATTCTTCAAATATAACGTCGTCCATTTTGCTTCCGGTGTCCACCAATGCCGATGCGAGGATCGTCAGGCTGCCGCCTTCCCGCATATTCCTTGCCGCCCCAAAAATACGTTTCGGCATATGCAGGGCAGCCGGATCTAAGCCGCCGGAAAGCGTCCTGCCGCTGGGCGGGACGGTCAAGTTATACGCCCTTGCCAAACGGGTAATGCTGTCTAATAAGATCATCACGTCTTTGCGATGCTCCACTAAACGTTTCGCTCGTTCAATCACCATTTCCGATACGCGTTTGTGATGCTCTGGCAGTTCATCAAATGTGGAATAAATCACTTCCACATTCGCCCCTTCAATCGCTTCTTTTATGTCCGTCACTTCTTCCGGCCGCTCGTCAATTAACAGGATAATCAAGTGCATCTCAGGATTGCCTTTTGTGACTGCTTTTGCAATCTGCTTTAACAGCGTTGTTTTCCCTGCTTTTGGAGGAGAGACAATCATGCCACGCTGTCCCTTCCCAATCGGAGAAACTAAATCCACAATCCGCATAGCCACGGACGCGCCCGCCTGTTCTAAACGGATTCTCCTGTTTGGGAAAATAGGCGTTAAATCCTCAAAATTTTTCCGCTTCTGGGCTACGCTTGGGTGGAAACCGTTGATTGCATTGACATACAAAAGCGCGCTGAACTTTTCCTGCTGCGTTTTTATGCGGGTGTTTCCACTGACAATATCCCCTGTTTTTAAATTAAATTTGCGGATTTGGGACGGAGAGACATAAACGTCTTTTTCCCCTGGAAGGTAATTTTCACACCGGATAAACCCATATCCGTCCGGCATAACTTCTAAAATCCCATTTGCCGCAATCCCGCTGTCTAAATCGTCCCTTCCCGCCGTCTCTTGGGCCAAACCCTTTTCCTCTGTCTCAGGTTCTTTTATGTCTTCCTTCTTTCCGCCCTCTTTTGCTTCCTGAACAGATTCCTGATTTTTCCTTGCTTCCCTTCTTTCCTGAGTGGATTCCTGATTTTTCCTTGCTTCTTTTCTTTCCTGTCCGTTTTCCTGACTTTTTCTCATTTCTTTTGTTTCAAGTCCGGTTTCCCGCTTCGTTTTTTCTTCTTTTGCTTCCTGAGTGGATTCCTGATTCTTTTTATCTCTCCCCGCGTTTTGCTCAGACTTTTGACTTATTTTGTCTTCTTTTGCTCCCTGTCCGGTTTCCCGTTTCGTGATTTCTTCTTTTGTGTCCTGCCCAGATTCCTGATTTTTTTTCGCTTCTTTTTCGTCCTCTGCAAGCATTGCTTCCACTACCTGCTGCTTTTTCATGCCTGATAAATGCGTAATCCCCCTTGCTTTTGCTAAATCTTTTAACACGGTTACTGACAGGCTTTCATATTTTTCTCTCATACTCGCTCTCCTATTTGCATACTTGTCCCTTGCGCTCTTTTTCGGGCACTGAGTTTCGTTTCCTTTTATATAATCCTACGGGATTCTTGTCTGATATGACAACTGAAAGAGATACCATGAATAAACAGTTAATTATAAACTGATAATTTTATCACACTCACTTGTTTTTCATTATACAACAACTCCAAGAAAATAAAAAGCCCTTTTTCTTGATTTGTTTTATTTAAAATGCTATGATGAAGGAACGAACCAAAAAGGAGTGACGAAAATGGATTACAGAGAACGGGCGTTAGCCGCCCACAGGGAATGGAATGGAAAATTGGAGATAGTGTCGAAAGCCGCCGTCAAAGACCGCGACGCGCTTTCCATTGCATACACGCCCGGCGTTGCAGAGCCCTGCAAGGAAATTGCCAAGGACAAAAACCTCGCCTACACCTATACGATGAAAGCAAACACTGTCGCCGTCGTTTCCGACGGAAGCGCAGTCTTAGGGCTTGGAAACATCGGCCCGTATGCCGCTATGCCTGTAATGGAAGGCAAATGCGCGCTGTTTAAAGAATTTGGCGGCATGAATGCCGTTCCAATCTGTTTAGACACGCAAGACACAGAGGAGATTATAAAAGCAGTCACACAGATTGCGCCTGCATTTGGCGGCATTAATTTAGAAGATATTTCCGCGCCGCGGTGTTTTGAAATTGAAGAACGCTTAAAACAGCAGTTAGACATTCCGGTCTTCCATGACGATCAGCATGGAACGGCGATTGTCGTGCTTGCCGGCATTATAAACGCCTTAAAAGTAACGGGAAAACAAAAAGAAACTTGCAAAGTTGTTGTAAACGGCGCCGGATCTGCCGGAATCGCTATTACAAAACTGTTGCTGCAATATGGATTTCTACATATTACTATGTGTGACAGAGACGGGATTCTGCATAAAGACTGCACGAATTTAAACTGGATGCAAAAGAATATGATGGAAGTGACGAACTTAGAAAATCAACGCGGCGCATTGGCAGACGCGTTAAAAGGAGCGGATATTTTTGTCGGCGTTTCTGCGCCAAACCTTGTCAGCCCGAAGATGGCTTCTTCTATGAACAAGGACGCAATTATATTTGCCATGGCAAATCCTACGCCGGAGATTATGCCGACAGATGCAAAAGCCGCTGGAGTAAAAGTCGTAGGCACAGGAAGAAGCGATTTCCCAAACCAAATCAATAATGTAGTCGCATTTCCGGGAATTTTCAAAGGGGCTTTGGAAGGGCGCGCCACAAAGATTACGGAAGAAATGAAATTAGCCGCTGCAAAGGCGATTGCCGGGCTTGTCAGCGATACGGAATTAAACGAAGATTTTATAATGCCGGAAGCGTTTGACCCACGCGTGGCAGAAGCCGTCTGCAGCGCAGTAAAAGCGCATATCCAAATTTAATCGGAGGCAGTGAAATGGCAGATCCAAACACCATTTATAAAATGACGGTTTTAACGATGTTAGATAAAGTGGATTTTCCTCTGTCAAATACCCAGATAGCGAATTTCTTTCTCGAATATGACTATACGGATTATTTTACAATCCAGCAGATCATTAGCAGCCTGTTAGACTCGGAACTTCTCCGATGCAAGTCTACGCATGGCAATACGCAGTATTCCATTACTGCGCTTGGCAAAGACACACTCCGCTTTTTTGAAGATAAAATCACGCCCGCCATTGAATCGGACATGAGAAACTACTTTGCCAAAAATGGCATGGAATTTAAAAATGAAAACGCTGTCACGGCAGATTATTACAAATCTACCGATACAGGTTTTCAAGTCCACTGCCAGCTAAAGGAAAAAAACAGCCCTGTCATCGAATTAACAGTTCATGTGCAGTCGAAAGCGCAGGCAGAAGCCGTCTGCAAAAACTGGCAGGAGCAAAACATTGAAATTTACACTTATCTTATGGATATGCTGATTCAATAGACGCCGCCTTATAAACGCGCAAGCGTTTCTAAGGCGTCTTCTTTTACTATGACTTTGGCATGTTCGTCCAAAAAGTTGCTGCGCGCGCTGTCTTTTTCAATCGTGCCTGCATATTCCATGGAAGCCGCGACAAATTCGTATACATACCCTCTGGCGCTTTGGTTTAAGTCCGCCCATAAAAAGTATTGCTTATCGCGGTCCAGATAATACAGACGGCTTTTTGCATTGGAATTTTCTGGCAGTATCCGGCAGAATTTGCGCACATTCGTAAAAGAAACAAACGTCAGCAGATATGTGTAGCCGCCCATGTCCCCTTCAATGACTTTTTCACGTTTTTTATGATTATCCGCTTCTTTTAAAATATCATCTTCTACGGCAGGCTCCTTTTCCGTATCAAATTCTTTCGCGGCGGAAGATCCAAACATATTTCGGATATGCTCTATAATTTCCGCGCCGCTGACCTGACTTTCAGAAAAGGTCAGGACAATCTCATCTTCTGACAGAATTGCCGCCTGAATCGACATCATATTGCCTGTCGCGCGGTAACCCACCTCATCTTCTGCAATGTGGATTAATTTTTCCAAAAAATCTCTGGCATTTGGGGAATTGGAAAAAAAGTCTTCTAATTCAATGCCATTCTCCTCTAAATCGTTCCGCGTCAGCGTACAACGCAGCATCCCATTTTCCATTTTTTCAAACCTCATCACGCATCACATCCTTTTAATCCCCTCTGAATTGTTTTTGGCTATTCCTGCATTGCCGCAATTAACGCCGGTATCAGCTGTTTTTTCCGCGATACAACGCCTTTTAACAAATAACCATGTTCCTCTCTCTTTGCTGAAAATGCCCGGCCAACGATTGTGTCAGCATCTTCCCCCGCGGTCATTAATATTGTAGATTCCTCTAAAATATCGGTCAGCATAATAAACGCCATATCTAACTTATGATCTTTTAACACTTCGAAAATATACGTTTTTAACTTCCCATGGACAGTTTCTAATTCTTCTCTGCTCATCGCGCTAAGCTGCGCCACGCCAAATTCATATTGGCCTACGGTAAACGTTTTAAAATCCTGATAGAGAATTTCTTCCGGCGATTTCCGGTTGAAGTCACTGCCCGCCTGAAACATATTCTTTGCAAGTAACTCAATATCAATTCCGGCAATAATCGCCAATTCTTCCGCCGCCGCTTTGTCTACGGCAGTGCAGGTCGGTGAACGGAACATCAAAGTATCGGAAATAATCGCCGCGCATAAAATTCCGGCAATCCGTTTCGGGATTTCGACATTTTTTTCGTGATACATCTGATAAATAATTGTCGATGTGCAGCCCAATGGCTGGTTTCTAAAAAAGACCGGAGACATCGTTTCTAAACTGCCAAGCCTGTGATGATCAATGATCTCTAAAATTTCTGCGCCGCCAATTCCGTCAACTGCCTGCGTCTCCTCATTGTGGTCGACTAAAATAATCTGCTTTTTCTGGGTATTAAACAAATACCGTCTTGAAATCATGCCGACGTAATTCCCCTCATCGTCCACAATCGGGAAATCCCTGTGTCGCACTTTCGACATAACTTCCCGCACGTCGTCCACATAATCCTCCAAATCGAAACGGATTAAATTTTTTTTCGTCATAAAGTGTTTGATTGGCATACTCTGGTTAATCAAACGCGCCACGGTAAACATATCATATGGCGTCCCGATCACCATACAATCCCGTTTCTCTGCCGCCTGAATTACGTCCCTGCTGACAGCAAAACCGGAACAGACGACAAGGCAGCTTGCGTTTTGTTCGATTGCCTGTAGCTGTGACTCTCTCTGGCCGCCTACAATCACCAAATCTTCCGCCTGAATGTATTCGTCCATACAGTCAGGGCTTGACGTTTCCACAACGACTTTTCCTTTTGTAAAATGCGCATGCCCGTTGCCGGCTAAAATACTTCCTTTTAAAGACTCGGCAATATTTTTATACGGCGTTTTGGCTGTCGCTAAAATGCGGGCGTCATAAACGTCCATATAGGAAGTGGCAATATCCCTTGTGACAATTAAACCGCGCAACTGGTTATTTACGCCTATAACCGGAAGCGTCACGACGTTTTCCATGTTCATCAGCTCCCATGCAAGCTTTAATGAAATGTGCTCGCTTACTCCCGCCGTCTGACGGAAGGATATGTCTTTTATTTGCGCCCTGACGTCTGTCACTAATTCAGGTTCTTCCATATGAAAATAATTTAATACATATTTCGTTTCTTCATTAATATTCCCAGCGCGTTTTGCCTTATGCCGGATTTCACTTGTCTGATTTTTTAGCTCTGCGTATGCAATCGCCGCGCAGATGGAATCCGTGTCCGGATTTTTATGGCCGATCACCCAAACTTGCTTTTCCTGATTGATTCCCATACTTTCCTCACCTGCCAATCTTTTGAATTTTGTATACAAGGAACAGGGCGTCCCTCAAGCGATTTCTGTACTGCTTTTTGTGACGCCCATACTTTGCTTATCTTATATAATATATTCAAATTTCCCTAAAAATGTTACTTTTTATATAAGATCGAAAATGCGGGCTATCACTGCCGCCGCCGCTGCCGCATTAAGCAGGGCAATGACAATTATAATTCCAAGCATTGTCTTTGTGGAAGAAAGCTTTTGGATTTTTTCTTCCATTTCTTCTAACTTCTTGTCAGACTCATCAATTAATGTCTGAATGTTCCGGTAACATTTTACGTCCTCTGTATGTATTTTCTCACAGATTTCATTTTTTATTTTATCAAACTGGCCGTTTAAGCTTTCCACTGTTTCCGTCAGTTTTTTGTTTTCCTCCTCAATTAAGGAGCGGACTTCTTCACTCTGGTCTGTACTGTTGACGGCGTTTTCCGCAAGACGTTCGGCAAATGTTTCATTCAGCTCGTTTAGCTTTGCGTCCACCTTTTCCACCATGCCGTCAATCTGCGCCCCTACGCCTGCCACAACACGGTCCGCGGCGTCCTGCCGTTCTTCTATCATGTCAGAAAGCTCTTTTGCTTTGCCCTCCCGTTCCGCCACAATCTCCTGAAGCTGCTGGACTTTATTTTCTTTGGATGCGAGCAAGCCTTGAAGCTGTCTTGCCTTCTCCCTAAATTCATCAATCTGGCTGATTAAAAAATCTTCATTTTCCACGTTTTCTGTTATCCTTTCTCGTTTTGTTTTCTGCCGGCCTGCATATTTTTTTAACTTTTGCGCCAGTCTCATTGTTTTTACCTCGTTTTTTGGTTTTTGGGTCTCTATTTTATGATTGTAGCATTATCGGGATACCTTGTAAAGAGGGGCAAAGGCTAATATCCTCAGTTAAACGTCCAGTTTTCCATACGGGGAAGGGCAATTCTACTATCCGGAAAAAATTGAATTGGAAGCCAGACGTATCTGGAATCTGCAAGGTCTTGTTCGTTCCAGCGGTCGCCCATATAGACATAGATTCCGTTTTCTTCCTCAACTGGGATAACGCATGCGCTTTGAGAATCATAAGTCGTTTCTTTTCCAACGTCAGGACAGGGGTCCCCCATTTCTTTCCATGGCCCCATTGGGCAGTCTGCGACAGCATAGCTTGCAGGGTTTGGGCTCCAGCCGGTACAGCCAGATTGAATCAAATAGTATTTATTTTTATAATGGAACATGGCATGGGCTTCTTTATAAGCGCCAATAAAATTGCGGGTGAAGTCTATGCCTTCCCGCGCTGTGTCTCTCTCGGCGGCAAGCGCTGTATAGGCATCGTTTAGTTTTGAAATATAGGTTGTCCGGTTTCCCTCCGAAGAATAAATAATATAAGCCGTATCGTCTTTATCTAAAAACAAATTCATATCACGGACGCTTCCCCTGTTTTCCCAGCCGTCAAAACCGTAATCCGCTGTCGGATCATTGTGGTAATTTAGTTTATAACTGCCCAGAAAACGAAAATTTCCGGTTGGGGAATCCGCTATGGCTACGCCGGCTTTGGCTTTTCCATAGTCTCCTTCGCTTCCGGGACAGCGTCCGTCTGCGTGAAACCAGATGACATATTTGCCTGTTTTCTTATTATAAATGATTTTCGGCCGTTCTATCACACAGTTTTGCCTGTCTAAATCGACAAATAGACGCTTCTGTTCTATCCGATCCAAATCGCCGTATGTTTGTTTAAAATAAGGAAGCATAAAATCTTCTATTGTATCCATAGTTCTTAAAATTACGCCTTCGTCCTTCCATTGAAACAGGTCGCTTGAACTGTACATATGGATTCCGCCGCAGGGACGGTATCCGTCCGTCTTGTCTTCGCCAATCCAGTACCAGCGTTTCGTTCCATTTACTGTGAATTTTTGAATCTGCCCGCCATGGGCCTGTATGAGTTTTCCTTTTGTGTCATACATGCGCTCCCCTGCGGCGCCACTGAATGTTTTGTTGTCCGGCATGGCATTCTCCTCTTTCTTTTCTATATTTTCCTTTTAAAAAATCCCCGCCAAAACGGCTGGGGATTTTTGAAATTTAATCTTAGTATAACAGAATAACTAAAAAATGCAATCTTTTTTATCAGGATTCTTATTCGGCGCCACGCCTGACTTCATATCCGATTTCTTTTAACATCTGCATATCCGTTTCTACCGTAATGCCTGCCGTCGTCAGCATATCGCCGGAAATGGCGGCATTTGCCCCAGATAAAAAGCAGCTTCTCCCTTTGTCCGGCAAAAGCCCCCTGCCGCCCGCAAGGCGGATAAAGGCATCCGGAAGGATAAAACGGAATACGGCTATAATGCGGCGCATATCTTCTTCTGACAGCCTTTCATTCTGCGCAAACGGCGTACCTAAAATCGGGTTTAACAGATTGACCGGAACGCTTTTTACGCCAAGCGCGCGAAGCGTCATCGCCAGATCAACCCTGTCTTCCTCCGTCTCGCCAAGTCCCATAATCCCGCCGCTGCAAACTGCAAGCCCCGCTTCTTTCGCTGCCTGCGCCGTTGCAATTTTGTCCTCAAATGTATGCGTCGTGCAGACATTTGGAAAAAAATTGCGGGACGCTTCTAAGTTATTGTGCGCTCTTTCCGCCCCCGCCTCTTTTAGTTTCCTAAATTGCTCTTCCGTTAAAAGCCCAAACGAAACACAGACGGAAATCCCTGTCTCCTCCCTGATAACACGGATTGTCTCGCACATTTGGCTGATTTCTTCTTCCGAAAGGCGTTTCCCGGAAGTAACGATGGAATAACGCAATACGCCTTGTGAATCATTTTGCTTTGCCTGAGTTAAAATTTCTTCTTTTGACAACAGCGGATATTCCGCCGCATCTGTCCTGCTGTACGCAGATTGCGCGCAAAAACGGCAGTTTTCAGAGCATTTGCCGCTTTTCCCATTGATAATCGCGCAGAGATCGAATATATTGCCACAGTAATGCTGACGGATTTCATCTGCCTTTTTGCACAGCGGCTCAAGCGGCATCTGATAAAGCTCTAACGCTTCTTGTTTCGTAATCTGCTTTCCTTTTAATACTTCATCCCCCAAAACTTCAATTTCTATCATCTTTTTCTCCAATCTTTTGTCATACGTTTCTATCACGCCATTTTTTCTATTCCTCATTATGCCATAAAATCCCTTATCCCTCAACCTTATTTTTATTGCGCAGTCAAAACGGCGTATGTCTCTTTCTAATTGCCAAGACATACGCCGCTTTGCTTTATTTCGGGAAACGCTCATTCAAACAGAAGACAGAGTATCATCTGCGCCGTTTCCGCCATATTTGATCCCGTATCCATACTGCATTTTTGGAGATACCTGTGCGCATCTTCCTCCGAAAAGTGGTTCCGCTCCATTAACAGGCGTTTCGCATTTTTAATATCAGTTTCTTCTTTTTCACTCCTCTTTCTCACTGATTTTTCTTTTTTTATCCGACGCTCTAGCTGGCAAAGCGCCATTTCCGCCGTGTTTACCAAATCCAAAACTTTAAACGGCGCCGCCAAAGATAAAATGCCATGTTCCGCTTCCGCCAGTCTATCCGCTTTCCCCAATAGGATAAATTCAAAATAATCTGGAAGGCTGTCGTATAATTCCAGATAATACATATCCGGCAGACGCAAAGCGCTGATCACTAACCCATACTCATGCTGGTTTACTGTTTGAAGCGCCAAAGAAGCGGACGGACAGGCAACAACATGAAAAAAACCATGTCCAATCAAAATGTTTTTTATTTTTTTTGCATCTTCTAATTTCGGCAATGCCACAACGATTACTCTCATTCCACGCCTCCGCCCGCTACTTTACGCCAAATATCACTCGTGGTTTTTACACCAAGTACAAATAGTGGTCTAATTCCCATGGCGTGATTTCTTCCAGATAACGTTTCCATTCTGTTTTCTTTGCATTCTGATAAGCAGATACAAATGATTCCCCTAACACTTCCCGAATAAAAGAATCGTTTTGCATCGCATTTAGCGCCACGCCCAGATTTTCCGGCAGGCATAAGCCCCCTTTTTCTATTCCTTGCCCACCGGTTAATGCGCGAAGATCTTCTTTTAATTCTTCTGGCATAGAAAGCCCTTTTTCTATGCCATCTAATCCCGCCTCCAAACACAGCGCCGCCAAAAGATAAGGATTTGCTGCGGAATCCGGACTGCGCAGCTCTAAGTCTGCCGGCCCGTTTTTCTTTTTACGGACGCGGATTAACGCATTTTGCCGTCTGTCCGGCGAAGTAATCTCAGACGGGGCAAAAAATCCGGACGAAAGACGCTTATAAGAATTTACGAGAGGGTTAAAAATTGCAGTCATGCCGGAAAGATGCAAAATAATACCCGCCAAAAACGATTCTAGCGTCCGGCTTAACGCTCCGTTTACGTCTGTAAACGCATTTTGCCCATCTTTAAACAGACGCATATTTAAGTGCATGCCTGAACCGTTTGCATCTTTTCTTGGTTTCGGCATAAACGTCGCATATAAACCATAACGCCTTGCAATCGTGCGCACAGCCATTTTAAAGGTCATGACTTTATCTGCCGTCGCAAGCGCATCTTCAAATGTAAAATCAATTTCATGCTGGGCAGTGGCAATTTCGTGATGGGAAGAATCAATGACATACCCCATTTCTTCCAGCGTCAAAATAATCTCACGCCTCGTATTTTCCCCTAAATCAATCGGAGACGTATCAAGATAGCCTGCCCGCTCATGGGAAACCGTCGTTGGCAGGCCGTTTTCGTCTGTATGGAACAGGAAAAATTCACATTCGGGATTCAATTTTAATGTGTAGCCCAGCTTGTTTGCTTTTTCTATGGATTTTTTTAAAATCCCACGCGGGCTTACCGCGCACTCCGTCCCGTCCTCGTTGCACACGTCACACAACAAACGGGCCACTTTGCCGTTTTGCGGGCGCCATGGCAAAATCGCAAACGTGTTTAGATCGGGTTTTAAATAAAGATCCGCTTCCGCTTCTTTTGCAAAGCCTTCCAAAGAAGCGGGATCGATTGAAAAATTTTCTTCCAGCGCTTTTTGCAGGCGGCCAGATGGAACGGCAATGCTTTTTAACATTCCAAACATATCGGTAAATTGAAGGCGGATAAACTCCACATTCTCTGCTTCTGCCATTTTGACTATCTCTGCTTTCCTGTATGTTTCCATGAACTATTCTTCTCCTTTTTTGCATTTCTATGAAAGGTTTGTATACCCCATTAAAGACTGGTCGATGGCTTTTGCCGCCTGCCGCCCTTCGCAGATTGCCCAGACAACTAAAGACTGCCCCCTCCGCATATCGCCTGCCGCAAAAACCCGTGGCGCGCTTGTTTCATAACTGCCTTCTTTTGCAAGAACGTTCCTTCTCTCGTCGACGGCTGTTTGGAATGCATCCGCCACATACGTCTGCGCTCCCATAAATCCGGCGGCAATTAACACAAGATCGGCGTCTATTTCGGTTTCGCTCCCCTCAATGGGCTCCATTGTGATTCTTTTACTCTTGGCGTCCTGCTCTGGCTTTAATTTTATCAGAATGGCTTTTTTGACATTCCCGTCCTGATCTGCTTGAAATTCTTTGACTGTCGTCTGATAAATGCGTGGATCACTGCCAAATGCCGCAGCCGCTTCCTCCTGCCCATAGTCCGTTTTTAGGATGCGCGGCCATTGCGGCCATGGATTTTGGGCGCCCCGTTCTTTGGGCGGTTTTGGCATCATTTCTAATTGTGTCACGGATTTTGCGCCAAGGCGGATCGCCGTCCCAACGCAGTCATTTCCCGTATCCCCGCCGCCAATCACTAATACATTCCTGCCTTTTGCCATAGGATAGGATTTGTCCTTTAATCCAGAATCCAAAAGGCTTTTTGTCACGGCGGATAGGAAATCGACGGCAAAATAAATCTGTTTTGCTTCTCTGCCTTTCACCGGAATATCCCTTGGCTCAGAAGCGCCGCAGGCAAGAAGGATTCTGTCAAACTTCTCTAATAATTTTTCCGAAGAGAAATCCTTTCCTACGTCCGTATTTACCTGAAATGCAATCCCTTCCGCTTCCATCAGTTTTAACCTGCGGTCGATCACCTGTTTTTCCAGTTTCATATTTGGGATGCCATAGCGCAACAGTCCTCCAATCCGGTCACTGCGCTCAAATACAGTGACGCTATGCCCTCTGCGGTTTAAAAGCTGCGCCGCCGCAAGCCCGGCCGGGCCGCTTCCGACGATGGCGACTGTTTTGCCAGTACGCAGTTTGGGCGGCTTAGGTTCCATATATCCATGGGAAAACGCATATTCAATGATTGCCAGCTCATTTGCTTTCGTGGCAACCGGATCGCCGCCTAAATTACAGACGCAGGCGGCTTCACAAAGCGCAGGGCAGACCCTTCCCGTAAATTCCGGGAAACAATCTGTACGGTCTAACCGTTCAAACGCTTTCTTCCAGTTTCCTTTATAGACGAAATCATTCATCTCTGGGACAAGGTTATGGAGCGGGCATCCGGACGCCATGCCATTTAGCATCCCGCCGTTTTGGCAAAATGGCGCGCCGCAGTCCATACATCTTGCGCCCTGCGTCTTTTGTTCTTCCCATGACAATGGCGTATGAAATTCACGGAAATGGCTCACACGCGTGTCCGCATTTTCCGCTTTCGCGTCTATTCTTTGATATTCCAAGAATCCTGTTGCTTTTCCCATCTTCTATCCCTCACTCTCTTTCTTTTGAAAACTTTCGTGAAACGCTTCCATCTGCGCCTGTTCACTATTCATGCCTTTTTCTTCCCATTTCTGGGATAAGGCAGTCATTTTTTTATAGTCATATGGGATAATCTTCTTAAACTTTGGCAGATATTCTTCAAAATGGCCTAATAGTTTCCTGCCTTTTTCAGAACCGGTTTCCTTTGTATGCGCTTCTATCATCGCCTTTAATTCCAAAACGTCATGTTTCTGTTCCACTTTTTCAATCGAAATCATGTCTTTATTCAAATTCCGGTAAAGATGGCTGTCTTCGTCCAAAACATAGGCAATGCCGCCGCTCATTCCCGCAGCAAAGTTTTTCCCCGTCTTTCCTAACACAACGACCCTGCCGCCTGTCATATACTCACAGCCATGCTCCCCGACGCCCTCCACAACGGCATACGCGCCGGAATTACGCACAGCAAAACGCTCTCCCGCCACGCCGCATATAAAAACAGCGCCGCCGGTCGCTCCATAAAGCGCCACGTTTCCCGCGATAATGTTTTCTTCTGCCAGATAGCCCCTGTTTTTGGGCGGATATAACACAAGTTTCCCGCCGGAAAGCCCTTTCCCAAAATAATCGTTGGTATCGCCGCAAAGCTTCAAAGTCAGCCCTTTCGGGATAAACGCCCCGAAACTCTGTCCGCCAAAACCACTGCAGTTTACTATAATTGTGTCTTCCTTAAGCCCCTCTTTATGCAGGCAGGTCATCTGGGCGCCTAACATCGTTCCAAAAGAACGGTCTGTATTTTTGACCTTAATATCCAAAGAAGCCTTTTGCCCCTTCATAAGCGCCGTTTTTAATTTTTTCAGCAATACTTTCTCGTCTAATGTTTGCTCTAACCTAAAATCGTAAGCTTTTTCCGGAAGGAAGGTGGCGTTTTGCGGGACGCCTTCGGTCGGACGGTATAAAACCGCGCTTAAATCTATTTTTTGCGCCATCGGCGATGCAGCGTCCTCTTTTACTTTTAAGCAGTCGCTTCTCCCCACCATTTCATTGACTGTGCGAAAGCCCAGTTTTGCCATATATTCCCGAAGTTCTTCCGCAATAAAACGCATAAAATTTTCAACATACTCTGGTTTTCCTTTGAAGCGTTTCCGAAGCTTGGGATTTTGCGTTGCAATCCCAACCGGGCATGTGTCAAGATTGCAGACCCGCATCATCACGCAGCCCATTGCCACAAGCGGCGCAGTGGCAAAGCCAAATTCCTCCGCGCCAAGCAGAGCCGCTATTGCAACGTCTCTGCCGCTCATTAATTTTCCGTCCGTTTCAAGTTTCACGCAATTTCTTAATCCGTTTTGTAAAAGCGTCTGATGCGTTTCCGCAAGCCCTAATTCCCATGGCAGGCCCGCATTGTGTATGGAACTTTCCGGCGCAGCGCCTGTCCCGCCGTCATAACCAGAAATTAAAATTACCATAGCCCCCGCTTTCGCCACGCCTGCCGCAACAGTCCCAACGCCTGCTTCCGAGACTAATTTAACGGAAACCGCGGCATTTTTATTTGCGTTTTTTAAATCATAGATTAACTGCGCCAAATCTTCAATGGAATAGATGTCATGGTGCGGAGGCGGGGAAATTAAACTTACGCCTGCGGTGGAATGCCTTGTTTTTGCAATCCACGGATATACTTTTTTCCCCGGAAGATGCCCGCCTTCCCCCGGTTTCGCGCCTTGCGCCATTTTAATCTGGATTTCTTTTGCGCTGACAAGGTAGCGGCTTGTCACGCCAAACCTGCCAGAAGCAACCTGTTTGATGGCAGAGCATCTGTCCTCCCTTCCTCCGGAAGAAGCAAGCCGTTCTTCACTCTCCCCGCCTTCGCCCGAATTGGATTTTCCATGCAGGCGGTTCATCGCAATGGCAAGCGTCTCATGCGCTTCCTGTGAAATGGAGCCATACGACATTGCGCCTGTTTTAAACCGTTTGACAATTTCATCTGCGCTTTCCACTTCTTCTAACGGAATCTCTTTTGCAGCCGGACAAAAATCCAAAAGGCTCCGCAAATATCCGCTGGATTCTTCGTCTATTTTTTTCGTGTATTCTTTAAATATGGCATAATTTCCCGTCCATGCCGCCTGCTGCAAAAGATGGATCGTTTCCGGATTATAGCGATGCGCTTCCCCTCCTGCCCGCAGTTTATGCTTTCCAAGGCTTTCTAATGTCAGCTCCGTTTCAAGCCCCAATGGATCAAACGCCTGTGAATGGCGCGCATCTGTCTGTTTTGCAATATCTTCTATTGTAATGCCGCCGACACGGCTTACGGTTCCCGAAAAATATTTGCGAATCACTGCCTTTGATATTCCAACCGCTTCAAAAATCTTTGCGCCCTGATAGGACTGAAGCGTAGAAATCCCCATTTTCGAAGCAATTTTTACAATGCCATGCAGGATTGCGGCGTTATAATCTAACACCGCGGCATAATAATCTTTCTCTAACAGTTTATCTTCTATTAATTCATGGATAGAGTCAAGCGCAAGATACGGATTTATGGCGCAGGCGCCATAACCCAAAAGCGCCGCAAAATGATGCGCTTCCCTTGGCTCTCCAGATTCTAAAATCAGAGAAAAAGAAGTCTGTTTTTTCGTATCCACTAAATGCTGGTGGACGGCAGACACTGCCAGAAGGGACGGAATCGGCACATGGTTTTCATCTACGCCCCTGTCAGACAGCACAAGGATATCCGCTCCGTCTTTATATGCCTTATCCACTTCCACAAACAAACGCTCAATCGCATGTTCTAAGTTTGCGCTCTTATAATAGAGAATCGGCACAACGGAAACGCGAAACCCCTCTTGTTCCATATATTTGATTTTTAACATATCCGTATTTGTCAAAATAGGGTTGTTTATTTTTAAAACATGGCAGTTTTTTGCTTTCTCCTCTAACAAATTTCCTTTTTTTCCAGCATAAATCGTCGTACAAGTTACGATTTCTTCCCGAATCGCATCGATTGGCGGATTCGTCACCTGAGCAAACATCTGTTTAAAATAGTCAAAAAGCGGACGGTTTTTCTCTGACAGAGCCGCAAGCGGCGTATCCGCTCCCATTGCCGCAATGGATTCACTTCCGTTTAATGCCATATTTAAAATGGAATTGCGGTATTCTTCATAGGTATAGCCGAATGCTTTCTGCAATTTTTTCCGTGTTACGCTGTCATACTCCTCTACGCCTTTATTTGGAATTTTTATCTGCCCTAATTCCACAAGATTGCCGTCAAGCCATTCGCCATAAGGCTGTCTGGCTGTATAAATGTCTTTTAACTCACGATCCTGTAATATTTTTCCTGCCAAAGTGTCTATAAGCAGCATTTTTCCGGGATGCAGCCGTTCTTTTAAAACAATTTCTTCTTCCGGCGCATCCAAAACGCCCACTTCAGAAGCCAAAATCACGTCCCCATTTTTCATAACATAATAACGGGACGGACGCAGCCCGTTACGGTCTAGCACGGCTCCCGCCACATCGCCGTCAGAAAACACAATCGAAGCGGGACCGTCCCACGGCTCCATCATGGTTGCATAATATTGATAAAAATCTCGCTCGTCCTGAGAGAGCGTCTGATTTTTGCTCCAAGGCTCTGGTATGGCAATCATCATTGCCAAAGGCAGATCCATGCCGCTCATTACAAGAAATTCCAATGCGTTGTCCAACATTGCGGAATCGGAGCCGCGGGCGTCTACAACGGGAAGCGCTTTGTGCAGCTCCCCTTTTAAATATTCGGATTCCATGGTTTCTTCCCTTGCAAGCATTTTATCCGCATTGCCGCGGATTGTATTGATTTCTCCGTTGTGTACCATAAAACGGTTCGGATGCGCCCGTTCCCAGCTCGGATTTGTGTTCGTGCTGAAGCGGGAATGCACAAGCGCAATGGCCGTTTCATAATCCGGATCCTGCAAATCCGCGAAAAATGTCCGCAACTGCCCGACTAAAAACATACCCTTATAGACGATTGTACGGCTGGACATTGACACAACATAGGTATTGTCATTGCTCTGCTCAAAGATCCGGCGGGCAATGTAAAGTCTGCGGTCAAATTCAATCCCCTGTCTGACGCCCTTTGGTTTTTTCAGAAACGCCTGCGCAATATACGGCATACACGCTTTTGCTTTTTCTCCTAAAACTTCTGGATAAACCGGAACTTCACGAAACCCTAAAAGCTCTAACCCCTCTTTTTCCACAATGATCTCAAACATCTTTTTCGCCTGATTCCGCTGTAATTCGTCCTGAGGAAAGAAAAATTGGGCGATGCCATAGTCCCGCTCCTCCCCTATTGGAATTTGCTCCCGGCTGCATACTTTTTTAAAAAATTTATGTGAAATCTGAAGCAAAATCCCTACGCCGTCTCCGGTTTTGCCATCTGCATCTTTTCCTGCCCTATGCTCTAAATTTTCCACAATGTTCAAAGCATTTTCTACGGTCTGGCGGGTTTTCTTCCCCTTACTGTTGATGACAGCCCCAATTCCGCAATTCTCATGCTCAAACTGCGCGTGGTATAAGCCTCTGTTTTTTAGTTTATGTTCCATTTGACTGACTCCTCTCTTTTTATTTCCTTTTGCTTGGCATAAAAAAAGGGAACAGAAATCCCTTTGGATTTCTGACTCCCTTGTCAGTTTTTACGCTATTATTATGTTACTTTCCAGTTCATTTGTCAATTCTTTTTTCTTGTTTTTTATTGGCAATTTAACCGATGTTTGTAACAGCCTCTTTGCATCACAGAAAACGCTTATTTATCTATGCTTTATAATCTACCCACCGCATTTCCATTTCCGCAAGCTCAAGCTTCTCAAACAGCTCTCCATTTACATAAAGATCCGTTTTTCTCGGTTCTTTTGCGTTGTTAATTACCGCTATCTTACCAGACTTCTCAAAGACTGCAACTTCCGTATCCATATTCGTCACATAGAACTTCTTCATCTCCTCGATTTCACCCGCTGCATAATAAATTGCGCGAAGCAAAATCCGGCAGTTCTGCGGAGAATATGGAAGCCCTGCAAAATATACGCCGTGGCCTTTCCCATAGTCGTTTACGACAAGCTGGCTGTACTCTTTGTCCATGCTTAAGATCTGATAGTTCTCACCCTGCGCATAAATCCGGCTCATGCCCTCGCCGAAATCAATGTCGCCTTCAATATCCTCTAAAATAAAATGATTCCGGTTCAACTCATTATATTTATCCGTACTTAAAGAATAGGTCATCTCACGGTCTACGCCAAGCACGTCGCTTAATTGGAAAAACCGTCCCTGATTCTGGCAAGCCGTCGGCTCGCCAACTCCGATAAATCCGCCGCCATTGTCCACAAATTTACGGATATTCGTCAAAACGGTTTCATCTGTCCAATACTCGCCGCCGCTAAACGCCGTATAAGCGTCTCCAGAATTGATAATTACCTTAATGTCCTCTGCAATCCCGTTCTTAATATCGTCAAATGTAATAAACTCCACATCAAACGGCATACCGCTCAAACATTCCAGCACGCCCGTGTAAGAATAAATTTCCCTGTGCCAGATAGAATGATGCACTTGATTTGACATCCAGCCGCGCAACGCGCCCCAGCAGCTTAAAACAGCCACTTTAAACGGAGCCGTGTAAGCGCTTTTACCCTGCATATTTTCATGGATATGCCTAAACTCGCCGACTACATACTGAATCGCATCCACAAAGCCGTCCCACTGCGCCGCAAGCTTCAAATACCCGCCGTATCCAATACGGTCAAGCGGAGAACGCAAAATTGCGCGGCGGACTTTTAACCAGTTCTCTTTCGCTTCTTTAATCGGATCGCCGCCTTCACAGAATACATCTGGGAAAAAGTACGGCAAAAGCCTTCCTTCCGTATAGTCTACGCCTTTAATATCGGAAACCATACGCATCGTGACGCCGTCGCCCACAGAGCCAACAACCGCATCCAGCCCAATGTTTGCAAAATACTTGCCAAACGGCTCCGTTCCAATCCAGTGATCGCCCACAAACATCATCGCTTCTTTTCCATAAGAGTGGACAATGTCTACAATCTCTTTCGCTAACTTGCTGACTTCTATCTGCTGAAATTCCACATAATCCCGAAATTCTTTGCTCGGCACGCGGAAAATTGAATTATGGTACCCTTCGTCTACGATAAACTCCGGACGGAATTTATAGCCCGCCCATTCTTCAAACTGCTCTAAAATATATGGGCTTACGCTTGCGCTGTAACCAAACCAGTCCACATACTTTTCTCTTTTTTGGTCGTCAAATGTCAGCGTAAACTGATGGAAAAACGTTGTAAACCGCACAACATTGATTTCCGGATGCTCCTCACACCACTGTTTTAGCTTTTCTTTTACATGCTGCTGCGTCTTTGGCAGGCGCACGTCAAACGTAATCTGATGCGGCGCATCTTTCCAGTCATTTGTAATAAAGTTAAACATGTGCACCGGATCCCAAATCAAAAACGCCAAAAAACTAACGGTATATTCGTGATACGGAACCGTTTGAATTTCCACTTCCCCGCTCGCCTCGTCATACTCCCATTTATCTGTCGGCACAACTTCGCCCGTCGTGCGGTCAACCACTTCCCACCAACGTTTCGGGTCATGGATTGTATTCACTTTTAACTGCTCTCTATGGAATCCCTTCATCAGCTCAATCCGCAGCGTCTCGCCACGGGCTGTCACGCGGTCGCTAATCAAATATTCCTGCTGTACCTCGTCCGGATTGGCCTCTGCCCACTCATTATCCTTTCTAGTGGTATAATACGTCGCATACTTTTTCGCATCCTGTGAAAGCAGGGCGTCCGGAAATGTCGTCCCGTCACAATCCCTCAATGCATCTGCGCCCAATAACTCTTTTAACCGAATTGTTTCCTCCACCATATCCACATCGGTCGGCAGTGTCAATCTTCCCTTTTGTTCCATTCAAATTCCTCCTGTTTTCAATCATTCCATGTATCTTACATGCTTCTAGTATAGCTATACGCCTACATATATGCAAGCGTTTTTTCACAATTCCTTTTACGCCTTTTTGCATTCCCCGCTTATGCCTCTCTACATTCCCCGCCGATATGAAAAAACCGCTCTGTATTCTTCTTTGCATGTTCCATCAGCGTTTCTTCGGAAACGTTCCTATATTTCGCTAATTCCTTTACTACATAAACAATATTTTGCGGCGTATTTACCCTGTCTAACCCCGCCACGTTTTTTGGCGTAAGATACGGCGCATCCGTTTCCACCAAGATACGGTCTAACGGAATCATACGGACAGCTTCCCGCAAATCCTTTGCGCGGCGGCCATCGCATATCCAGCCGGTAATCCCAATGCTAAACCCCATGGAAAGATACGCATCTAAAGTTTCTTTATTTCCGGTAAAACAATGCACAACGGATCTTTTGCAAATTTCCGGATGCTTTTTAAACCTTCGGATAAAATCCCCCGCCGCATCCCGCTCATGCAAAAATAATGGCTTATCCAGCTTTTCCGCAAGGGCAATATGCTTTTCAAGGCACCTTATCTGGTTTTCTTTCGTGGAAAACATTCTGTCATAATCCAAACCGCACTCCCCAACCGCAACGATTTTTTTATTCCCTGTAATGATTTCTTCAATTTCTATAAAATCTTCCTGCTTTGCCGAATCTGCATTGTGCGGGTGGATGCCTGCCGTCCCATAGACGGCATGGTTTTTAGTAAATGCATGAATTTTTTGGTTTTCCTTCTGATCGGTCCCGGTCAGAATGCAGGCAACGTTTGCTTTTGCCGCATCTGCAATAGTTTTCTCCGGATCGGGAAACTGCCTGCAAAATAAGTTTACTCCAATATCATAATAATCAATCCGCATATGCCCTCCTTGTAGTGTTTGCTACCCATAACAACCCATGCCCGATTCATTTTACCTTACCACAAATAGAATCTATTTTCAATTTTTTCCATAAAATTTACGGGAATCCGTATCTTGTCGGATTCCCGTATCTGTATTAATTTTTGAATTTTACTTTTTTCCCGGCGCCTTTTGACTGTATTATCTTTTTATACGCTTCTTTTTTCTTTTTTGGCGTTTTGATTTCTGCTTTGGCATAGATGCCTTTAAGTGCTTTAGCCCCTATCGTTTTACTCTTTAATTTTGTTGCTCTGATATTAATTTTATTTAGGTTTTTACAGCCCAAAAAAGCCTTTTTCCCTATTCTTTGCATATTTTTACCGATTGTGGCGCTCTTTAATTTTTTATAATCTTTAAAGGCATTTGCAGATATAGACGTCACTTGATACCGGATCTCTCCGATCGTTACTTCAGAAGGTATCGTTACGGAAGTTACTTTTTTGTTCTTTGGCTTTGTATATGCGGCCGTTGGATTTTTTGCATCTGCGCTTGTAACAGTATAAGTTACATTTCCCAAATCTTTTATCCGCTCGCCTTTTTCCGCCGGAACAGGTTTGTTTGTCCCGCCTGTGTTTGGATTTTTGGAATTGCCGGAACCGGAAGGCGGCTTTTGCGTTCCTCCATTTGGCTTATTTTCTGTCCCTCCGTTTGGTTTGTTTGTTCCTCCATTTGGTTTGTTTTCCGTGTCCTCTCCGGGTTCCTCTTTATCTGCGCCATCTGACGCTTCTTTGATAATTTTTCCGGTAGCCGGGTCCCAAACTCCCCAGTTTACATGCTCCTCAAAATTTTTCTTTACATTGTTTGTCCATGTTTGGTTTTCTGCCGGAGTATAAACGTCTGACTTTGAAATGCTGCCAAACAACCCCTTTCCAACTTCAGGGGCGTCTCCCTTAAAATACATCGTCTTATCATCATTGTAATTGTAACTGCAAAAGGCTTTATCTCCGAATGAATTCACGCTTGCCGGTATGGTCAAAGAATGTAATTTACTGCGCCAAGCAAATTAAAACGCCGGAATGGAACAGGCAAATACAGCGGCGTCGTTGACGTAAAACCTAAGAGGCTGTTTTTTTAACTGGACTGCCAAAAGCAGGCCCAATCCAATGCTTACGAACGCGCATGCCAGCTCATAGCACAATCCCGCCATAAAAAACGAAACGGAAAACAGAATACGCATTGACTGTATAAAAAAATTTTTCTTTTGAAACGCTCTCCTCCCCTTCCTAACGTCCATAGTTTTGATCTCCCACGCAGATACCATAATCGTCCGCCCTCTGTCAGAATATCTTTTGTGAGAAACCAAGAACGGGGCGTTCGTATGCGTCCACACTATGCGCCCCGTTTTATTTAAAGGCCAAAATTCTTTTTTTCTGATACACACTGCCATCTTTCGGTTGTAATTAAAAAATAATTCCCTTATAATAGCATTGTGTATCGCAGAATCATTCTGTATTGTGGGTAGCCAAATTACCATCCCTTACCCGGCATTGTTCCCGCAATGCCGGGTGGCGCACCATATCCGTCCTTGATTTCTTAACCCATATTTTACCATATCAAAATATGAATCACAAGCGCTTTGCAAACAATATTATTTTTTCTAATTTTTTACAACTTAGGATTGAGAAATTTTGAAAATGTACTATAATAAAAATATCATACAAATTAAGGAGGATTCAAATGCAAATCATTCAGGGAAAAGACTATGACGACATGAGCCGGAAAGCGGCAAATATTATTTCTGCGCAGGTGATTTTAAAACCGAACTGCGTGCTTGGCCTTGCAACAGGCTCTACGCCTCTTGGGACCTACGCAAATTTAATTAACTGGCACGAAAAAGGGGATTTGGATTTTTCAAATGTTTCTTCTGTCAATCTTGACGAATACCGCGGGCTTCCGGCAGACAATGACCAAAGCTACCGCTATTTTATGAAAACAAACCTGTTCGATAAAATCAATATTGACCAGAGCAGGACTCACGTTCCAAACGGCATGGAGCCGGACAGCGAAAAAGCCTGCCGCGACCACGATTCCATTATTAAGGAACTGGGCGGCATTGACTTACAGTTACTAGGGCTTGGCTTAAACGGGCATATCGGATTTAATGAGCCGGCTGCGGATTTTCCGAAAGGAACGCACTGCGTTGACCTGACAAAGAGCACGATTGAAGCAAACTCCAGATTCTTCGCTTCCATTGATGAAGTGCCGACGCAGGCATATACGATGGGCATCCAGTCCATTATGCTGGCGAAGAAAATTTTAATCATTGCAAGCGGCGCAAATAAAGCGGAGATCGTTGCAAAAGCATTTTTAGGGCCGGTAACTCCTGACGTTCCCGCTTCTATTCTGCAAATGCATCCAGATGTAACATTAGTCGCTGACGAAGCCGCTTTATCTGTTTACAACAAGCAGTTAAGTGAAATGGGGGCGAACTAATCATGGTCATCAAAAATGCCCTTGTTTTTACAGACGATTGTAAATTTACGCAAAAAGACGTCTATATAGAAAACGGACGCTTTTCTGATACGGCATCGGATTCCGAAGTCATTGACGGAACCGGCTGCTATCTGATTCCGGGGCTTATGGATATCCATTTCCATGGGTGTGTGGGACATGACTTCTGCGACGCTACAATGGAAGCCTTGACTGCAATGGCGGAATACGAACTGAAAAACGGCGTGACTTCCATCTGTCCGGCTTCTATGACGCTTTCAGAAGAAACTCTGATTGACGTCTGCAAAAATGCGAAAGCATACCGTGATGCATGGAAAGCCGGAAGCTCTGCAAGAATCTGCGGCATCAATTTAGAAGGGCCGTTTATTGCCATGAGCAAAAAAGGCGCGCAGAATCCAAAATATGTCACCGCCCCAAATAAAGAAATGTTCCAGCATCTAATTGACGCTGCAGACGGGCTTGTAAAACTGACGACGATTGCGCCGGAAACAGAAAACGCTATGGATTTCATCCGGGAATTTTCGGACAAAGCGCGTATTTCGATTGGACATACTGACTGTGACTATGACACGGCCCGCGAAGCGTTTTTAGCGGGAGCCAGCCATATCACGCATTTATTTAACGCTATGCCTCCATTTACGCACAGAAAGCCAGCTTTAATCGGAGCCGGATTTGACACGAAAAAAGTGACGCCGGAAATTATCTGTGACGGCATCCACATTGATCCGGCTTCTGTAAGGACTGCGTTTGCCATCTTTGGCGATGACCGCATGATTTTAATCAGTGACAGCATGATGGCGACCGGAATGCCAAACGGCGACTATTCCCTTGGCGGGCTTGCCGTAAAAGTGACGGGACGGCTTGCTACATTAGAAGATGGCACGATTGCCGGTTCCGCTACGAATTTGATGGACTGCATGAAAACTGCTGTCCAAAAAATGGAGCTTCCATTAGAAAGCGCTGTAAAATGCGCGACGATTAACCCGGCAAAAGCGATTGGGGAAGACAAAGAATATGGAAGCATTACCATAGGAAAATACGCAGACTGCGTACTGTTAAAACAGGATACTCTGGATATCAAACAAGTAATTTCGCATGGACATGCAATATCCTAGGCCAAATTTAAAAGTTAGAGACTGGAACACAGCTCCAGTCTCTTATTTCCGTCCAAAAATACAGATTCCCTATTCTGATTTGACATAAAAAACATCAAATGACAAACTGGAAACATACAACAGGAGGAAAGACATGAAACGAAAATTATTTGTATCAGCAATCTGTTTTTATATCCTACTCGCCTGTGGAACGATTTTAAACGCTGCAAACGCCAGCGCGAAAGAAACGGATATGAAAAACAGCCGCCGCGGACTTACCAATGATAAAGACTGGCTCTCTGAAAAGCCGGAACCTGTGTTTGACATGACAAATGTCACACTAAAGAAAACCAATGCGGAAGTTTATTTGGTTCCGGTTTATTCCTATGGCGCGATTTCCTATGATGAAAATATGACTTTTGACGTTGCCATAAACAGCCCGGTAATGTTAGATGACACTATGCACGGCATCGACCTGTCCTGTAAAAGCTCCAATAAAAAAGTTCAGGCAAGCGCATCTCTTTCTGAAAATATCCTCCATTTTAAAATTCGGGCAAACCAAAAATGCAAAACGAAATTAACGATCTATATTGCAAAAAAGAAGTTTCAAATAAAGGTCTCTATAAAACCGGTAAATATCTCTGCCAATTCTCTGTTATTGGAAAAAGGAAAAACCAAAAAATTGAAATTAACTGGCAATCCAAAAGGCATTACATGGTCATCTTCCAATAAAAAAATCGCCACTGTTTCCAAAAAAGGAGTGGTGAAAGGCAAAAGAACCGGTAATGTCATGATCTCAGCTAAAATCGGAAAACGACGGGTCGGCTGCTCTGTCTCCGTCACGACTTCCGCGTTAAAAAAAGTATGCGAAAGAGCTTCCTATATCGGCGCAAACTGGCAATACAGTCAGGCAAAACGCGCCCTGCCCGGCTATTATGACTGCAGTTCTTTAGTATGGAAAGCCTATACGGAATGCGCGGGAGTGAATTTTGGGAGTTCTAACTATCCGGGAACAAGCTCCACAGAGGCCGTATGGTGCAATGCAAACAACCGTTTAATTCCGGGAGGATACAGCTATGCAAGAGTGCTGAATATGCAGTTGAATCCGGGAGATCTAATCTTCAAATCAAGAAGCTTAAGCAATCCTTTTTATACAACCTATCATGTGGAAATGTTTACGGGATATGTCTGCTTAGGTTACGGGAGCAACGGAAAACCCATTATCACCTCACTTTGGGCGTCAAGGGCTCCCGGCTATAGCGCGGTAAGCGGCTCTTTACTTGCAAGGCCGGTTAAATAAATGATTTTACATAATCCATGAAAAGCGGATTGTTTTTTGCGCGACCCAGCCATACACTGTATCTAATGGAAAACTGCAAAAAGAGGCTGTTGCAAAATATGATTTCTATACATTATGGATCCGATCTATGTGGGTTGATTCCATATCTTATCTATAGCAAATATTTTGCGACAGCCCTTTTTACAGATTTTCGTTTCTTAACTATTTTTTATCTGTTTTCTTTTCTGTTTCTTATATGTTTTTTATCTGTTTCTTTTCTGTTTTTTATATGTTCTCTTTTCTGTTTTCCTAACTGTTTTTACTTGTTTTCTTATTTTTTATCTGTTTTCTTATCTGTTTTTTTCTGGGCATTTTACATTTTTTACACGATGTCCCATGCTGATCACGCCTGTTTTATCCAATGCTGCCATAAGAGCCGGAATAAAGAGAAGCTGTAAGATGATTCCCGGTATCGCATTGAAACATGCCCCGGCGATAAACATCTGCCATGTAAAAACTGATTTTGACAATCCCATTATGATTATGCTTGCCACTCCCCAGACCACCCTGCCGCCAATCATAGCGATGAATAAAGAACGGTATAAGGCAGTCATGCAGTTCCAGCGGGAACGGCTGTAACAAATTCCCGCAAGTATGCCGTATGCCGCAAGTTCAAATGCCATTGCTATGCCATTTGGCATGGGCGGCATCCCAAAAAGCGCATACCGGAACAGCGGAAGAACCGCCCCAACCGTCCCGCCATACTGCCACCCACAGAGCAGGCCGCAGACCAGCGCGGGAAGATGCATGGGCAAAAGCATATTTCCAATCCGCGGAATCTGCCCTGTAAAAAACGGCAGGACAATTCCGACGGCTAATAACATTGCGGATATGACAAGTTTCTGGATTTGGATTCTCGTTTGTTCCACTAAAAACATCTCCTTTTACTGAAAATATTTTACTCCCGATTCAAACAATTTCATATCCTGCTCCCCATAAATGTTCACTGCGACGGATTCCCCTTTCCGTTCCGCATGAGCCATTTTTCCAAACACACGCCCGTCCGGGCTTGTAATTCCTTCGATTGCGGCGTAAGAGCCATTGACGTTCCATTCTTCGTCCATCGTTGGCATTCCATTTTCATCTACATACTGCGTCGCCGCCTGACCGTTTGCAAAAAGACGATCTATCCACTCTTTCTTTGCCACAAAACGCCCTTCCCCATGGGAAGCCGGATTGCAGTAAACGC
Organism: uncultured Lachnospiraceae bacterium; assembly: GCA_910589105.1. GTDB lineage: Bacteria > Bacillota > Clostridia > Lachnospirales > Lachnospiraceae > Roseburia_B. Next base: position 31,197 of record CAJUST010000024.1, read on the forward strand.
CGCCAAGCTTTGCGCCTGAAAGCCACGGAGACTTATTGGAAACGACTTTCGTATAGACCATTTTACTTATATGCCGCCCAATCACATTATAGGTCAGCGTCGGGGAATCCACTGTCTGTTCCATAATTTCCCCATATGGGACAAGCCCAAGCTTCACTAACGCCTGAAATCCATTGCAGATGCCAAGCATTAAACCATCCCGTTCTTTTAGCAGGCGGCGCACCGCTTCTTTTAACCGTTCATTCCGAAACGCCGTTGCAAAAAATTTCGCCGACCCTTCCGGCTCATCTCCGGCGGAAAACCCGCCCGGAAACATAATAATCTGCGCTTGGCCGATCGCCTTTTCAAACGTTTGGACAGATTCCCTTATATCTTCTGCATTTAAGTTACAGAACACTTTCGTCACTACATTTGCGCCCGCCGCTTCAAACGCTTTCGCGCTGTCATACTCACAGTTCGTCCCCGGAAACACCGGAATAAATACAGTCGGTTTCGCCACTTTATGTTTGCACAGATACACTTCTTTTGCTTGATAAATCCCTGTATCAAGGGTCTGTTTCTCCAACGAAACACGGGTCGGAAAGACCTTTTCAAGCGTCCCTGTCCATGCCGCCACCGCTTCTTCCATGGCAATATGCGTCTGCTTATAGACAAATTCCTGTCTGTCATTTACAACGCCTGCCTTTGACACATAATCCAAAAGTCCTGCATCCGAAAACGCCTGCATCACTTCTTCTTCCCTGTCTTTTTCAACTTCCGCGACAATCGCCCCAAAACCGGAAACAAACAGTTCCGTTTCGCTGACAGTATCCGCTACCGTTACGCCAAGCTTATTTCCAAACGCCATTTTGCTGAGCGCCGCCGCAAGCCCTTTTCCATCTAACGCATAAGCGGAGACAACCGCTTTCTTTCCAGTCAGCATATGTGCCGTATCATAGAGTTTTTTCACCTGCCCATACACCGGAAGGTCAAATTCATCTGTTTGAATCCGAAACAGCAATAACGGATTTCCCGCCTTTTTTAACTCAGGCGTCCGGATCTCCCCTTCCTTTGCCACGTCTACGGCAAACGACACTAATGTCGGCGGCACGTCAATTTCATTAAAACTGCCGGACATACTGTCTTTCCCGCCAATGGAAGGAAGCGAAAAGCCCATCTGCGCGCTGTATGCGCCAAGCAAAGCCGCAAACGGCTGGCTCCAGCGGGAAGGATCTTGTGACATTCTGCGGAAATATTCCTGAAACGAAAACCGTATTTTCCGGTAATCCCCGCCCGCAGCCGTTATCCTCGCCACGGATTCCAGCACAGCATACACTGCTCCATGATATGGGCTAAACGTAGACACAAACGGATCAAAGCCATAGCTCATTAACGTCACTGCGTCCGTTTTGCCTTCCGCCACCGGAAGTTTTGCCGCCATGCTCTGCGTCTCCGTAAGTTGGTAGCGTCCGCCATACGGCATATAGACGCTGCCTGCCCCGATCGAGCCGTCAAACATTTCCACAAGCCCCTTTTGCGAACAGACATTCAAATCGGAAAGCAGGGAAAGCCATGCCGTCTTTATGTCGTTTTTCTTAACCGCTTTTTCTACTGCCGGAATGGAAATCCGGTTTAAGGGGCAGTCTTTTTTGGAAGGCGTCTCCACTTTAACGCTTGTTTCCTGATGCGCGCCGTTCGTGTCTAAAAATGCGCGGGAAATATTCACAATTTCCTTTCCCCTCCAGCTCATTACTAAACGCGGCTCTTTTGTAACAACGGCAACGGGAACGGCCTCTAAGTTTTCTTCTTTTGCATATGCCAAAAACGTTTCTAGGTCTTTCGGAGAAATGACAACCGCCATACGTTCCTGAGATTCGGAAATTGCAATTTCCGTCCCATCTAATCCGGCATATTTTTTGGGAACTTTGTCCAAATCAATCTTCAGCCCTGCGGCAAGCTCGCCGATCGCAACCGATACGCCGCCTGCGCCGAAATCGTTGCACTTTTTAATCAGATAGCTGACTTCTTCCCTGCGGAACAGACGCTGGATTTTACGTTCTGTCGGCGGGTTGCCTTTTTGCACTTCCGCCCCGCAGACGTCAATCGACGCTGTCGTATGCGCTTTTGACGATCCGGTTGCGCCGCCGCATCCGTCCCGTCCCGTCCTGCCGCCAAGCAGCACAATCACATCGTCCGGATCTGACGTAAGCCTTTGCACAGCGCGCCTTGGAGCCGCTCCCATTACCGCGCCGATCTCCATACGTTTTGCAACATAATTCGGATGATAGATTTCTTTGACGTAACCTGTCGCAAGCCCAATCTGGTTGCCATAGGAACTGTATCCTTTTGCCGCGCTTTGCACAATTTTTTTCTGTGGAAGCTTCCCTTCCATTGTATCTTTTACGGAAACAGTCGGGTCCGCCGCGCCCGTGACGCGCATTGCCTGATAAACGTATGTCCTTCCAGACAAAGGATCTCGGATTGCGCCGCCAAGGCAGGTCGCCGCGCCGCCAAACGGCTCAATTTCCGTCGGATGGTTGTGCGTCTCATTTTTAAAGTTGACCAGCCATTCTTCCGTTTTTCCGTCCACTTCTACCGGAACAATAATTGAACAGGCATTAATTTCATCTGACTCCTCCTGATCGTTTAATTTCCCTTCTTTTTTTAACTGTTTCATCGCCATCAGGGCAATATCCATCAGGCAGACAAATTTATCCTTCCTGCCCGCATAGAGCGATTCATGCGCCGCAAGATACGCTTCATACGCCGCTTTGATTGGCTCTTTGTAGTCTCCTTCGTCAAATGCAACTTCTTTTAACTCCGTAGAAAACGTCGTATGACGGCAATGATCCGACCAGTATGTGTCTAAGACACGGATTTCCGTCATGGACGGGTTTCGTTTTTCTTCGTCTTTAAAATATGACTGAATATGGAGGAAATCCCGAAACGTCATGGCAAGGTTTAAAGAATCGTATAGGTTCCGAAGCTCCGCATTGCTTTTTTCCGTAAAACCGTCAAAAACCATAATGTCCTTTGGCTCCTCAAACTCCGTCAAAAGCGTCTCCGGTTTTTTGAAATCCGTCTCTCTGGAATCTACCGGATTAATGCAGTGCGCTTTTACAGCCGCCAACTGCTCTTGCGTCAAATTTCCGCCTATGACATATGTGACCGCAGAACGGATCGCCGGTTCTTCATTTTCATTTAACAGCTTCACGCACTGCTGCGCAGAATCCGCCCTCTGGTCAAATTGCCCCGGAAGATACTCTACG
>CAJUST010000025.1 GCA_910589105.1 uncultured Lachnospiraceae bacterium
ATAATAGAAGAAAAAAAACTCCCGCTAAAAAAGTAGGAGTTTTTCAGTGTCCTTTTGAAAAACAAGCCTTTTTCCGTACTTTATAGATAATCCCAATTAATGCGCCGCTGGAAAATACCGCCATTATAATTGAATAAAACGTAATTTTCATTTTATGAAACCCCCTTACTGCTTCTTACCGGTTTCATACAATCCCCATAGCCTAGCTCTCATTTTAGCTTTCCCTTCTCTGCTCTGCATCTCCATTACGCAGATCTCGAATAATGCTTTCTAATTCTTCTATCATTTCTTCTTTATCCTCATCTTCTGCAAGGGCAACGATCACTTTCGACATCGAAGCTTTTCCATCCATTTTGGAAATTAAAAATTTAGCCGCATATTCTTCCCGCGTATAAGATGGTTTCAATTTTCTGGCGTACTGCGTGCCGTAATGTTCCATGCCGCATTCTTCAAGCAGGCCTTTCTTTAGCAAAGCCCTTATGATATTATGCACAAGCCCATTACACCAACTGTCTTTTACCTTCATATTTACAATGTCCACACTTGTAAGAGGTTTCTCGCTGGACCAGAAAATATCCATCATCATTTCTTCACTCTTTGTCATTGCCAAAATGTTTGCAGGCATCCTCATCACCTCCTTTTTACACTATTTTACATGTATTAATAATATGTGTCAATAATTTTTAATTATTTTTTATATTTACTTTTCCATCTTCCAGAAAGATGCGCTATATGCTTTCAGCTCGCTTCCGCCGCCAAAGTCATGTTCTTCTCCGGTAATCAAATCCACCGCCATGCCGCATCCTGCGTCAAAATGCGCATGGAACGCTTCGCTGTCCGCATTAATTGCCACAAGAACACGCTCATTGTCTGATTTACGCTCAAAAATGCACTGCTTATTTGTCAATAAAACCGAACGGAACGATCCGTAATTTAACGCCTCAGAGCTTACCTTTGCGCCTGCAAGTTTTGCAATCCACTCCGTCAGCTCATTTTCCACAGGCTTATCAAAACTTGCCCGAAGCGCAGGATCTCCCTCCTGTTTTGCCGCTTTTGCGCCCCATTCACTGCCATAGTAAACGCAGGGAATCCCCGGCATCCCAAATGCCATTGCGTAAATTAACGGCAGATGCTTTTCGTTCGTCAGATTTGATGCAATCCTTGAGACATCATGGTTATCAACAAACGACAGCAGATGCTGTCCCTTATAAAGCGTCCAGTTTTCCGGCCCGAACTGGCGGAGCAGGGAGTGGACGATTTCAAACATATTCATGGAATTAAAGCTTGAAAACAGACCCTTATAGCATTCATAATTTGTGACGGAATGCAGCATCTGCGGATTCATCCACTGGTTGTAGTCCCCGTGAAGCGTTTCCCCTAGCAAAAAGAACTCCTCTTTTAATCCGTCCGTAAACTGCCGAAGCTGCCTTAAAAAGTCCGGCGTTAAGCAGTACGCCACGTCCAGACGCAGCCCGTCGATGTCAAACTCCTCCACCCAGCTTTTCACTGTGGAAAAAATATGCTCCACAACTGCCGGATTGTAAAGGTTTAACTTCACCAAATCATAGTTTCCTTCCCAGCCTTCGTACCAAAGCCCGTCGTTATAATTGGAATTTCCACCGAAATTGATATGGAACCAATCTTTGTACGGGGAATTTTCCCGATTTTTTAAAACGTCTTGGAATGCCGTAAATCCACGCCCCACATGGTTAAACACGCCGTCTAAAACCACTTTGATCCCCTCTTTGTGAAGGGCGTCGCAGACTTCCTTAAAATCTTCATTTGTCCCAAGACGGCAGTCAATTTTTTTGTAATCCCTTGTATTATAGCCATGGGTGTCGGATTCAAACACAGGTGAAAAATAAATTGCCGTCGCTCCAAGCTCCCTGATATGGGGAATCCAGTCCTTCACCTTTAAAATTCTATGCTCCAATGCCCCGTCATTTTCAAACGGCGCCCCGCAAAACCCTAACGGGTAAATCTGATAAAATACGCTTTCATATGCCCACATACTGTTTCCTCCTAACTTGAAATAAACTGGTTTCCCGTTGCATCATATCTATATTGAATGTCCCAGAGCTTTTCTGCAAGCGCTTCTTCTGAACAGTCAAAAGATGCGCAAAACTCCTCTAAAGACGAATAATTGTCCCGTAACTGCGTATTCACAAAACTAAGCAGCATCACCGGATCTTTCGGCAGATTTCCTCCCATAATTACCCCTTTCGCTCTACGCCGTATTTTGCTTCAAGTTCTTTTAATGTCTCCATATAAACCGTCTGCTTTTTTTGCGTCAAAAGCTGTTCTTTTAACTCGTCTTTGATCTCGGAAAAGGAACGTCTCTCCGCCTCTTTTTTCTCCTCGACAAGAATTAAATGAAAGCCAAATTGTGTTTTTACCGGCCCGGTTAAATCCCCTGCTTTGCCTTCAAACGCCGCTTTTTCAAACTCAGGAACCATCTGCCCTCTGCCAAACCAGCCTAAATCTCCGCCTTTTTCTTTGGAAGGGCAAGTGGAATATTCTTTTGCCGCCGCTTCAAACTCTTTGCCGTTTTTCAGCTCCTCTAAAATTTTTGCCGCTTGTTCTTCCGTTTCCGTAAGAATATGTTTCGCCTTTACCTGTTCTTGTCCGGCAAACTGTGTGGGATTTGCGTCAAAATACGCTTTTACCTCTGAATCCTCCACCGTCACTTTTGAAATAACGCCCGTTGCCGCCATATGGCTTGCCAGCTCGTTTTCCATTTTTGAAAGCGTTTCCTTGTATTCCCTGCTTTCTTTGATTTTTTTCTCCTTTGCCAGCTTTGAAAACAAGTGGAACCCAATCAGTTGCTCTAACAGCTCGTCTTTCGCTTTTGGAGACGACAGGTAAACCTGCTGCTCCGGCGGATAATTTGCAATTAATTCGTTCAGTTCCTGTTCCGTAATCTCATGTCCAGCCGATACGGCTAAAATTTTTTCACTCATTGCCCTGCTCCTTTTTATTCTAAATTCCTTTTGTAAAAATATGTGCCAAAATAAAGCGCCGATGCAAACACCACTATCACCGGCCCTGTCGCCACATTTGTATAGTACGAGGTAATCAATCCGGCAAAACCGGAAAAAAGGGAAAAGAGAATGGAAAAGAAATGGTATTCCCTCATATTTTCCGATAAATTCCTGCCTGCCGCCGCCGGAAGGATCAAAAGCGCGTTAATGATTAAGATCCCTACCCAGCGGATCGAAAGCGTAACGACTAACGCCGTAAACACGGCAAACAGATATTCCATTAAACGGACCGGAATCCTCCTGCTTTTCGCCAAAGCCCGATGGATTGCCGCCGCATTCAACCAATTAAAGCATAGCGAATAAAAGAAAACGGTGAAAAGAAATAACAGGAAAAGAGAAAAAATTTCCCGTTTCGTTATGCTTAAAATATCTCCGACCAAAAGCGAAGAATAGTTGCTAAAATTCCCATTTTTCGAAAGAACCGCAAGCCCGATGGCAACGGAACAGGAAGAAAACACTGAAATCACCGTGTCTGTGGAAGCCCCGCTTCTGCTGCTGATAAAATTTAACGCCATCGCAAAAAGAACCGCAAAAACTGCCATCGCAATATCCGTATCCGCTATGTGAAGCAATACGCCTATGGCGATTCCGGTCAGCGCGGAATGTCCCAGCGCATCGGAAAAAAACGCCATCTTCTTACTTACTATCATCGTCCCAAGCAGCCCGAACAATGGCGTAATAATCAATATCGCGAGCGCGGCATTGCGCATAAACCCATAATCAAACAAACAGTTTCCTCCTTTTGACATATCCGGGAAGCTCGTCTGCGCCAAATGCTTTTTCAAATTCCACACTTTGAAACACTTCCTTTGCGCTCCCCTCTTTTAACACGGTTTGATCCAAAAGAATGACCTTATCCGCATATTTTAACACATAATCTAAATCATGGGAAATCAAAATAACCGCCAAGTCAAAATTTTGCTTGAGAAATTCCATCGTCCTGTAAAAAAGCTCAACGCCGTTTGGATCTACGCCGGAAACCGCTTCGTCCAACAAGAGCAGATTCGGTTCGTCCATCACTGCCATTGCAAGCATTACACGCTGTAACTGCCCGCCGGAAAGCGTGCATACCTGCCGGTCAATCAGATGTCCCGCCTCAAACACGTCAAGCGACTGTTTGATTTTTTCTTCCATTTTCCTGCTTTTCTTCAGGAACACAGGAAAACACCAACAGTAGCTGGCTATTAAATCATATACGCTAAGGGGCGTATCTTTCTCAATATTGATTTTCTGCGGGACATACCCGATTTTTAATTTCTGTACCCTGCCATTTTCCCTATCTTTAAACGCAATTTCCCCTGAATGGGGAATATCTCCTAAAATTGCGCGGATTAATGTCGATTTCCCTGCTCCATTTCTGCCAATTATGGCGTTTATGCTGCCACAATGGATATGCAGGTTTATGTCCTTTAATATGTCATGTCCGTTTAAAGCAACGCCAAGATGTTTTACTTTGATGCAATGCAGCCCGCAGGGCTTTCTTATTTTTTTCATGCTATTCTCCAAAAGCCTTTTTTAAACGGCTGATATTTTCCTGCATTCCGTCTATATAACTGTCCAAACTGCCGTCCCCGCGCGTCAAGGAGTCCAAATAACAAATCCCAATGCCGGTTTCTTTCTGCGCAAGCTTTGCTAAATCCCGTCCATATAATTCTTCCACAAACGCCGTCTGCGCCCCTTTTGTTAGAATCGCCGACAATAAATCCGCCGCTTCCCCGGCGCTTGTCTGGCGCTCCTCGTCTAAATTTATCCGGTAAGACACGATAAGCCCATAATCATTTGCCACATATTCAAACGCATCGTGCAAAGAAACTATCTTTTTGCCCGCGATAGCTGTTTTTAATTCTTCCTGCTGCGTTTGCAATTCCGAAAGCTTTTTATCATATGCCAAAGCATTCTTGCGAAATTCTTCTTCCTGTTTTGGAAACTGCCTGCACAGGCTGTCCGTAATTGCGGCAACCTGACTGCGGTAACGCGGCACGCTCATAAAGACATGGGCGTTTTCTGATAAAAACCCAGCATCCTCCGCCGTCTCCGTTATCGTAAGATGCGGATACTGCTTAGCCACATCTGTTAAAAAAGACTCCATGCCGCCTCCGTTTACCAGGAAAATCTCCGCATTTGACAATAGCTTCATATCTTCCGTCGTAAGCTGAAAGTCATGCAGGCATCCTGTCTGCGGCTCACTTAGATTCTGAAGTTTTACTTCTTCACAGTCTCCAATCACGTTTGCCGCCGCAATATACACCGGATAAAACGATGTGACAATCAATGGAGCCTTTTCGCGCTGTTTTGAGCTGCCATTGCAAATAACAGTAAATAAAACGGCGCATAAGGATACCAAGCATAGCAGGACTGCCGTAAATACATATTTATTTTTTATTCCCATTCACTTTTGCCACTCCTGCCAGCATGTCCATATAGTCCCAAAGTTCTTCCCGCCCTTGTTTCGTTTCGGAAGAAAATGTAAAAATTCTCTCCTGCGCGTTTAAATTTAAGCCTGTCTGGATCGCTTTTACATGCTTTTGCACTTGGCTCCGCTTTAATTTATCCGATTTTGTCGCAATTATTACCGGCTCAAATCCCTGATGGAGAATCCAGTCATACATCATTTTGTCATTGGCGGACGGATCATGCCGGATATCAACCAGAAGAAACACCGCCTTTAGCTGTTTCGATTGATGAAGGTATTTTTCTACCATAACGCCCCATTTACGTTTCTCCGATTCCGCAATTTTGGTATATCCATATCCCGGCAAATCCACCAGATACATATCCTGATTAATTTTATAAAAATTTATCGTCTGTGTTTTTCCCGGCTGGGACGAAGTCCTCGCCAATGATTTCCGGTTCATTAACGCATTAATTAACGAGGACTTCCCAACGTTCGACTTTCCCGCAAACGCAATCTCCGGAAGCAGGTTTTTTGGAATTTTGCTGGTAATCCCGCATACCGTTTCAAGCTCAACTTGTTTAATAACCATTCTTCTCTCCTATACAAACGCCGTTTTTAAAACGTCCTCCATCGTTTCCACATACACGATTTCAAGCCCCTGTTTGATTTCTTCTGAAATTTCGTCCATATCTTTTTCGTTCTTCTTGGGAACGCAGATAGTTTTTATGCCTGCATTTTTGGCGGCTAACGTCTTTTCTTTTAACCCGCCTATCGGAAGGACGCGCCCACGCAGCGTAATCTCTCCCGTCATCGCCACATCTGCCCTGATTTTCCGCTTTGTAACTGCTGAAAGCATAGCCGCCGCCATCGTAATTCCTGCGGACGGCCCGTCTTTTGGCACTGCGCCTTCCGGAATGTGGATATGAATGTCGTTCTCCCTGAAAAAATCCTTTGCAATCTTAAACTCTTTGCTGACGGAACGGATATAGCTTATGCCCGCCTGAGCGGATTCCTTCATCACATCGCCTAACTGGCCCGTTAAACGAAATTCGCCCTTCCCCGGCATTACATTGACTTCTATCTCTAATGTGTCGCCCCCTACGCTCGTCCACGCAAGGCCGCGCGCTATGCCCACTTCATCTGACGCATTCGCCATGTCAAACGTATATTTTTCTTTTCCAAGAAAACGGCTTACGTTTTTCTTCGTCACCGTGACTTTTTTGCCATTATCCTCATAAATCTCTCTTGCCGCCTTCCGGCAGATTTCACCGATTTTCCGTTCAAGGCCGCGGACGCCAGCTTCTTTCGTATAGCCTCTGATTACTTTTGCAAGCGCATCCTCCCGAATGGAAAGCTGCCCTTTTTTCAAACCGTTTTTCTTCATCTGCTTCCGCGTCAAATGCTCCATCGCGATATGCAGTTTTTCGTTTTCCGTATAACTAGTGACTTCTATCAGTTCCATGCGGTCTAACAGCGGCCGCGGGATTTCCTGTACGGAATTGGCTGTTGCAAGAAACATCACTTCCGATAAGTCAATCGGGATTTCCACATAGTGATCCCGAAAACTATGGTTTTGCTCTGAATCAAGGACTTCTAACAATGCAGAGGACGTATCCCCTCTGTAGTCGCTGCTGACTTTATCAATTTCATCTAACAGCATCAGCGGGTTTTTCACTCCCGCCGCGCGTAACCCAGCCGCAATTCTCCCCGGCATCGCGCCGACATAGGTCCTCCTGTGGCCGCGGATTTCCGCTTCATCACGGACTCCGCCTAAGGATATCCTCACATATTTTTTATCTAGCGCCCTCGCGACAGATTTTGCAATGCTTGTCTTTCCTGTGCCCGGAGGGCCGACCAGACAGATAATCGGGCTTTCCCCCTTGCTCGTTAAGTTTTGCACCGCCAAAAATTCCAGCATCCGCTCCTTCACCTTTTCTAGTCCGTAGTGGTCATGGTTTAATACTTTTTCGGCATTTTTTAAATCGCGGTTGTCTTTAGACGTCTTATCCCATGGAAGCTCTAAAAGGGTTTCGATATACCCCCGCGCAACCGCGCTTTCGGACGAATTGGAATTGATATGCTCAAAACGGTCAATTTCTTTTTTGATTTTCTCTTTGACTTCTTTTTTGGCTTTCAGTTTCTTTAATTCCTGACGGAACTGATCGGCATCCGACTCTGTATTGTCCTCGCCTAATTCCTCCCGGATCACTTTTAACTGTTCCCTTAGCAAGTACTCTTTCTGGTTCTGGTCAACCTGTTCTTTGACTTTTGCCTGAAATTCGTTTTTGATAGACGTAATATTGACTTCCCGAAGAATCAGCTCCATCAAAACTGTATAGCGCTCCTCTAAAGTGACCGCCTCTAAATACTTCTGCTTCTCCTCATAATAGACCTGCATTTGGCTGACAATGAAATCCATCAGTTTTCCGGCATCCTTAAGCTCTGTCATCTGCCGCAGAAAATCACTGCCTAATCTTGGGTTTAACGCCGCATAGCGCCCATAGGCTTCCCGCACTGCGCGGATCATTCCCTCCTGAACCTCCTCCGAATAGGAGGCGGCGTCTTCTTCTATCAAAAACACTTCTGAAAGCAAATAATCCTGCTGCTGCGCCAATGCCGAAAGCTCCGCGCGCTGCTCGCCCTCAACTAAAATACGGACTATGCCGTTTTTCATCTTCACTACCTGTTTGATTCCTGCAAGAATGCCCATTCGATAGAGATCATCTATCTGTGGTTTTTCTTTTTCTAAATCTTTCTGGGTCACAAGAAATACTTTCTGTTCCCCCATCATTGCTACTTCGATTGCTTTGATTGACCTCTCCCTACTGACATCGAAATGCGCCACGATTCCCGGCAAAATTGTCATCCCCCGTAATGCTATTGCCGGAATTGTTTGTATTCTGTCACTCAATTTAAGGCCCCTTTCCAGTATGAAAGCTGCCGACAGTAACTGGTATTACTGCGACAGCCATTGTCTTTTAAGCGCTCTTTGATTCTAATACTGCTTTTTTCTCCTCGATGGAATCTATAAATCCTTTTTCTTCTACCAGTTTTCTGGTAATCGTACATTCTGAAATCGTATCGTCCGATGGAATCTGATACATCAAATCCATCATCACATTTTCCATGATGGCGCGCAGGCCCCTTGCCCCTGTCTGACGCTCTAACGCTTTGTCCGCAATCGCTTCAATCGCTTCCGGTTCGAAATAAAGCGCCACGCCGTCTAATTCCAAAAGCTTCTGGTACTGTTTCACCAAAGAGTTTTTCGGCTCCGTCAGGATACGGACAAGCGCCACTTTATCCAGCGAATCCAGTGAAACCGTCACTGGCACGCGTCCAATAAACTCCGGTATCAGCCCAAATTTGATAAAGTCCTGCGGCATCGCATGTTTAAACGATTCTCCGGCATTGACTTCCCTCTTATCTTTTACAACGGCGTTAAATCCGATTGCTTTTTGATCTAACCGCGTCTCTATGATTTTTTCTAAACCGTCAAACGCCCCTCCGCAGATAAAGAGGATATTTGACGTATCAATTTGAATCAATTCCTGTTGGGGATGCTTCCTGCCTCCTTGGGGCGGGACTGAAGCGAGCGTGCCTTCTAATATCTTCAGCAATGCCTGCTGTACGCCTTCGCCTGAAACGTCTCTCGTAATCGAAACATTTTCCGATTTTTTCGTGATTTTGTCAATTTCATCAATATAAATAATTCCCCGCTGCGCGCGCGAAATGTCATAGTCCGCAGCCTGAATAATCTTCAATAATATATTTTCCACATCTTCGCCGACATATCCGGCTTCCGTTAAAGTTGTCGCATCCGCAATGGCAAACGGAACGTTTAGAATACGCGCTAATGTCTGCGCCAAATACGTTTTTCCGGAACCGGTCGGCCCTAACATTAAAATATTGCTCTTTTGCAGTTCCACATCGAGATTTGCGCCTGCCAATATCTTTTTATAATGGTTATACACAGCCACAGACAATACTTTCTTGGCATTATCCTGCCCAATGACGTATTCGTCCAGAAACGCTTTCATTTCTTCCGGCTTGATCAGATTAATATCCTGAACCGAATCTTCTTCCAAAGAATCCTTCTCATCTTCGTCCATCATTTCTTCTTCAATAATCTCTGTGCAGATATCGACGCATTCATCGCAAATAAACGCTCCGCTTGGCCCTGAAATCATTTTTCTGACCTGACCTTCCGATCTGCCGCAGAAGGAACAGCGGATTTTTTCACCACCAATAAAATTTCTTCCTGCCATAGCCTCTCTCCATCATTTATTGTATACGATTTGTAATTACCTGATCGATTAATCCATATTCTTTTGCTTCCTGCGCAGAAAGATAATGATCTCTTTCTGTATCCGCCGCTACCGTTTCGAAAGGCTGTCCTGTGTTTTCCGCAAGAATCTGGTTTAGGCGTTTTTTCGTCTTTAAAATATTTTCCGCCGCGATTTCAATTTCCGTCGCCTGCCCTCTCGCTCCGCCGGAAGGCTGGTGGATCATAATTTCTGCATTCGGAAGCGCCATGCGTTTCCCTTTTGCGCCGCCTGCCAGTAAAAAAGCTCCCATGCTTGCCGCTAAACCAATGCAGATTGTGGAAACGTCGCACTTAATATATTGCATCGTGTCATAAATGGCAAGCCCTGCCGTCACTACGCCGCCCGGAGAGTTGATATACAACTGTATGTCTTTTCCGGGGTCTTCCGATTCTAAGAACAATAACTGCGCCACTGTCAGGCTCGCCGTCGTCTCATTGACTTCTTCCCCTAAAAAAATAATCCTGTCCTTTAATAATCTGGAATAAATATCATAACTGCGCTCGCCCCTGCTGGTCTGCTCTATGACATATGGTACTAAACTCATTTCCTGCCTCCTTACAAATTACAATGAGACCGGCTCTTTTATGAGCCGGCCGGCTAAATTAAGCTTCTTCTTTTTTGCTCTTTGGTTTGGCGCGTTCTTTGATATTCGCCATAACCAGTTCGACAGCTTTTTGGACTGCAACGTCCTTTTTCATGGAATCCCGCTCCGAATCATTCATAAATGTCTTAATCTGATCCGGCGTTACCTGATAAGACGCCGCCATCTTTTCAATTTCCGCATCCAATTCTTCTTCTGTCACTTCGATATTTTCTTCCTTCGCAATCTGCTCTAGCACAAGGCCGTTTTGAATGCGGCTTAACGCATCTGGCTTCACCTGCTCTTTTAACTTCTCCATCGTCATTCCAGAGAATTGCAGATACTGCTCAAAACTAAGCCCCTGTCCGGAAATCCTTTGCGCAAATTCCTCTATCATCGTCTCTATCTGCGTCGCAAGCATAGCGTCTGGGATTTCCATGTTGGATTTGTCCACAATTTTCTTGATCGCTTCTTCTTCTTTCGTCCGCTTCGCATCCGCTTCTTTTTGTTCCGCTATTTTTTTCTGCACGCTTTCCCTATACTCCGCTAGCGTGTCAAATTCAGACACATCCTGCGCAAATTCATCGTCTAATTCCGGAAGCTCTTTCGTCTTGATTTCTTGGATTTTCACCTGAAATACCGCCGGTTTCCCAGCAAGTTCCTCTGCATGGTATTCCTCTGGGAATGTCACATGCACTTCCGTTTCCTCTCCGGCGCTCTTGCCGGCAAGCTGATCTTCAAATGTATCAATAAATGAATGGGAGCCCAGCTCTAAGGAATGGCCTTCTCCTTTTCCGCCTTCAAACGCCTCTCCGTCCACAAATCCTTCAAAGTCAATGATTACCGTATCGCCGTTTTGCGCCGGACGGTCTTCTACCGTGACAATCCTTGCGTTTTGGTTCCGTTCTTCTTCGATTGCTTTGTCAATTTCCTCATCTGAAACGGAAACGTCAATTTTCGTTACGGTCACGCCTTTATACTTGCCTAATTCCACTTCCGGACGCACTGCAACTTCCGCAGTGAAGATAAACGGCTTTCCTTTTTCCATCTGCACTATGTCTATCTCAGGGCGGGACACAATGTCAACTCCGCTTTCTTCCGCCGCTTCGCCGTAATTTTCGCGTATTAGCTGATTCGCTGCATCCTCAAAGAAAATCTCCGGTCCAAACATCTTCTCAACCATAGTTCTGGGAGCTTTTCCTTTCCGAAATCCCGGAAGCTGGATTTTATTCCTCTGCTGCATATATACCTGCTGTAACGCTCCCTCAAGCTTATCTACAGACAGCTCAATGGTAAGCTTTGCCATATTCTTCTCTAATGTTTCAACCTGTACACTCATTCAATTATTTCCTCCTTCGCCTGCAGTCATTGCAGTATTATAGCATATGCTTTTTTAAAATACAAGAAAAATTTACGTCGACAAATTTTTGCAGACTTTGAACTGATATTCTGGTATGCCTTTGTCCATCGCAAGCGCTTCGTCAATGTCATAATCCACAAAATCGCCGTTGCGGTAAGCGACAATGCGGTTTGTCGCGCCCTTACACAACAAATCCACTGCATATGCGCCCATTACGGATGCATAAACGCGGTCTTTACAAGTCGGGCTGCCGCCGCGCTGCATATGCCCTAAGATCGTCGCCCGCGTCTCTATCCCTGTCGCAGCTTCAATCCGCTTTGACATGCTCACAGAATGCCCGATGCCTTCCGCATTGATAATAATGTGGTGTTTCTTGCCGCGTTTCCTGTTTTCTATAATGTGGTTGACTAACTTTTGCTCATCGTAATCATACCGCTCCGGCAAAAGAATATCTTCCGCGCCGTTTGCAATCCCCGTCCAAAGCGCAATATAACCTGCGCCGCGTCCCATTACTTCGATAATGCTGCACCGCTCATGGGACGTAGATGTGTCGCGCACTTTGTCAATCGCCTGCATAGCGGTGTTGACTGCCGTGTCAAAGCCAATCGTATATTCCGAGCAGGCAATGTCTAAATCTATGGTGCCCGGCAAGCCTACCGTGTTGATTCCAAGCGCCGCCAATTTCTGCGCGCCGCGGAACGAACCGTCCCCGCCAATTACAATTACGCCTTCTATGCCATGCTTCCTACAGACTTCCGCCCCTGCTTTCTGCCCTTCCAGCGTGGTAAATTCCAAACAGCGCGCTGTCTGTAAAATCGTGCCGCCGCGCTGGATCGTATCCGATACGTCTCTTGCTTCCATATCAATAATTTCTTCTGAAAGAAGCCCTGCGTATCCCCGCTTAATCCCTTTCACGTTCAGGCCCTTGCACAGAGCTTCGCGGACAACCGCGCGGATAGCCGCATTCATGCCCGGGGCATCGCCGCCGCTTGTCAATACGCCTATTGTCTTAATCTCCTTTTCCATACAATAAGTCCTCCTGTATTCTGATTTCTATTCCGAATCATTTCTTCTTCGCCCATTCTTTTCTATTTTAATCGGTTTACCTTCTGTTTTCAATAGCCTTTTCCACAACTTTTATATTATTTTTGCCAAACGCGTCCGCAAGCGTTTGAATTAAGGCAGACGTAATCTCCACGTTTTTGCTCGCAGGCAGACGTTTCATCGCTTTCCTGTCTGCAAGATAAACGACGATGGCGTCCGCCCCGTCAGAATCCGCAATCACGCCGTAAAGCGTTTCTTCCTGCGTTTCAAACGCTTCTTTATCCGCAAACTGAATCCAAAGCTCCCGTTTCACATCGTCAAACGAATATACTTTTTCACAAATGACTTTTCCGTTTTTTTCTTCTTCCACGTTTGCCCGTCCACGGATAAACACTTTTGCCTCCGGCTGTATAAGCGCCTGATTCCTTTCATAGTCCCTTGGGAATACGACGGCTTCCACTGTCCCTACTAAATCTTCGATTGTAAGAAACGCCATCTGCTGGTTTGTTTTCGTATATTTAATTGTCTTTTCAGTAATCATGCCGCCCACTAAAACGGTTTCCCCGTCTTTCACTTTTGTCTCGTTTGTTTCTTCGTCCAACAAAAAGTCCGATGTGACCGCCGTAATGTTTTTTCTCCAGCGGCTTTCATATTCTTCAAGAGGATGCCCGCTGATATAGACCCCTAACACCTCTTTTTCAAAGCCAAGCAGCGTTTCTTTATCGTACTCGCCGACATTTGGCAACGAGATTTCATAGTCTTTACGCTCCTCTTTCGATACGAAATCAAACAGACTCATCTGCCCTGCCATCGAATGCCGCTTTTCCTGATGAATGCCGTCCATAATCTTCCCGAACACAAGCATTTTCTGCTGCCGGCAGCCGGGCAGGCAGTCGCATGCCCCAGCCTTAATTAAATTTTCAACGGCGCGTTTGTTCATTTCCTTTCCGCCCATTCTCTTTAGGAAATCTGTTATGGAAGTAAACGGCCCGCCCGCTTCACGTTCTTCAATTATGCCTTCGATGACCGGACGGCCTACGCTTTTAATGGCGGAAATCCCATAGCGGATGCTGTTGTTTGAGACGGAAAAGCGCCCCTCCCCTTCATTAATGTCCGGTGAGAGAATTTCAATCCCAAGCCGGCGGCACGTTAAAATATATTCTGAAACTTTTACCACATGATCCTGTACGGAAGTCATAAGGGACGCCATATATTCTAGGGGATAGTAATACTTCAAATATGCAGTCTGGTAAGCGATGACGGCATAAGCCGCCGCATGGGATTTATTAAACGCATACTTCGCAAAGTCTATCATTTCGTCATATATTTTATTCGCGACTTTTTCATCAATCCCATTTGCTATGCATCCGGGAACGTTTTCCTCCGGGTTGCCATAGACGAAATTTTTCCGCTCCTGTTCCATGACGGACTGTTTCTTTTTCGACATGGCGCGGCGCACAAGGTCGCTCCGCCCTAACGTGTAGCCGGCAAGATCCCGCACAATCTGCATGACCTGCTCTTGATAGACGATGCATCCATACGTCGGCGATAAAATCGGCTCTAACTGCGGGCAGTCGTAAACAATCTGTCCAGCGCTGTTTTTCCCGCGGATATAGGACGGGATAAAATCCATCGGCCCTGGACGGTACAGCGCAATGCCTGCGATAATGTCTTCTAGATTCTGGGGTTTTAACTCTTTCATAAAGTTGCGCATACCGGCGCTTTCTAGCTGGAACACCCCCTCCGTCCTGCCTGTCCCAAGCGACTCCAACACACGTTTGTCATCAAAACTGATACGGTCAATGTCCATTTTCACTGAATGGTTTTTCTCTACCAGATCCGCTGTGTTTTTCAATACGGTCAATGTCCTAAGGCCTAAAAAATCCATTTTTAAAAGCCCTAATTCTTCAATCGTCGTCATGGTAAACTGTGTCGTAATCATGCCGTCTATGCCCCTTGCAAGCGGCACATACTCCTCCATAGGCTTCTGGGAAATCACCACTCCCGCGGCATGGGTTGAAGAATGCCTTGGCAGCCCTTCCAACCGTTTTGACATATCGATCAACTGACGCACGCTTTCGTCATTCTCATAAAGCCCGCGCAATTCCGGATTCATCTTTAACGCCTTTTCAATCGTAATGCCAAGTTCATTTGGGACGTTTTTTGCTATGGAATCCACAAATGCGTAAGGCATATCCATGACGCGTCCCACATCACGGATTACGCCCCTTGCGGCAAGCGTTCCAAATGTGATAATTAAAGTGACGCATTCCTTCCCATATTTTTTAATGACGTAATCAATGACTTCCTGCCTGCGTTCGAAACAGAAATCCACGTCAATATCGGGCATAGAAACGCGTTCTGGATTAAGAAAACGCTCGAAAATCAGGTTATACCGTATCGGATCGATATTGGTGATCCCTATGGAATAAGAGACAATGCTTCCAGCCGCGCTCCCTCTCCCCGGCCCTACGCTTATGCCCTGTTCTCTCGCAAAACGGATATAATCCCATACAATCAGGAAATATTCGACATATCCCATGTCCCGTATTACTTTTAATTCGTATTCTAAACGGTCTTTTAGTTCTTGCGTTAGAACCGGATAGCGGTCTTTTAATCCGTCGTAACAGAGCTTTTCCAAATATCCATACGTCGTAAACCCGTCCGGCACCGGAAAATCTGGAAGTTTTGTCACGCCAAATTCAATTTCCACCTGACAGCGGTCCGCTATCTTCTGCGTATTTTCCACGGCTTCCATTGCGTAAGGGAACAATTTTTTCATTTCTTCTTCCGACTTTACATAGTATTGCCCGCCTTCGTAACGCATACGGTTTTCATCGCTTAATTTTTTCCCCGTCTGTAAACAAAGCAAAATATCATGCGGCGTTTCGTCCTCCTGATAGGTATAATGCACATCGTTTGTCGCCACAAGCTCTATGCCCGTGTCTTTGGAAAGCCGGAGAAGCTGCTGGTTGACCAACTGTTGCTGCGCTAACCCGTGATCCTGAAGCTCCAGAAAAAAATTGCCTTCCCCAAAACAGCTCTGATACCGGCGCGCCGTCTCTTTCGCTTCTTCATAAAACCCGCGCGCAAGGTTCCTCTGCACCTCGCCCGCTAAACACGCGCTTAACGCAATCAGCCCCTCATGGTATGTTTCAAGCAGCTCCATATCCACCCTCGGCTTGTAATAATACCCGTCTACAAATCCGCGTGAAACGATTTTCATTAGATTTCCATAGCCCTGATTATTTTCCGCCAAAAGCACCAGATGATAGTACCTGTCTTCTCCATGCGCCGTTTCCCTGTCAAAACGGGAGTTTGGCGCAACATAGACTTCACAGCCTAATACCGGACGTATGCCCGCCGCTTTCGCCGCCTTATAAAACTCAATGACCCCATACATCACGCCATGATCCGTAATCGCCGCCGCCGTCTGGCCAAGCTCCTTTACCCTTGCGACGTATTCTGATATTTTGTTGGAGCCGTCTAACAGACTGTACTCTGTGTGTACATGTAAATGTGTAAATGCCATGGAACTACTCCGTTTCTATTTTCATCGAATGATTTCCGCCAAAACTTCAAACAGTTTCTCCGTGTCAATCGGTTTCGCCAGATGCCCGTTCATGCCCGCTTCGATTGCCGCCCGCCTGTCTTCCTCAAACGCATTTGCCGTCATCGCTATAATCGGAATGGAAGCCAGCTCTTTTTCATTCAGGGCGCGTATCGCCTTCGTCGCTTCATACCCGTCCATCTGTGGCATCTGCACGTCCATTAAAATCAGGTCATACTGCCCTTTTTCCGATACACGGACCTTTTCTACCGCAATGGAACCGTCTTCCGCCTCCTCTATCTCAAATCCGGCGTCCGTCAGTATCGCCTGCGCAATCTCACGGTTTAACTCATTGTCTTCTACAAGTAAAATCCGCCTGCCCGCAAAATCCGGTGCTATTGCATCATCCCGCTGATCCGGCATCGCCACTTGCTGCCCCAGCGCCCGCGACAGAGCCGCCTTTAGATCCGACATAAATACAGGTTTATTGCAAAACGCGTTTACGCCTGCCGCCCTTGCCTCCGTTTCTATCTGCGTCCAGTCATACGCCGTCATAATCAGGATTGGCGCCGTCTGGCCGACTGCCGCGCGTATCTGCCTTGCCACTTCAATCCCGCCTAAATCCGGCAGGCGCCAGTCTATAATATATACGCCAAACGCTTCCTGCATACTGTCCGCCTGTTTCGCCCGAAGCACCGCTTCTTTGCCCGACATTGTCCATTCCGACTGCATCCCGAATTTCACAAGCATCCGCGTCGCCGCGTCGCAGGCGTCAAAATCATCGTCAACCACCAATGCGCGCACGCCTTCTAACTGCGCAAACCTAACCGGATCTTTCTGCGTTTCTAAAAGCTTAAGGTTTACTTCTATAATAAATTCCGTCCCCTTATCCGGCTCGGTTTTCACTTCAATCGTCCCATTCATCAAATCTATGATATTTTTTGTAATTGTCATTCCAAGCCCTGTGCCCTGAATGCCGCTGACTGTTGAAGTCCGTTCCCGTTCAAAAGGCGCAAAGACTTTTTGGGCAAATTCCTGCGTCATGCCGATTCCCGTATCTCTGACGCGGATCACATATGCCCCATAGCCTTCCGGCGCTTCCTGCTTCTGCTCTATGCGGACAGAAATTTTCCCGCCCGCCGGCGTGAATTTAATGGCATTGCCCAATAAATTTAAAAAGACTTGGTTCATACGGAGTTTATCGCAGTACACGTCTTCGTTTACCACATCTACCGCATCCATCAGAAGATTTAACTGTTTATTCTGCACCTGCCCTAATATAATGCTGTTTAAATCGTGCAAAAGCTCTGGAAGGTTGCACTCCGCTTCTTCTAATTGTATTTTTCCGCTTTCAATCCGGCTCATCTCCAGCACATCATTGATTAGCGCAAGAAGATGGTTGCTGGAAGCAAGGATTTTTGCCAGATAGTCCCGAATCCGCTGTGGATTTTCCATATTTTTAATCGCAAGATTTGTAAAACCAATAATTGCGTTCATCGGCGTCCGGATATCATGGGACATATTGGACAAAAACACGCTTTTCGCTTTACTGCTTTCTTCCGCCTGTATTTTTTCAAAACGCAGCCTGTCATTGCGTCTGCGCATGGAAAGATACAGATGGAACAAGCCTCCCAGCATAAGAAGGATCAAAAAAAGCTGTATCAGGCTGTTTCTGGTAAGCGTCCTGCGGATTTTATCCACGCTTGCGCTAATGAGGTCATAATGGAGCGTCGTCACAATATGCCATTTTGTGCCTTCAATCGGCATGTAGTATGTATAATGAAGCACGCCTTTTAGGTTATAAACCGCCATGCCGTTTTTGCCTTCAGACAAATCTTTTTTCCACTGTATCAAAGAAGTCCCGTCTTCAAAAACAGCTTCCTGCCCCAATGTGGAAAACAGATTGCTGTTATCTTCCAAATGCGCATGTTCCGTCCGGACAATATAACTGCCGTCTGACATAATGACATTGCTAAATGATTCCCCCGTACCCTCGTCATAGGATAATTTATCCGCCACAGAATCAGCCAAGATGCCAGCGACCGCCGTTACAAGCCGTTTTCCCTGAAAAAGCCTTTCTTCTATCGGAACGCTTATCATTACCAGATTAGCGTTTCCCATGCTCTGGTCAAACGAAATCATAGGCTTTAGCGCGCAGGAACTAAGAAAGCTGAATTTAGAAATTCCCGAAAATGTGGAATCTTTGGTATAAACGTCGCCCTGTTCGTCCACCAAAGCCATAAAATCAAATTGATTGACTGTCTGCATCTGATTTAAAAACATACGCATTGCCTCTTGGTCTTTTAAATCCGCATCTAAAAGCGCATGAATGGTAACTGACAGTTGTTTGACATGGCTTTCAAGCGTTTCATTCAGTTGCTTTTCCTGCTGTGTCGTCAGTTCTTGCAGATACTGTCTGCTAATCTCATAAACTGTTTTTTCCGTCGCCGCCTGAGAGCTTCTTAAAAGCTGCCATGTAGAACAGACAACCGCCGCCAGCAAAAGAAAAAGAGTCGGAGCCAAAAATTTCCTGAACTTCTTTTTGCCTTCTTCCGTTTTCGTTTTGATATGAGGTTCTTCTTTCATCGCTTACTGACTGGCCTCCTGTATGATAATCCGCCCTTCTAAGGCAGGACTTATGGTTTCCTCACTATGGTTCCTAAAATACGCGACAAGCGCATCGGCATAGGTCTTTTTAGTGTCTTTTACCATATCCGCGTCCGCCGCTTTCTCCAAAGTGTCATCAAAGACATTTAACATCGCATAGCCGTCCCCGCCGTCCGAATATCCGTCCCTTCCACATAAGTAACTGTTGACTGCAATGCGGTAAATCTTATCTTTTTCAATCGGGGAACCGTCTTTTAACGACGCTTCCTGCAAAACGGCCAACGCCGGCTTCGGATTATCTTTGTCGCTTATATCCTCTTTTGATTTGTCTACGGTAACTTTATATTTTATTCCGCTCACCTGCAAAAAACGCCCTTTTGGCACATCTTGGTAATAAATTCCCGCAATGCTGTGTTCTAACATTTGATACAGCGTCTCTCCCGTCACGTCTAATACTACGATGGTGTCTTCAAACGGACAGACTGCCGCAAGGTCACTAACGTAAACGTCTCCGGCATAAAGGGACGAGCGGATCGCTCCCCCATTGACAAAAGCAATGTCCACACCTGCCAGCTCCGCTACAGAATCGGCGGCCAGATTGCCAAGCGCCGTCTCACGTTTCCGTGTATTATATGCTTCATAGAGCAGATCGTTCTCCACAGAACCAATCAGCGTATAATCCTCAGAATAGCTTTCCGCCCCGTTTTTGTTCATCTGATCTACCGATTTTAACGCTTCTGAAAGTTCCATATCCCCCATACACGCTTTTATGACATTCGTCCCAAGAAGCCAGAGAATATTAGAATCAAAGCGGTTTAGATGATATACATGGCCGGAGCTTACATAACGGTCTAAACCGGAATTGGACACACAGGCGCTTTCCACTTGTTCCGTTAAATAGGAAGCGTCGCTTTCCGTGTCTTTTAAGATAGCCGCCTGCCCTTTTTGGCTTGCAAACAATTCCAAAACCCGCAATATGGCGTCCAGCTTTTTCTCATCTTCCGCCGCATCAGAATTAACGCCAAGATAAGCGGCGGGCGACGCCGCCACCCATGGCTCATTGCCTTTCCCGCTTAAAAAGGGAATCATAACAAATTCATCTTTTACATTTGCCGCGCGGATTGAATGGAGAACGGAACTATATCCATAGCAGGCAGCCAGCTTCCGCTCAGCCATACGCTGCGTAACGGACATTGCGTTTTTTTGCTGAATATCCAAATAAATGCGGGACGGGTCCATATATCCTTCTTTGGCCAGCGAAATAAAAAAAGAGAGCGGTTCTTCCAATGTCCCTTCTGCGTTTGCTTTTTTTTCGATAAAATCATTTGTCCAGCGCTCACCGTCCATCGTGCCCAAAAAGTCAGGCGTCATTGCGCTGACAATCAGCTCACTGACAGACATATTGTCCATATCCGCCGCCGCAAAGACAAACCCATCTTTATCCACGCCAACGCCTTTTGCCTTTGCCGCCGCAAAAAACTCTTTTAATTCCTGCTGGCTTTCCGGCAGTTTCATCCCAAGCTCCCCGGCAAGCGTTTTATTTATAATTAAGCTTTTATACACACAGGGCATGGGCAGCCAGACTGTCTTGCCGTCTCTTTGGACTGGCTCCATTACGGCGCTTGCAAAATCTGTCGTAAAAGAATTCGCGCTTAAATCCAGCAAATAGTTTGAGACTTCCCCGCTTGGCATGGAAGAAAAAACCAGATCCTTCCCATGGCCGTTTTTCAGACGGCGCAGGGCGTCACTGTTATAAGTGGAAACGCTTCCCTGCTCAATCTGAAGGTCAATGTCGTCATACGCAGCTTCCACAAGCAATTCAAACTCAGGCAGCGGCGTATAATACAAAGCCGTAACAACTGTTTTAGCGCCGTCTTTCGACGTCTGGATTTTGGCAGTTCCCAAATGGCAGGCAGACAGACTACACAGGCTAATTAAAAACGCCCCTAAAAAAAATATCCCCGTTACTTTCTTTTTCATATTCTCGCCTCCTAAACCGACGGCTTTTTTGGCTTTCCCTACTTAAAATATTTTATAAATTTTATCAAATATAAATTAGGAAGTCAAGGGAAGAAGCGGGCTTGGCGCACGGCAGACGCAGAAGACAGTGAGGCGTTTTCCATAAAGCAAAATCCGGAAGGAAAAAAATGGACTGCATCACTTTTCATAATTTCTTAAGATTCTTCTGGACTTATATTTTAGAAACATATATAATGAAATTATTAAATATAACTTAAGATTTAAGATATTGCGATGCTTTGCTAAATTATTCCATATTTCGTTTTTGGAACATGTATTTTGCATTTTGAGGAAAATGCCATTCAATATACTATTTAAATTAGTTTCGTTAATGCTTAATACTTAAGAAAAACGAAAGGTGGGTTTTTATGAAAAAGAAAACTGGAACAAAACCTAAAGGAAGAAAAGGCTTAAAAAGCCTAACGGCTATGCTGATTTTGATTATCTGTATTTTAGTTTCCATTCCAACGATTGGGCTGGCATGCCTTGGCGTTTATTATCTGAGGCAGTCAATGGACGAGTCGTCGGAACTTTATGCAACGGCTATGACGAACGGCTTTGCAACCGAAATCAAATCCCAAGTCCAAGGCGCGATCGCTGTAGCGCAAAACTATTATGACCGGAGCCAAAACGGGGAATTGACGGAAAAAGAAGCGCAGAAAATGGCGGCTGACTGCATCCGGTCCATGCGTTATAAAGACGATGCTTCCGGTTACATTTGGATTGACGGAGAGGATTACACGCTTGTCGCGCATCCAATCCTGACGGATCAGGAAGGCGAAAACCGGTATGATTTGACGGATCAAAACGGCGTAACGGTTACGCAGAATATCGTTTCCACTGCAAAAGAAGGCGGAGGGTACAATGAATTTTATTTTACGAAATCAGACGGCGTGACAGTCGCTCCAAAACTTGCGTATTCTGAAATGTTTGAGCCTTGGGGCTGGGCAGTCGCTACCGGAAACTATATCGACGATATGAATGCAAAGATTGACGCGCAGCAAGACAACATTGAAAAAGAATTTTCCAAGATGCTTTTGATTTACGGCGCTGCGGCAGTGGTTATGCTGTTTGGCGCGCTGGCGGTTTCGGCGTTAAGCGGCCTTAAGATTACAAAAGGCATTAAAATTGTGGAAGGACACCTAAGACAATCGGCTGTAGGCGATTTAAGCTTCAGCGTTGAGCCGGAACTGCTGCGCCGCGCAGATGAAATCGGGGAAATGGCACGTTCCTTAGATAATGTAAGGGAGTCCTTAGCGGCTATGCTTGGCAGCGTGCTCCATACAGGAAAGGCGCTCAATGAAAGCAGTGAAAAGTTCAGCGAAAAGTTCGGATATATTTCCGACAGCATCCAAAATACGAATCAGGCGATTGAAGATCTTGCTCAGGGAGCGACCAGCCAAGCGAATGAGACGGAAACGGTAAACCAGAAAATAGTGGAGCTTGGCAGCGTCATTGAAGTGGAAAAAACAGGCGTCCAGAAATTAGAGGAAGCCGTATCCGCTATGTCGGCGCATTCCGCAGGCGCTTCCGACAGTATCCAGGAACTGGATAAGATTACAAAAGTAACGACGGAAACGATACATATGGTATCGGAACAGACAAACAAAAACAACGATTCCGCCGCAGACATCAACAAAACCATAGAAATCATTAAAGGCCTTGCGGCGCAGACGAACCTGCTTTCACTGAATGCAAGCATTGAAGCGGCAAGAGCCGGAGATGCGGGCAGAGGATTTTCTGTTGTGGCGGAAGAAATCCGCAACCTTTCGGAAGAATCCTCCGGCAATGCGCAAATGATTGAAGGAATTGTAAAAGAGCTTGTCAACAATGTGGAAGTGTCCGTCAGCAAAATGCAGGAAGTTACGCAAAACGTCTTAAAACAGCAAAAATGCCTAAATGAGACGAGAGAAGCCTTTAAGCATTTAAGCGAAGAAGTTGCAATGGTTGAAGAAGTCACGAAAGAGCTTGGCGGGCAGACGGAAATTTTAAGTTCCTTAAAACAAATCGTAACGGATTCCGTCAACAGCCTTGCCAGCGTCGTGGAAGAAAGCGCCGCATCTACAGAAGAAACAAGCGCCAGCATGACGCTCCTTTCCCAGACGATTGGGGAATGTACGGAAGATACGAAAGGGCTTGTGGAATTAAGCCACCGCCAAAGCGAGCAGGCGAATAAATTCCAACTATAATTACATATAAATGAAAAAGCCAAAGGCCATCAGCAGTGTTTCACAACGCCGAAAGCCTTTGGCTTTTCTTTTTTCCCCAACTCTCCTACGTCAGATTTCTCACCCAGCGGTATTCCTTATAATGCTTGTATACGACGGGAAGTTTCACGATTTCATCTAAATTTAAGACGAAATAGACGGCAAGCACAGGCATATTCAACACAAACGCGGCAATCAGCCCCATAGGCACTGTTACGCACCACAATGTCACTGTGTCACAAATTAAGCCAAAACGGGTATCTCCGCCCGCGCTGAAAATCCCGCCGATTGTCGTTGAATTAATGGATTTGCCAATCAGATAATAGGAACTGATAAAAAACATCCATTTTAAATATTCCGCCGCCTGATTGCTTAACGAAACGAAATTTAGGATAAACGGCGAGAACGCTAAGAGGATAATTCCGGCCGCCACTCCTCCGGCAATAGAGAGACGGCAAAGCTTTCCGCCATATTCCTTTGCCTTTGACAGCTTTCCCGCTCCCAGCTCATTTCCGACAAGAATGCTCCCGCCATTTGCAATCCCGATACAAAAACAGACAATCAGGTTTTTTACAATATTGGCAATGGAATTTGCCGCTACGGCGTCGCTTCCCATATGCCCCATAACGACGGAATACATGGTAAAGCCACAGCCCCATGCAAGCTGGTTTCCTAAAATCGGCAGAGAATATTTCCAGTATGTTTTTTCTAATTCACGGTCAGCATGGAGAAAAAACTTCATCTTGAAACGGATTCTGCCTTCCTTACAGGATTCCAAAAGCGCCCAGATCATTTCAAAGCCCCTCGCAATCCCCGTTGCATAAGCGGCTCCGGCAATTCCCATAGCCGGAATTTTCCAAAACCCGAAAATAAACGCCACATTTAACACAATATTAATGACAACAGCCGTTGAGCTGATTATGCTGCTTTTCACGGCAAACCCGCTGTTTTTCATAATGCAGAGATAAATCTGGGATACGCCGCAGAACAAAAAGGAAACGGCAGACGCCTGAAGATATATTACGCCGCCGCTCACCAGCTTGGGCGAAGATGTAAAAAAGCGCATAACCTGACTGGGGAAAAACAGCGCGCCGGAAAAAAACAAAAGAGAAACCAAAAGAGACGCCCGCAACACAAACGCTAACGCCTTTTCCACCGCTTTGCGATTCCCTTTTCCCCAATATTGGGCGGCGATCATGCTGGTTCCCATGGAAAAAGCCGATAAAAACAGATTAAACACAAACATTGCCTGTCCGGCAAGTGAAACGGCGGATAACGCGTCTTGGCTTAACATTCCAAGCATCACGGCGTCCGATGCGCTGACTAAGGACAGCATAAACTGCTGAAATGCAATCGGCAGTACGAGCCACACTAATTTTTTATAAAATTCTTTCTTCATATTTTGTCTCCTCTCTCCACTTATTTAGAACAAAAACAAGTATAGCGCCAAATTCTCTTGATTTTTAGAATTATTCTGCCATATAATAGTACAAAACTTCCAAAATAAGAAAAATAGGAGAACTGCATCTATGATTTCACGATCCGGCTGTATGACAGATAAACAGAAAAAAGAACTAAAAGACCATGGCTCCGCCGCTTTTCCTTTGGCCTGCTACCAAAATGACGCAGACGCCCTCCCCGTCCCTTGGCACTGGCATGATGAAATAGAGCTGGTTCAAATTGCAAAAGGCAAAGCATTTATCCATTTCGGCGATCTGTCTTATGAAATTTCGGAAGGAAACGGCTGTTTTATTAATGCAGGCGCGCTCCACGCCGTGGAGACATGCCACAATGAAAGTATGGAAGAACATTGCATTGTCTTCCACCCACGCTTAGTTGGCGGCAGCGTGGACAGCGTATTCTGGCAGAAATACATACAGCCAATTATTTCTGACCGCTCTTTTTGCGGAACGCTTTTAGAACAGCGCATCCCTTGGCAAAAAGAAATCCTTTCCCATATCCACACGGCTTTTAAAGTCTGCGAAACGGAACAGGCCGCCTATGAACTAACCGCCCGAAATGAGCTTTCAGAGCTTATTGCCGTCCTTTCGAAACAGCCCTTCCAAAAAAAGAGCATTTCAAAAAAAGCCCTGCGCCAAAATGAGCGTATGAAACAAATGCTCTCGTTTATCCAACAGCATTTTGGGGAAACTGTTTCAATCCGGCAGATTGCGGCAAGCGCATCCATCAGCGAAAGCGAATGTATGCGGTGTTTTCACCAGACAATCCATACAACCCCGATTGCTTACCTGAAAAACTACCGGCTTCAATTCGCCGCCGATCTACTGAAAAACACAGATTTGCCGGTTGCCGTAATAGCAAGCCAATGCGGATTTCAGGAAATGAGTTATTTTGCCCGCTCATTCCGTAAAGTATACCAATGCGCGCCGTCCCAATACCGGAACTAAATGCTGCATACAGACTTATTTACAAACAAAAAATGCCGCCTGATAGGCGGCTGGCTGTTTGTGTCTGGTTTTCTCACTAAGCGACTGCATAATTCTTTAACATAGACTCAAATTTTGCGTTTTCCCCAAAATACTGTACTTTCAGCTCTTTGCGTAACCCAAGCCCAAGCACTCCAAGGAATGATTTTGCATCAATGTAAATATGGTCATATGTGATGTCAATTTCAAAATCACACTGCCCTGCCGCATTCACAAAGTTTTCTACATCCTCTGAATTTTTAAATTTCACTTTCTGTTCTCTCATCGTCATCAATCCTTTCCAAAAATTTCTCAAACTTCTTACACAATTAGTTTCTCTGATTTCTGTGAGATTATGCCATCTACACATAATTTTGTCAAGAAATAAAATAGAAACCCAATCCCGAAAAGTTCGTTAATTTATACCTTTTTTATCCATGTTCTGCCTGTGATTTTTTACCAAAAAGGGAATATATTTCGAATTGTAGGCTTTTATTCATACAATTTCTTTAGGCGCTTTTTTCCTATCTTTGTTTAATTCCCATTTAAAATTGTGAAACATCTATAAAAATCATTTGATTGTAAACCATTTTCAAAAATAGGGTTGATAATTTACTTAAAATAGCCTAAAATCAAGAAAAACACCCAAAAGGAGACAAAAAACAATGGAAACAAACACGAAAAAAACTATGCTTTCAATCCGGCAAATGGCCATTATCGCCCTAATGACTGCCTTAACCTGTATATTAGCGCCCATGTCGGTTCCGATTGGCGCTGTGCCGATTTCACTGACAAATTTTGTAGTTTACCTTGCGGTTTATTTGCTTGGCGCAAAACTTGGGACGGTCAGCTATTGCATCTATCTTCTAATTGGGCTGTGTGGGCTTCCGGTGTTTTCCGCATATTCCGGAGGACCGGCAAAACTTCTTGGGCCAACAGGGGGATATTTAATCGGATTTATTTTGATGGCGGCTCTTTCCGGCATTTTTATTGAAAAATCCCATGCAAAAGCCGGACTTTCCATACTAGGCATGGGAATCGGGACTGCCGCCGCGTACCTGTTTGGAACAGTCTGGTTTCTCATTCAGGCAAAATGCTCCCTTTGGTATGCCCTGACGGTCTGTGTATTTCCATTTTTAATCGGAGACGGCATAAAAATACTAATCGCCGCTAAAATCGGCCCTATGATAAGAAGGACGCTTCAGACGGCGAATTTATTGGAGCAATCGTAACCAAAGAGACGCTTTCCAGAACTTAAGCAGGGCGGCGGCAAATTTCTTTTTGCCGCCGCCCTGTTCTAACGTTCATCTGTATTGTCTTTTTTCTTTTTGTTTTTACTCCACCATGTGCCTGCCAATGAACAGCTCCCACCTAAAATAAACAAAATAAAAATAATTAGTTCCCAAAAATCTTTCATAACTAATTTCCCCTTTCCTTTACCAGCTAAAGTTAAAATGTAAAATTATTCCTTAAAAAAAATAACTTCATTCTTTCTAAATGTCAACTATTTCATATTTTTTAGATTAAAAATATTGCTTGTCTTTTCATGGACAAGCAATATTAATTTTGATTATTGAATTTTTTTGTATATCAGCTTTGACTTTATTGTTATTTCGTAAATTTGAGTATACCATATGTCTTATATTTTGTCGAATGCAGATTCTATAAATATAGAAATAAAAAAGCGGGATTCCATGACCTGTTACGCACAGTTCCATAATGTTTGTTTTTGCCTTTGATTCTTTGGCTGCCTGCTTTTTCCCGTACATAAACATTTACTCAGGATACCTCGTTAAAACATAAGTCCCTGTATTTTCAATTTCCGTAAAGGGGATTTCCCTTTCCCAATGAACAGACGAATTATAATTCCCTTCTGCCACTATAACGCCATTCTCCTGAACTTCTAATACGATGACGGAATGGGCGTCGTTATCCATACGGACAATATCCCCAACACAGATATTTGAAAAATCTTCATGCCGGCGCGCCGGCAGACTGCCAAACGCCGCGTCGCTAAGCGCAAAAGCAAATCCTGTGCATCCATAGCCCCCACTGAACATGCCGCCATTCCAAGCGTAATAATTGTCGTTCGTCCACGTCATTCCTTCCGGATACTCCGATTTCATTGCAATCATGTCTGCATAAATCTGCTCTGCCGTTAAGTCAGGGCTTTCCGTTTGCATCGGCGCATAAGCGATGACATAAACCCGCGTTGCCCCATTTGCCGCCGTGACTGTCACACGGTCTGTATAGTAAAAATTATCCGACACATAATTTTCTTCTTCGTCAAAATAGGAATGGTATCTGGATTCCGCAGTATAATGCCAGCCTTCATCTCCTTTATGCGCTGTACTGCGGACAACGCTTCCTTCCGGAAGGCTTAATTCATAACTGCTTCCCAGTTCTTTCTGGCTGCCTTTCACATAAATGACATAAACCGTTTCCTCTGAAACGTCCCCTTCTCCTGTAGCGTCCACAGATAAAAGAGCCTGCTCTCCTGTTGTATTGGCATAGATATAATCATTGTTTGCATCCGTAATTTTGCTTATCTTAACTCCGCTTATATCCTGCGCATAAGCAATCAGATAAATGCGTTCCGCTCCGTTTTCCGCTGTAATTGCAACACGATCCGCATAATAGTATGTATTAAGAACGTACCTGCCTTCCTCGTCATATTCATATTTGTCTACGGAATCTCCATAATGCCAGCCGGCGTCCCCTTTATGCATCACGCTTTTGATACTGCCGCCGTTTGGCATAAGCAATTCATAACTGCTTCCTAATTCTTTTTGGCTGCCTGTCACATAAATCAGATAGACCGGCTCCAACTGTGCCTTGCCATCGGAACCTTCTTCCGGAGGAATTGAAAAATCAGTGGCATTTACAGAAATATCCGTTTTTATATAGTCATTCTTTGCATCTGTAATCCCACTCACAACAGCTCCTTGGCTTTCTTGCGCATAGGCAATCACATAAATCCGCTCTGCGCCATTCGCCGCCGTCACTACAACGCGGTCCGTAAACACATACCTGTCTGAGATCACATTGCCAGTTCCATCACCAAATGTATAACCCGTGGATTCCCCTCTATAATTCCAAGCGGCGTCTCCCTTATGCGTTGTGCTTATGACGCTTCCTTTCGGAACGTTTAGCTGATAGCTGGTTCCCAATTCTTTCTTGTCTCCATATACATAAATCAGATAGACAAGTTCGGATGCATCCTCTCCTTCTGGCGGATTTAACTCCATACTGTAAGCGCTTCCATTAATAAACGTATGATAATAGTTATTTTCTTCATCTTCAATTTTACTTATGACTGCGCCGCTCTTATCCTGCGCATAAGCAATCACATAAACACGCTCCGCCCCATTTGCCGCTGTAACCGTAACACGATCCATAAGAGCATATGTATCTAAAACATAATTTCCATTTCCGTCAAATTGGGAATATTCCAAAAATTCTTCCCTATACTTCCAGCCGGAATCCGCTTTATGCATCGTATCTGTTATGCTGCTGCCATTAGAAACGTGAAGCTGATAGCCATTCCCTAACTCCTTATTATCTCCTTTTACATAAATTACATACGCGTTTTCTCCGCTGATCCCATTTTCTCCCGTCTCTTTAAAATAAAAATATCTTTCGCTTTCTAAAATATCAGCTTTTAAGTTTTGATTGGAAGCATCCGTGATCCCATTGATTGCCGCTTTGCTGTCGTCCTGCCGGTAAGCGGCCAGATACAATGCCTTGTTTGTCCCATCGCTCACTTCGATTTTAGCCGCGTACTCCGCCGCATACTGCCAGTCTTCTCCGGCATAAAGAATCGTGGCGGACGCGTTTTCCGGAACATACACTTCCAAATCTTTCGGGCACTCTTTTAAATCGCCAACTAATTCCACCCTATAATACTTCTCGCCTGTCTGGCTCGCCACAGACAAACTATCCGCGATCGTAACCGAGGACAACCCCTGTTTGCTTACGATATTTTTAATTTTTATGCTGCTGGCGTCCTGACTGTAATTAACGTAATAGGAAACCGATTTTCCCGTAGCATCCTCTGTCACAGTAATTTTCCCATTTCCATAATAAGATGGGTCATTCTCATCGTAAACAGCCGTATACCCCGGATCTGTGGCAATTTCTAAAGAGTCCGCTCCTCCAAGCACCGCATCGCTTCCTATGATATAGATCGTATTGCTATAATAGATCCAAACTTTCTTTAACGTATTTGTCTTACTAGAAATACTGCGGATATTGCAGATCGTGTTGTTCGAAACATTTGATTTCCGGTACATCACATAATAAATCCGCTCTTTCCCACTTGACGCGGTAACAGTAATTTTTGCCTGCGACGTTGTATCCCAGCTTTCCGATCCTGACACATATTCAACTTTTGCGGAAGCTCCCGTCCTTGTATGCACAGAAAGACTGTTGCCAAGCTCTGAATTCATGCCGCTTAATGAGATATTGTAGTATGTCCCTGAAGAAGTCGTTACAGCGTTTTCTGTATATGACGTATACATATTGTTGGGATCATAGATTCCAATGATTTCCGCATCGGAAGTGTCCATATAATAATAGATATAGTAAACCTGTCTTGCCCCATTCGGATGCGTGACAGTCAAAACTTTTACAGGCGCAGAATCATAATAGCTCTCACCATCTGGATTAAAATCAGATAATTCATAAGACGCCCCTTCCGACACTTCCGCCTTCCAGCTTTCTCCCATTTCCGGATTTTCGCCCGTCACGCGGTAGTGTTTTACGCTATCTTCCACATACCAACTATCATAATTTGTCACTTCCTGACTGACAATCTGGTTTTCCGTGTCCGTAATCCGAACTAACTCTGCCCCAAACGGCTTGTAAGAAATCGGATAATCCCTTGTTTCCTCTGTTCCTTCTTTCTGCAAATGCAAAACGAGATCGATATTTTCGCCATACTCCCATTCACCGTCAATTGCGTCCGTCCTGTATTCTTTCGAAGAAATGGAAATTCCCTCCAAAAGGCTGATATTTAGGTTCCTTCCTATATCAGCATTCATGCCTCCGGTATATCCCCTGTCCAGATCTATTCTCCTATTCCACTTTATATTATCCGGATCTTGGATATCGTTGACCCATTGTTCCGTTTCCGTTTCTTTTACATAGTCAAAATAATAATTCGTCGATACTCCAAGCGCTGCATTTTCTAAAATCAAACGGTATTGGAACTGAGAGTATCCATCTTGCCCGTCTAATTTTTCCAGCCGGAATGAAGCATTTTCATCTTGAAACTCCACGTTTAAATCGGTCAATGTATCGTGAGTTCCATAAAAATAATACAAATTATGATTGGATACATAAGCATTATATCTGCCTTTTACGGCTCCCGCTATTGAAATCTTTTTCATCGTCAGTCCGTTCTTTAGTTTTTCCAATAACGCGGATAAATCCGTTAAGTAAGAGGAAAGCTGTTCCTCACTGATTTTCTTCAGGTAGTTCTCTGTCGCTTCCTCAATCAATTTTTTATCTTTTGCAAAAACAGAGGCATCTGTTATGTCAAACTGCGTAAGCTGGTTTAACACCGAGCCGATCTGCGCGCGTACAGATATATTTGGCCTTCCATTATATACCTCATCTGCAATCGAGATTTTTCCGGTTGTATTGTCATAACTTCCGACAAACCATGCGCCGCCTTCTTTTTCCGGCATTTTCACCGTATCCACTAGTGTATTTCCTCGATACACTTTCACTGCCGGATTCGATGCGTATAGCTGATTTCCGGAACCGCCGTTTGAATAATCATGCACAAAAATTTTATACTGCCCTTTCGTAACCGCTTTGACTGTTATCGTTTCTGGCCCTTCATATGATTTGTCATCTACGTCTAACTCTGCAAATGTATATACATATTCGCCATTCATTAAATTTCCATAATGGTTTTGGCCCCAATACTCCTGATTGGAAAAGCTGACCTGATATTCCCCGTCTTGGAATGGATTTGGCCCATACAGGTAAATGTCCAAATCAGCGCTTGCGCCGCCCGTTTCGTCTCCCCATGTCAAAACAAAACGGAGTTCATTGGAATCCAAACCTTTTGTTAATATCATATTTCTTGTCACTTCCGCCTCTGCCAAAACGGAAATATTTTCATAAGCGGAAACATATTCCGGAGTTTCGGAATCGTCCCTTACCTGAATTGTATACTGTCCGGGCGTAATATCCGAAAACGAATAAGCCCCTTCGCTGTCTGAAATAACGGAAGCCGCTTCATTTGCAGTAATATTATTCATTCCTTTTCTTAAAATCACTTTCAGACCTTTGGAAATCACTTCTCCCGTAGCGGCGTCCATTAAAATCCCACTGACGCTTCCCGCTTTTCCCGCTTCGTCCGTCAATATAATGTCTTCTGCTTCATAAGGCCTGTTCTCATCATACTTCGTATCTATAAAAATATTCTGCGTGAAAAGAGCATAGCCTTCCACTTCCACTACAATAACATAATTCCCAAGCGCAACAGATGAAAATGAATAATTTCCCGCATCGTCTGTCTGCGCCTGTTTTGTGTTGCTCCCGTCCAGATAAACCGAAATATTATCATTTGTAATATTCATAGAATAACGCACCAGATAAATCACGCCTTCCACAGTTTCCTCTGCGCCGTCTGCGTGTCTTAGTATTCTGCCATTTACAGTTGTTTTCGGCAAATTTTCTAATTCTCCATTATTTTCCGCAATTACTGTACGATTCTCACCCGTACTGTCGATTGTAACGGATAATGTTCCAAGACCGCTGATTTCCGGTATGTCTTCTTCTCTGCTGACCCTGACTGCCGTCTGTTCCCCTCCCGGTCCTACCATAAGACTGTATGTTGTCGTAGAGTAGATGTCCAAAGGAACATACGTTGTAATCTGGCCGGGCTGGCCATTGCCGTCAAAATACTCACATTGCACACGGCTTGCAACGGAATCGCCTTTCACTAATACTTTTGCCGCGGAAGCGATCAGCAGTTCACTTAAATTTCCGTTATTGTCTACCGTCACCGATTCCACGCCGTCTAAAAGATAAACGTTAGAATTTCCCGCCGCATCCACATTTATATGGCCTGCCGCGCTGTCTAAATAAATATGGTTTCCGCTTTTTTCACTCCATGTGTCTTCTGCAATGTTTTTGATTAATACCTGTTTAAACTGCGCGTTGTTTTCTATCGTTGCATTTGGCGCATCTACGACCAGCGTCACTGTCTCATAAGTTCCTTCCGGAATGGACGCCTGTTCTTCTTCCGTTTTTAATGTAAGAACTACATTGTCTGCATCTTCGCTGACATTTCCTAAGAAATCTGTAAGCTCTGCCACAGAAGCCGCTTCCTGATAGACAACCCCTTCTTCTGAAACAGTCACTTCTAAGGATGCAGACACTCTCTTATCCTGTTGAGAAACTGCCGTAATCGTGGCTGTGCCCGGCGTCAGGCCTAAGATAGCTCCCTGCGCGGATACAATCGCCGCGACGGCATCATCTGAACTCGACCATAAAATATCCCTGTTTTCAATTTCTTCTTCCGATTCAAAAGAAACGTCCGCGCTTTGCCTTTCTCCCATTTGAAGCGACATTTCTTTTTGATCCAAAGAAATCGAAAATGCCGGCATATCTGGCTTTTCCGTATTATCATCTTCCCCCGGAGCCGGATCTGGCTGTGGAGCCGGGTCTGGCTGTGGAACTGGTTCCGGCTGTGGAGCTATATCTCCTGAAGCATTAACCGTCACCCGAATCACTTTTTTTACTTTCGAACAATCCGCCGCTAAAACCGTAACTTTCGCTGTGCCTGCCGCGATTCCTGTCACAACCCCATTTTTGCCTACCTTTGCAACCGAAGGTTTGTTACTTTTATAAGTCAGCTTTTTTATAGAAACCTTTTTAGGCTTTACAGATGCTTTTATTTTTGCGGACTGGCCTGCGGTAAGGCTTAAATTCGCCGCTGACACTTTTGTAACTGGAGTTCCAATGGTAATTTTACATGTCGCTTTCTTATTTCCGGCTTTTACTGTAATAACGGCTTTCCCTTTTTTGGCTTTTGCCGTCACTACGCCTTTTGAAGTGACCGTGGCTACTTTTTCATTGCTGGATTTCCACGTCACCTTTGTTTTTGAAGATTTCGGGGAAAGTTTCGCCTTTAATTTGAGTTTTTTCCCCTTCTTCAATACATACTGCGAATAATTTAACGTTACTTTTTTGACGCTGGCTTTTGCGCCTGCCGCCTGCGTCTGCGCTGGCGCACCGCTGATCAATAACATAATAGCCAGCAACAGCGCAAAAATGCGTTTTCCTTTTTTCATACAAACTCTCATCCTTTCTTTTCTTTATAATTACCACTTTATCATATTCGTCTATCGCTAGTCAATCCCACAGAATATATGATTTTATTCTTTAGAATTAATTTATTTCAAAAAAAAGGGGCTGTCGCACTAAGTAATTAGTGCGCAGCTCCTTTTCTATGCA
>CAJUST010000026.1 GCA_910589105.1 uncultured Lachnospiraceae bacterium
CGCGCGACCTTGCCAAGGTCGAGACCGCGGGTTCGAGCCCCGTCTATCGCTCTTTGGTTGAGAACCGCAATTCCTTAATTTAGAGGAGTTGCGGTTTTTTTACAGCTAGAGAGAATTATGGATTGTGAGAAAATCATGTATTTGATTCACAAAAGAGAGAAAACTGCATATAGTAAAGGTGAGAAGCAATACGAGGAATAGTTATGTCCAAACAAAATATCAGATATCTGCAAAATGATACGACAGACGAAGGCGGATTGCAAATTCAGGTGGAGACGCCTTCTGGCAGGCTGCCAATTCAAGATGCGGAAGTGGAAGTTTCGTATACGGGGGAACCAGAAAGCGCGATTGAAAAGGTAACGACTAATTCATCGGGTCAGACGGAGCGTTTAGAGCTTAAAACCCCGCCTTTAGAGTTCAGTATGGAGCCATCAGAACAGCAGCCCTATGCGGAATATACCATTCAGGTGAGGGCGAAGGGATTTGTGCCTGTGAATGTTTCGGGGATTCAGGTGCTTCCCGGTGAAACGGCAGTACAGCGGGTACGGCTGGCTCCGGAAGAATCGGACATTAATCCAATCAGTAATATTGTAATTCCGGCAAACACATTATTTGGAAATTTTCCGCCAAAGATTCCAGAAGATGAGATTAAGCCAATAGAGGAATCGGGAGAAATTGTACTTAGCCGCGTTGTGGTGCCGGAGTATGTGATTGTCCATGACGGAGCGCCTTCCGATAATACCGCAAGGGATTATTATGTGACGTATAGAGACTATATTAAGAATGTGGCATCGAGTGAAATTTACGCCACATGGCCGGATGCGACTTTACGCGCAAATATTCTTGCGATAATGTCATTTACCTTAAATCGGGTATTTACGGAATGGTACCGGAATAAAGGGTATGATTTTACAATTACTTCTTCGACTGCGTTTGATCATAAATGGATTTATGGCAGGAACATTTTTAGCAATATCTCCAGAATTGTAGATGAAATCTTTCAGAACTATCTTTCAAGGCCGAATGTAAAACAGCCAATTTTAACGCAATATTGTGATGGGCAGAGAGTAAGCTGCCCGAATTGGATGAGCCAATGGGGGTCGAAGGATTTAGGGGACAGGGGCTATAGTTTTATTGAGATTTTGCGTTACTATTATGGAAGCAATATGTATGTGAATGAAGCGGACGAAATTTCGGGCATTCCGGCTTCATGGCCAAGGGTGGATTTAACAATTGGATCAAGAGGGGATAAAGTTCGCCAGATGCAGTCGCAGCTTGCCAGAATTTCACGTGCATATCCGGCGATTCCAACGATTTCAGCAGATGGCATTTATGGCCCGGCAACGGCAGAGGCAGTTGAGGAATTCCAGTCGATTTTTGGGCTTCCGGTGACGGGTGTTGTGGATTATTCGACATGGTACAAAATTTCTGAGATCTATGTTGCAGTGACGCGTATTGCGGAGTTGTTTTGACTGTGTATTGAAAACGATGGGATAAATAGTGCGGAAATCAATTTTTCATATGTTTGTTCTGCGATATGCAGTATAGTGG
Organism: uncultured Lachnospiraceae bacterium; assembly: GCA_910589105.1. Lineage (GTDB taxonomy): Bacteria > Bacillota > Clostridia > Lachnospirales > Lachnospiraceae > Roseburia_B. Next base: position 1,552 of record CAJUST010000026.1, read on the forward strand.
AAGTGAACGAATCTTTGTTTGGAAAAAAATAAGGGAAAATCTGGGAATAGTTTTTCCACAGGCATATAAAGCGAGACGGATAGGCGAAGATTGATTTCCGTAAGAATGGAATACAGAGAGATTAATCGTTTTAGGCTTTTTTTCATAATATGTTTATGATACAATAAGAAAATCACGGATAAAGAGGAAAAGCAGATGGGAGAACAAAAAGAAAAATGGTTTGTTTCAGGGAAGCGGGCAGACTTTCAGGGAATTGGAAAAAAATTTGGGATCGATCAGGTGACGGCGAGAATTATCCGAAATCGGGATATTGTAGAGGAAGCGGATATTGAAACGTATTTACGGCCGGATCTTTCAAAATTATATTCCCCGCATTTAATGAAAGATATGGATATTTTGGTTCGGATTTTAAAGGAAGCGATTCAAGAGGAACGGAAGATTCGGATTATTGGGGATTATGATATTGATGGAATACAGTCTACATATATTCTTTTGAAGGGAATCCGCCGGGCAGGCGGGAATGTGACGGCGGCTATCCCGGATCGTATGAAAGATGGATACGGAATCAATGAAAATCTGATTGCGAAAGCGAAAGAAGACGGCGCAGAGGTGATTTTGACTTGTGACAATGGGATTGCGGCGATTGATGCGATTGCATACGCCAGAGATTTGGGGCTTACGGTGCTCGTGACGGATCACCATGATATTCCGTATCGGGACGAAGATGGCAAACGTATTTATTTAAGAAGCAGGGCAAATGCGGTTGTAAACCCGAAACAGCCAGAATGCGAATATCCGTTTTCGGGAATCTGCGGCGCCGTTGTGGCGTTTAAGGTGGTTATGGCGTTATATGAAGCGTGTGGCATTTCAGAGCGAGAGGCGTTTGGCTTTTTGGAAAACGCGGCGTTTGCCACTGTAGGAGACGTGATGGATCTGGCCGATGAAAATAGGATTATCGTAAAATTTGGGTTAGAGCAAATGCGCAATACGGAAAATACTGGCCTTGCCGCTTTAATGCGGGTGAAAGAAGTGTATCCGGACCGGCTTAGCGCCTACCATTTGGGGTTTGTGTTAGGCCCTTGTTTAAATGCAAGCGGAAGATTGGATACGGCAGTCCGTTCCTTAAAGCTTCTTTTAGCGGAAACGCAAGAAGAAGCGGAGACACTTGCCAAAGAGCTTGCCGATTTGAATGAGGAACGCAAAAAAATGACGGTGGACGGGCTTTCTTTGGCTTTAGAGGAAATAGAGCGGAAAAAGATTGCAGAGAAGAACGTGATGGTGGTTTATCTTCCAAACCTGCATGAAAGCCTTGCCGGAATTGTGGCGGGCAGGATTCGGGAGAAATTCCATCATCCAGTTTTTGTGCTGACAGATTCAGAGGAAGGCGTGAAAGGATCGGGCAGGTCGGTAGAAGCATATTCGATGTATGAAGAAATGTGTAAATGCGGGGATTTATTTTTGAAATTCGGAGGGCATCCAATGGCGGCTGGGCTGACTTTGCCAAAAGAAAAGGTAGCGGAATTTACGGATAGAATAAATGGATACGCCTCGCTGACGCCGGAGGATTTTATTCCGAAAATATCAATCGATGTGCCAATGCCGCTTTCTTATGTGACAAAAGAACTTATTCAGGAATTGAATGTGTTGGAGCCGTTTGGGAAAGGCAATGAGAAGCCCGTGTTTGCAGATAGAAATATCCGGATTCGGGGCAGACGGATTGTAGGGAAAAACCAAAATGTGGTTAAACTGACGTTGTGTGATGAGATGGGGAATCTTTATCCGGCAGTGTATTTTGGAGATGCCCAAGAAATGATGGATTATTTGGATCGGAGAGAGATAATTTCAATCGTGTATTATCCGGAAATCAACAGCTATATGGGACGTGAGGAAATACAGTTTGTCATTTCGCATTATTGTTAAAAAGAGGCGGGGAGGATATATGGGAGAGATTGTGGTGGAGGGGATTGTGATTTCTGTGATAAGGAAGCCAATCAAAGGATTGTATCTGCGTGTGCTTCCGCCTGATGGCAAAACGTGCGTGAGCGCTCCGGCTTTTATGAGCGATGAAACAATCAGACAGTTTACGTTTTCAAAGTTAGATTGGATAAAAGAGCAGAGAGAACGGTGTATGGCAAAAAAGGCGCTTGCCGTAAAAGAGTATGTGACGGGAGAAGAATGTTTCGTCTGGGGAAAGAAGCATAAGCTGTATGTTCAGGAAGCAGAGACGGGCTGTAAGGTCAGTGTGTCGGAAGATAAGCTGGTTTTGCAGATACATAGGGAAAGCGCGAAAGGACAGCGGGAAAAGGTTGTAAATGAATGGTATCGTAGCCAGATGAAACAGCGGATGCCGGAAATCCTGCAAAAATGTGAGGAAATGACAGGCATACATGTAAAAGAATGGCGTGTGAAAAATATGCGGACGCGCTGGGGGACATGCAATATTGATAAGAAGCGAATCTGGCTGAATCTGCAGTTGGCAAAGCTGCCGCCGGAATGTTTGGAATATGTGGTAATCCATGAATTGACGCATTTGCTGGAACGGAAGCACAATAGGCGGTTTTATGGATTTCTGTATGAGTTTTGCCCAGACTTTAAGGAGAGGGAGAAAATGATGGAAGGGGCTGTGGGCAGGTGATTATGGGGAAAACAGATGTATCAATTATTTTATAATAATTTTACTTCTGTCAGCGTGTCATTTTGATATTTTAATTTCAAGGAGAAATATCCTGAATCTTCGTTTAACAGCCGGAGGAAGATTTTATCTCCTTCCCAGAGTGGGAGAGATTCAATTTCATCTTTTTTAATCCATGCAAGTTCACCTTCTCTGCATTCGGTAAGGCTGCCTTCAAAGGCGGAGGCAGTGTAGAGGTGGATATATTCGCTTTCCCAGCCGTCTGCCATAAAAGTCAGGATGCCGCGAAAACGGTATTGGGTGAGCGTAAGCCCCGTTTCTTCTTTTACTTCCCGCAACAAACATTCTTCCGGCATTTCACCTAGTTCGAACTTACCGCCTACGCCGATCCATTTGCCATGGTTTACGTCACATTTCTTTTTTGTACGGTGGAGCATTAAGTAACAGCCATCTTTTTCTATATAACACAGCGTAGTAAGTTTCATGTGTAGATTCCTTTCTGGTTTCTGGATAATTAAATGTTTTTTATAGTATTTTCATATCATACTATAAAAAGAATGATTCTGCAATAATGATGGAAAGAATATGATTATAATGTGAAATAAAGAATGCTTTAGCAGACATATTTGAAAAAATAATAAATATGGGTGAAAAAATGCACAGGTAAATATAGGAGAAGAATATACAGGAAAACATGAATGAAAGAATGTACTGGAAAATAAAAGTTGTTTTTTAGGAGTGATGGTTTTGAAAAGCGTAGCAAAAACTCAGGGAGGATGCAGAACAGTTTAGCATCCTCCCTGTTTATTTTTTATTGTTTTCTGCACTTAATATTTGTAGCGTAAATGATATAAACGATGTCAAGTATTGTGACTCCTAGAAACACATAAATTGTCCATTCGGGAAGAATATTTTCTCCTAATAATAAAACAAGAATTAACATATCAATTACTAGGAATCCTTTGCCCATTGTGCGGCAGAGTTTCTTTTTGTCGTACTGCATTTGTTCTTGTTCTGACATCGAATTAAATCCTGCAATCAGAAAACTGCCTTTTCCGAATAAAAAGAGAACGGTGAAAAGAACACATAGAGCCCATGCTGTCCATGCTACCCAAACAGGGCCGTTTATATGAAGCGTCATAGATCATCCCCCCTTTTTTTAAGAATGGATTTTTAGAAGTCCACTTCTGTTCCGTAATATGTACAGTGGAATAATTTTTCCATTGCCGCTGGGTCGATTTCTCTTGGATTTGAGCCGGTGCATGCGTCTCCTACGGCGCGTTCTGCGATGCCGGAGATTTTCTCTTTAAATTCATCTTCATTAATTCCAAACTCTTTTAGTGTTTTCGGAATATGGAGCGTGGCATTAAATTCATCTATTTTTTCACAAAGACTGTTAATGAAAGCTTTCTCTGAAGTTCCGGAAAGCCCCATCCTGCGCGCGATTTCTGCGTAGCGTTTGGCGGCAACAGGGTCTTTGGCATTGTATTTGATGACGTATGGCAGATAGATGGCATTTGCGCATCCATGTGGGATATGTCCGGTGGAAAATGCCGCTCCTGTTTTATGCGCCATGGAATGAACGATTCCAAGAAGCGCGTTCGAAAATGCCATGCCTGCCAGACATTGCGCATAGTGCATTTCTTCCCTTGCCGTCTTATTGCCGTTGAAGGAAGCGGGCAGATAGTCAAGAACCATTTCAATAGCCTGAAGCGCGAGTGGATCGGTAAATGGGCAGTTTAATGTAGAAACATATGCTTCGATGGCATGCGTTAAAGCATCCATTCCTGTATAAGCCACTTGTTTAGCAGGCAGGCCCATTACTAAATCTGGGTCTACAATAGCGACGTCTGGCGTAATATTGAAATCAGCAAGCGGATATTTTACGCCTGTCTGGTAATTGGTGATAACGGAGAAAGCAGTGACTTCCGTTGCCGTGCCTGATGTAGTCGGAATTGCGCAGAATTTTGCTTTTTGCCGTAACTCTGGGAAGTTAAAGGGAATGCAAAGGTCTTCGAATGTGGTTTCTGGATATTCATAGAAAGCCCACATGGCTTTTGCAGCGTCAATCGGTGAACCGCCGCCCATGGAAACTATCCAGTCGGGTTCAAAATTGCGCATAGCTTCTGCGCCCTTCATTACGGTCTCAACGGATGGATCGGGCTCAACGCCTTCAAAAAGTTCTACTTCCATTCCGGCTTCTTTCAGGTAATTTACGGCTTTGTCAAGGAAGCCTTGGCGTTTCATGGAACCGCCGCCGACTACTAAGATCGCTTTTTTTCCTTTTAGGTTTTTCAGCTCTTCTAAACAGCCTTTTCCGTGGTAAATGTCTCTTGGTAATGTAAATCTTGCCATTGTCTCGTCCTCCATTTTCTATTATTATTTTGTGATTTTAGTATAGCTCTATTTGGGCAATATCGCAAGTAGGGAAATCCGTGTCCCATTAAAATTTTATAGCGGTTTACGTCGGGAAAGCTAATGTTTGTATTGTGTTTTTTTGGGTAAAAATTGTTTTATTAAAGCAAAAAAGATTGGCTGTTGATATTTTTGTGGAAATAACATATAGTGGTAACGAGATGTAAAGTTGTTTTGCGTGTATTGTTTGCGGGCAGAGCTTAAGTGTTATTTGGGTTTAGAAATTAGCTTTATTCAGATTAGCCAATTTTGCGATATGTAAGCGTTGGTTTATATTCAGTTTTGTGGTATGTAAGCGTTAGTTTATAGTTAGTTTTGCGGTTAGCTTGTAGATTTTTTGGAGGGGAATTTTTTGATTGTGATTGTTTGTTTGGACATGGATTGTGGAATGGGGTTTGGGAATAGGCGGCAGAGCCGGGATCGGGCTGTGACGGAACGGATCACGGAAATTTGTAAGGGAAAAAGGCTTTGGATGGATTCGTATTCGGCAGGGATTTATGGGGAGCTTTGCGGGGTGGAAATACAGGTTTGCGAGAGATTTTTGGAAAATGCGAAAGCGGGAGAGTTTTGTTTGGTGGAAAGGCAAAGCTTGAATGAGTTTTTTTGGCGGATTGAGGGGATTTTGGCATTTTGGTGGAACCGGAAGTATCCGGCGGATTTATTTTTGGGCTTAGATTTGGAAAAATGGGACAAGGTCCGGACGAAAGAATTTTCGGGAAGTTCCCATGAGAAGATTACAGAAGAATTTTTGATTCGGAAAGGGGTCACAGAATGAGGAAGATAAGTAAGTTTTGGCCGGCAGTTTGCATGGCGGTTTATGTGGTTTCATTGATGGGATGCGCTCGGACGGAGAGTATGGGACAATCCGGGCAGACGGCGGATACGGTGGTTTCCATTGCGGAAATTCCTGAGTATAGCGGGGAACCCTATGTCGTAATCAATGAGAACCAGCCTAATTTTTCACAAGAGGATATGACGGAAAATTCGTTTGAGCGTTATAGTGAGCTGGACGGACTGGGACGATGTGGGACGGCGTTTGCGAATATCGGACAGGATTTGATGCCAACAGAAGAACGGGGAAGCATTGGAAAAGTGAAGCCGTCGGGCTGGCAAACAGTAAAGTATGATTCGGTGGACGGCAAATATTTATATAACCGCTGCCATTTGATCGGATACCAACTGACAGCGGAAAATGCAAATGAGAAAAATTTAATTACGGGAACGCGTTATATGAATGTGGACGGTATGCTGCCTTTTGAAAATATGGTTGCAGACTATATTAAAGAAACGAACCAGCATGTTTTGTACCGCGTGACGCCTGTGTTTGAAGGAGACGGGCTTTTGGCTAAGGGGGTGCAGATGGAGGCGTTATCGGTGGAAGATGAGGGAGAAGGCATTTGCTTTCATGTGTTTGTTTATAATGCGCAGCCGGGTATTTGTCTGGATTATGCGACTGGGGAAAGCTGGCAGGACGGAAAGGAGCAGCCTTTGTCTGTTGAGGAGAAAACGGAAGGGGAAATCAGGGGAAATAAAAACTCTAAGATTTACCATTGCCCTGGCCAAGCGGCTTATGAGGAAATGGCAGATTCTAAGAATTTGGTAATTTTTGGGTCGGAGCAGGAGGCGGCTGATGCGGGGTACCGCAAGGCAAAACGTTAGTTACTTTGGGCAGGATATGTCCATGATTTTTTCAATGGTTTTATGCAGCAGCCGGCTTTCTTCTGTGTCGGCTGCTTTATAATAAACTTCTTTCCCTTTCCGGCGGCTTGTGATTAAGCCGCTTGTTTTTAACTGGCGCAGATGGTGGGAGATGGCGGGGCTTGTCATTTCCATAAGGGCGGACAGGTTGATAACGCATTCTTCACAATGGCATAAGAGCCAGAATAAGCGGAGGCGGCTGCTGTCGTCAAGCAGTTTGAACCTGTCTGCGGCGGCTTGGAAGGGTTCTTGTTTTTCCAGTTGTTCTTTTATGTCTTTTAAATAAGATTCTTTGTCTGATTCTCCATGGTTATGGGGTAATGTAAATTTTGGCATATTTATAAACTCCTTAAAATTTTTTTCGTTTTGGATTGACAGTTGCGGTTTTGTATATTATACTACAAATAATTCAATTAAACAAATGTTTAATTGTTGAATTAAAAATGGATTGGAAAGGGGTAATAGATATGAGTCTGAAGCAAAAAAAGATGTTGGCGCGGATTTTAGCGACAGCGGTTCTTTTTATAGGGTTGAATGTTTTGCCGATAGTTGGGGGAGTTCGTATGGGGCTTTATCTGGCAACGTATCTTTTGATTGGATATGATATTTTGAAGAAGGCATGGAAGGGGATTTTGCATGGACAGGTGTTTGATGAAAATTTCTTGATGGCGGTTGCGACGGTAGGGGCGATTGCGCTCGCAGTTTATGAAAAGAGCGGCGATTATAATGAAGCGATTGCAGTGATGCTATTTTATCAGATTGGGGAATTGTTCCAAAGTTATGCGGTTGGGAAAAGCCGCCGGAATATTAGCGCGCTGATGGATATCCGTCCGGATTATGCAAATGTGGAACGGAATGGAAAGCTGGAAAAAACCGATCCAGATGAGGTTTGCGTTGGAAGCGTGATTGTTGTGCAGCCGGGGGAGAAGATTCCGATTGACGGGGTGGTTTTAGAGGGAAATTCGACATTAAATACGAGCGCTTTAACGGGAGAGAGCCTTCCGCGTAAGGCGAAAGAGGGAGACGAGGCGCTTAGCGGCTGTATCAATATGACGGGTGTGTTAAAGGTACAGACGACAAAGGAATTTGAGGAATCGACTGTTTCTAAAATTTTGGAGCTTGTGGAGGATTCCGGTTCAAGAAAATCGAAGTCGGAGAATTTTATCTCGAAATTTGCAAGGGTATACACTCCGGGGGTTTGCGCCGCGGCGCTTCTTTTGGCAGTGTTGCCGCCTGTGGCTGGGCTGCTTTTGGGAAATTCTCCGGAGTGGGGCGTCTGGCTGTATCGGGCGTTGACGTTTCTTGTCATAAGTTGTCCCTGCGCGCTTGTGATTAGCATACCGCTTAGTTTTTTTGCAGGAATTGGCGGAGCGGGGAAGGAAGGGATCTTGATTAAAGGGTCGAATTTTATGGAGACCTTGTCAAAAACGAAGATTGTTGTGTTTGATAAAACGGGAACTTTGACGCAGGGAGTGTTTGAGGTGAACGGGATTCACCATAACCAAATGGAGAAGGAGAAAGTGTTGGAGTATGCCGCGTTAGCAGAGTGTTCTTCGTCCCATCCGATTAGTTTAAGCTTAAAACGGGCTTATGGCAAAGAGATTGACCGCAGCCGCGTGACGGAAGTGGAGGAAGTCAGCGGGCATGGGGTTTTAGCAAAAATTGATGGCATAGATGTGGCGGTTGGAAATGCGAAATTGATGGAACGGCTGTCTGTCTCCTACGAAGATTGCCATTTGGACGGGACCTTGATTCATGTGGCTGTTGACGGGAAATATGCAGGACATATTTTAATTTCAGACATGGTGAAACCATCGTCAAAAAAGGCTGTTTTGGAATTGAAACGGGCAGGCGTGAAACGGGCGGTTATGCTGACGGGAGATGCGGAATCTGTTGCGGACAAGGTTGCGGCGGAACTTGGACTAGATGAGGTGTATGCGGAATTGCTTCCGGCGGATAAGGTGGAACAAGTGGAGCGTCTGTTGGCGGGGAAAAATGAGAAGGAGAAACTTGCTTTTGTCGGAGATGGGATAAATGACGCTCCAGCGCTTACGCTGGCGGATATTGGGATCGCAATGGGGGCGATGGGATCGGATGCGGCGATTGAAGCGGCAGATGTTGTTTTGATGGACGATGATCCAATGAAGCTTTTAAAAGGAATTTTGATTTCGAAAAAGTGCATTGCCATTGTGTATGAAAATATTGTGTTTGCGCTTGCGGTAAAGTTTGCCTGCCTTGCGCTTGGGGCGTTTGGGGTTGGTAATATGTGGCTTGCGATTTTTGCTGATGTGGGGGTGATGGTGATTGCGGTGATCAATGCTGTGAGGGCGCTAAAAAGAGAATAGGCTGTACTTCGGGGCTTTTTCAGGGATTAAGGGTTGCTAAAGTATCTCGTTTTGGAATTGGGGACGGACGGAACCGCTCCATACACGCCGTCCATGGCGTGGATGGAGCTTCCGCGAACGTCCTGTTCGCGGATTCCTGTGTGTTTTATGAGATACTTAAGCAACCCTAAATCCCATCAAAACGCCCCGCTGTACAGTCTATTCTCTTTTTAGCGGGGTATTGGCGGCGGAAGGTTGTGAATGGGATAAGGCTGGCGGCGGAAGGTTGTGAATGGGATAAGGCTGGCGGCGGAAAGGTTTGGGATTTTGGGGCGGTGGGTGGGAGTTTTAGGTAGAAAAGAGCGGCATTTGTTTTTGGGGAATTTGCCGCTCTTTTCTTGGGGGAAGGATTATTGGGGGAGGTTTGCGTATTTTTCTGCTAAGTTTAGGAATGTTTTGTGGTTTTCTTTGATCCATTCGGTGTAGTTTTTTTGCGCTTTTGTTGTGAGCTGTCCTAGTTCGATTAGGAATTTGGGTATGTTTTCTTCGGTTATTATGCAGATTTCTGTTCCGAAGGAGGCTTTTCCTCGTTCGGAGCATCCGCCTTCGTAGAGGGCGAGGGCGGGAAGCGGGCCGTTTGGGGTTTGTTTGACGGCGCCGCGGAAGCCTAGCGTGGCGGCTTGGTGGGTTCCGCATGATGATGGGCATCCGGAGATGTGGATTTTTGGGAGCGCGCCGTCTGCAAATTGGTATGGGCGGATTGCTTTGATGCAGGTTTTTAGGAGGGTTTGGGAGTCTCTTAGGCCTAGTTGGCAGATTCGGTTGCCGATGCAGGCGATGGAGGTTTCGAATGTTGTTTTTGCGGCGGCGTCTGTCAGTTCTATCAGGCGTTGGGCTTCTTTGGCTGTGCAGTTTATGACGTACATTCCTTCGTCTGGGGATAGACGGATTTCTGTTTCTTCCATGGGGAGTATTGCCTGATAGAGGGACGAAAATGTCTCTGGATCGATGGTTCCGCCTATCGGGTGTATGGATACGGCGTACAGGCCGTTTTGTTTCTGGGGAATGGCTCTTTTATTTGTTATGGTTCCATCGCTTTGTTTTTGGACGGTGTATGGGCGGACGGTTTGTTTTAGGTTTTCTGTGTTTAGGGCTTCGTTTAGTTTTTCGTTGAATGCTTTTTTGTAGTTTTCAATGCCTAATGTGTCCTGCATAAACCGTGTGCGGGATTTCATGCGGTTTTTATAGTCTCCGTGTGTGAGGAAGACGTCTATCATTGCTTTGATGTAGTATAGCGTCATGTCCGGCATGATGTGTTCCGCCACGAGTACGCCCATTTTTGGGTCACGTCCCATGCCGCCGGCGCTGTAAACGTCAAATGTCCCGTCTTTGTTTGCTGCAAATCCAAGGTCGCGGAAGGTGGCGTGGGTGACGTCGGACGGGGTGTTGGAAAAACAGATTTTTAGTTTTCTGGGGAGTTTTACTTTGCGCAGGAGCCCGATGACGTAGTCGCTTGCGGCTTTGGCATAGCCAGTGACGTCGAAATATTCGTTTGGATCTACGCCGCTTAATGGGGACATCATTACGTTTCTCGGGTAATCTCCGCCGCCGCCCATGGTGATAATTCCGTTTGCCCATGCTTCTTCCACTAGATGGCATATGTCGTCTGGTTTTAGGTTGTGGAATTGTACGGTCTGGCAGGTCGTTAGATGAAGCAGGCCTATTTGATATTTTTGGATGCAGTCCATAATAAATTGAAGATGTTTTTTTGTGATTCTTCCGCCCCATAGCCGCAGGCGGAGCATTCCAAATTCCCCTCCCCGCTGTGCGTAGCTGCCAAATGCGCCGGATACGCGTTTGTAGTCTGCAACGGATAATTCTTTATGGTAAAATTGTTTCGTGATCGCTTGGAATGCGATCATATCTTGTTTAAATTCTTTCGCAAAATCCTGCATAGTCGTTTCTCCTTCCTTACAATAAAAAACTGTCTTATAATTTCGTATAAGACAGTTTTTGGAGAAACAGAGAAATTTATTCTTTTATTCTAACATTTCCGTGTTTTGTGTGTTTGGGTCGTTGTAAAAATATTCTGGCGTACTGCGGAATACGCTGTCTCCGGAACCCATTTGGTTTACGACTACGGTATCGCCGTCCGCAATATATTCCTCGGGCACACGCAGTCTTGATCCGTTTACATAATAGGTCGGGACTTTTTCGCCGTTTACATAAACTTTGCTCCACCGCGTAAAATTCGTTCCGCTGACGCTGACATATCCGGCAAAGGAGGACGGATAGATTCCGGCAATCGAAGTTTCTTCTACGCCCATTACCAGATCTGAAGCGGGATATGGTTCCGTTCCATTATAGGCGTAGCGTTCGCCGTAAAGCAAGTCGTACTGTAAATGATTTAACCCGCTTAAATAATCTTCATTGTCGAGCAATCCTTTATCAATAGAATTTTGCTCGTATGTAAAAATCGTCCCTTCATGGATGCCAAGGTCGTTTGTCGTTTTGGCTAACAGTTCATAGGCGGCTAAGTCCGCGTCTTTTTTCTCAAGTCCGAAATTATTCCATGTGGCGTATTTCGTTAAAAATATGTTTCCTGAAGCCATGTCTTCGTCGCTTAAGTTCAGGCTTGGCAGATGGTCGCCAAAAAATACTACAATCGTTTTTTCCCCGCGTTTTTCAAGGGCGTCCGTTAAATCTCCAATAAACTTATCGACGTTGTGAAGCATATTTACATAGTATTCCCACTGGTTATTGGAAGCTTCGTCTTCTGCGCCGCTGACATAAATTTCCGGCGCGGTCAGGACTTTTTCTTTCGGATAATCGCCATGGCCGGAAACGGTTATCGTATAGACAAAATCCGGCGTATTTTTAGTGGAATCCAGAGATTTGATTGTCTCATCTATTAAAATGTCGTCCGTCGGCCAAGAGCCAAGCGGCGTATACTCTTTAATGTCCATCAGTTCTTTGCTGGTAAAGGAATCAAAGCCCATCATGGAAAACGCATTTGCCCGGCTGTAGAAGTTTCCACCGTTGTTGTGCACTACATGGGAGCCATATCCGATTTTTCCTAAATCGGAAGCAATGCTTTCACAGTCTGTTTGTTTTAAGATTGTTTTATACGGATATTCTCCGGTTCCAAAATACCGCATACTCATGCCCGTTAAAATTTCAAACTCCGTGTTGGCGGTTCCTGCGCCTACTACAGGCACTTTCAAGTATCCGGTTGAATAGTTTTCCGTTAAGGCGCGGAAGTTTGGAATCGGGTCTTTGGAAAAGTTTAAGTAGTTGACTTCTGTCGGGTCAATAAATGATTCTAAAAGCACAGTAATGATATTAGGTTTTTCATTCTCTGCAGTCGGCTCTTTTTTTGACTGCGCTTTTGCGGATTCTACGCTCTCTTTAGAATATTTGTCAGGTTTGCTCATGCCCCTGTCTACAACGCTGGTGGAAAAACCGTAGACGAACCCATAGTTTTCATATCCCTGCGCGATATTTGCGAAATAGGATGCTAAAATATTGGTATTCTGCGCTGCGTGTGTCGTGACCGGAACCATAAACATGCAAAGCCCGACTAGGCAGGGCGTTAAAAATTTTCTGCGCTCTCCTTGAAATTTCGGTCCTTTAAAGAACAAGTAGATGCAAAAACCGAGAAATGCAGTGACGACGCTTACGACAAGCGCGGCTTCCCTTGCGGTAAAGTAGTTTGTGTTCTGCATAGAAAGAAGGTCGTTAATACATTTTAAATCCGTATAGCCAAACGGCGTAACGCGGTTTGAAAGGATACAGCCGTTAATTGTGCCTAAAAACAGCCAGAATCCGCTGATTACGATCCGCCCTAACGTCCGTCTGCGGATTAAATAGACCAGAGACAGAGAAGCGAAAATTAAAAACGAGTTGTATGCGAACGCCCATGTATGTAATGCGAAAAAGCTGAGGGATTTCAGTATGGAATGTCTTGAAATGCTCTCAATCGCAAAGCATAACAGCATGGATAACAGTGCGTGAAACAGCAGTGAGTAGCGGTTTCCGATTGTAACCATGCGGGCTATTTTATTTGGATCTATATGTATTTTTGGAATATGCGGAAAAAAATCCTTCAATTTTTTCATAGTAGTTCCTCCTGTGAATTTAAGTGGCATGATGTAAGTAAATCCAGTTATGTCCGTCGCGTATAAAAGAATATACCGTAAAAAGTTAAAAATCAAGGGAAAACTTCTATAAAAATTTCTTAAGAAATATAAGAAAAAGCATTCAATATAAATAAAATATGTTCGTTTTGTGAAAATGAGAAGCAATAATTGAAAAAAATTTTGGAAAGTTTTTTTAGGCAATGCCAACATATGGCGGCGGCTGGGAAAAATAAGCCGGATTTGTTTGGCGCTTGTCCTTTTAAGTAGAGTGTGCTAGAATATGGGGAGTATTGGCAATTACGGAACGATATAGAAAGGCAGGTGGATTTAATGCAGGCGTTTTCAATGACGGATATTGGAAGGCATCGGAAGATGAATCAGGATTATGTCTATATCTCACAGCGTCCAGTGGGAAATCTGCCGAATCTTTTTATTGTAGCAGATGGAATGGGCGGGCATAATGCCGGAGAATACGCATCGAGGCATACGGTGAATACAATCGTGTCTTCAGCAGCCATTTCAGCCCATACACAGCCCGCGGCAATACTGGGAGAGGCGATAAAGGCGGCAAATCAGGAATTAATCCGGCAGGCGGCGCTAGACAGGTCGATGTGGGGCATGGGGACGACTGTCGTGGCGGCTGTTGTTTTTGACGGCAGGCTTCATGTGGCAAATGTAGGGGACAGCCGTTTATATATAGTAAATGACAGAATCATACAGATTACAAAAGACCATTCTTATGTAGAAGAAATGGTCCGGCGCGGAGAAATTGCCAGAGAAGATGCCAGAGAGCATCCGGATAAAAATATAATTACGAGGGCGGTAGGAGCCGTAGAAGGCATAGAAGTCGACTTTTTTGAGGAAGATATTTTGTTTGGCGATGAGATACTTCTTTGTTCAGACGGATTGACGAATATGATAGAAGATGAACAGATTCGCCGGATTATAAAAGCGCAGGAAGATATTTCACAACAGGCGGATAAACTGATAGAAACTGCCAATGAAAATGGCGGGAAAGACAATATAACCGTAGTAATTATAGATCCGTTTTTTGAGGAATAACTGAAAAGCTAGGAAAGGAGTAATTTATGCCAACAGCAGGGACGTTTGTAGCAGACCGTTATGAAATTATAGGAAAGATCGGTTCTGGCGGAATGTCAGATGTATATAAGGCAAGAGACCATATTTTAGGACGGAATGTTGCGATAAAAGTATTGAAGCAGGAATTTAGCGAAGACGTTAATTTTGTAATGAAGTTCCGCACGGAAGCGCAGTCAGCGGCTGGAATGGAGCATCCAAACATTGTCAACATCTATGACGTCGGCAGTGAATCCGGTATGCACTATATCGTGATGGAATATGTGGAAGGCGTTACGTTAAAGACATATATTGAGAAAAAGGGACAGCTTACCTATAAGGAAGCAGTAAGCATTGCCATTCAGATTAGCAGGGGAATGGAGGCCGCGCACGCGAAAAACATTATACACCGTGACATTAAGCCTCAAAATATCCTGATTTCTACGGAAGGCAAGGCAAAAGTTACGGATTTTGGGATAGCAAAAGCCGTTTCCAACAATACGATTAACGCTGATGTGATGGGCTCGGTGCATTATGCTTCCCCGGAACAGGCGCGCAATGGCTTTGTCGACAATAAAAGCGATATTTATTCGTTAGGAATTGTGATGTATGAAATGGTAACGGGCAGGGTGCCATTTGATGGAGAGACAACCGTTTCCATTGCAATCCAGCACTTACAGGAGGAAATGACTGCGCCAAGCGTTTATGCGCCGGAGCTTCCGGTCAGCTTAGAGAAAATTATAGTAAAGTGCACGCAGAAAAGCCCGGACCGCAGATACCATGACGTCAGCGGTCTGTTGGTTGATCTGAAACAAGTCCTTGTGCATCCGAATGAAGATTTTGTCAAAATTTCAGACGGAAGCCAGAGCAAGACGAAGATGATTGAGCCAAATGAAGTGAAAAAGATAAAAAATGCGCGGGCTATGCGGCAGGAAGAAACCCGTGTGAAAGAGCCGGAGCCGGAAGAAGATGAAGATGAGGAAGAAGAAGGGTTTTTAAATCCAAAATTGGAAAAAGCCGTAACGATTGGCGGGATTGTGGCCGCCGTCATAATTGTCGCCCTTATTATTTATTTTGTAGGCAACGTCTTTGGCATTTTTAAAAGCGGACCCGATAAAATAAAAGACACGGAAACAGAAACCGAGACGGAAGAACAGTCCGTGATCAATACCGAAAAAGAGAAAATGGAGCAGGTGAAAATGATTAAGATCACCGGCATGACGGTTGAGGAAGCAAGGGCGGAGCTAAAGAAAATCGGGCTTGGAATTTATGAGCGCGGCTCGCAGGCTTCCGAGCAATACGAAAAGGGGCAGATTATGTCGCAAGATGTAGAAGAAGGCGCGGAAGTGGACATTCATACGACGGTTAATGTCTATGTCAGCTCAGGCGCAGGGGAAATTAAGATCCCAAATATCGTAGGCTATGACAGCGAAGCGGCGATGAATATGCTTTCGGATCAGGGATTTGTGCCGGATCGTAAGTATGAATACAGCGATTCTGTCGCTTCCGGAAAGGTAATATCCCAAAGCCCCGCCGGAGATTCGGCGGCGAAGAAAGGGGATACGGTTACGCTTGTTGTCAGTCAGGGCAAAGAAGCGGTTTCGGTGCCGGACGTGTATAACCGCTCACAGGAAGAAGCGTCAAATATGATTGCGCAGGCAGGCCTTACGGTAACGAGCACAACTACGGAACACAGCGACACTATACCAAAAGGAAACGTCATTAACCAGAGCATTCCGGCCGGCAAATATGTTGACCGTGGAACGGGCATTACGCTTGTAATCAGTTCTGGCAGTAATAAGACATATTATTACTGTAAAGCGACAATTTCCGCTCCCGAAAGCGACGAAGTCGTATCGGCTGATATTCTGCTGGTTGGATCAAATGGCTCACAGATACAGAACTGGTCGGGCATAAAGATCTCTAGTTTCCCGTATTCCATTACGGCAAGCGATATTGAGAATTGCGACAGTGGGACGATTAAAGTGACATGGCATTTAGCGGACGGAAGTTCAAGGGAACAGTCCGAAAACGTGATGTTCAGCAAACAGTAGCGGCGGTTATGAGAGGAAAAATTATAAAGGGGATTGCCGGATTTTATTATGTCCATACGGCACAATCCGGCGTCTACCAATGTAGGGCGAAAGGCATTTTCCGGAACCGGAAAATGAAGCCGTTAGTCGGCGATATAGTGGAAATTGACGTGTTGGACGAAACGGAAAAAGAGGGAAACGTCATAGAAATTGCGGCGCGTAAAAACGAACTGATCCGTCCGTCCGTTGCAAATATCGATCAGGCGCTTTTGATATTTGCGGCGGCGCGCCCGAAGACGAATTTTAATTTGTTAGACCGTTTTTTGGCGCAAATGCGCTGCCAACAGATTCCGGCTGTGATTTGTTTTAATAAAACAGATCTAATCAGCGGAAGCGAACAGGAAGAATTGAAGTCCATGTACCGTGGCAGCGGCTCTCCCGTTTTGTTTACCAGTACGGTGAAAAAAACGGGATTAGATGAATTGCTTCAAATCTTGCAGGGAAAGACCAGCGCGGCGTCCGGCCCGTCCGGCGTTGGCAAATCTTCCATAGTCAACTTTTTACAAAAAGAAGTGCAAATGGAAACGGGGGAAATCAGCAGGAAAATCGGACGCGGGAAAAACACGACGAGGCATTCGCAGTTAATCCATATTGAAGGAGATGCGTATTTAATGGATACGCCGGGATTTGGCTCATTAGAGCTTTTAGGGCTTACGACAGCGAATTTGTGGAACTGCTATGAGGAATTTCTGCCATATGAGAAATCCTGCAGGTTTCAGGGATGCAGCCATGTCCATGAACCAGACTGTGGGATTAAGCAGGCTCTGGCCGAGGGGAAGATACACCCGAAACGATATGAAAGTTATGTAAATATCTATAAGGAACTAAAGGAATCTGAAAAAATGGAATGGAGGAAATTATGAATTGTTTGTCGCCTTCGGTGTTGTCCGCAGATTTTGCCGACTTAGGAAGCCAGATCGCATTGTTAGATGAGGCAGGCGCGCAGTATGTGCATATTGATGTGATGGACGGCATGTTTGTGCCCAGTATTTCGATGGGGCTTCCCGTGATCCGTTCGATACGCCCGGTCAGCGACCGGATATTTGACGTGCATTTGATGATTCAGGAGCCGGATCGCTACATTGATGAGTTTGCGGCCGCCGGAGCGGATATTTTAACAGTCCATGCGGAAGCCTGCGCGCACTTAGACCGTACCATTCAAAAAATTAAAGAAAAGGATATACTTGCAGGAGTGGCAATTAATCCGGCTACGCCGCTTTCGGCGCTGGATTATATTGTCAGTCAAGTGGACATGGTATTAATTATGACGGTGAACCCCGGTTTTGGCGGACAAAAATTAATTCCTTATACACTAGAAAAAATCAGGGATTTAAAGCAGATGCTTTCTAAGCGGAATTTAAAGACGGATATAGAGGCGGACGGCGGAGTGACTTTAGAAAACGTCGGAAATGTGCTAGAGGCCGGGGCAAATGTGATTGTAGCGGGAAGCGCGGTTTTTTCCGGCGATGTGGCAGGGAATGCCAAAAAATTTCTGGAATTAATACAGGAGTAGGAGAGAAAAATGAAACGGGCAGTGATTGTGACGGGAGGCAGAATAGAACGGGAATTTTGCCTCGGATATTTCAAAGGGCAGTCCTTTGATTACTATATTGCAGCGGATAAAGGGCTGCAGTTTTTTTTTGAAAATAAGAGAAAGCCGGATCTAATCGTTGGGGATTTTGATTCCGCAGATCCAAAGGCGCTGCAATATTTTGAAGGGCAGGAGGGAATTGCTTGGATGCGGCTTATGCCGGAAAAAGACGATACCGATACGGAATGCGCCATTCGGCAGGCAATTACGCTGGGGATAGAAGAAATTCATATATTAGGCGGAACGGGAAGCCGATTGGATCATATGCTTGGGACAGTCGGGCTGCTTGGCATTGGCTTAAGGGAGCATGTGGAAATATTCCTTGTCGATTCCCGCAACCGTGTGCGTATGGTTGAGAAACAATGTCTCATTTCAAAGGAAGAACAGTATGGAGATTATGTTTCCCTGCTTCCGGTTACGAACAAAGTGACGGGGGTCACTTTGACCGGAATGAAGTATCCGCTCTCGGGCTACACCATGGAGCATTACAGCTCCTTGGGGATTAGCAATGAAATTGTGGGAGCCGCGGCGGAGATTACTTTGGAAGACGGCGCGCTTCTTGTGATTGAATCGCGGGATTAAGAAAAGGGGGATTGGTCTAAAAAGATAAAATTAAATTATCGTAATTAAGCTTTGATATGGATTTATAGATATTAGTTGGACTGAATGCTTCTTCAGTGGAAGCATGGATTACAACTGAAAGAAAATTTTATGAAGTTTTTGATTCAACTGGCGCGTTCTTAGGATATTATAAAGTACACTATACTGTAAAAACAGAAGCAAAAGTGAACGGAAAAAGACAAGTGATTGACACTCAAAGAGGCAGTTACACAACTTTAACGGTAGGATAAATAAACTTCCTCATTTTATTTTTGCTTTTTCTTGCTTTTTTGTAGTTTTATTGAAACGGACAGGAAGTAATCAAATGATATTATTTCTTTATCTTTCCTAAGCGCGTCTGTTTTTAATTGATCCTTTGAAGCAAAGAAAGATGGAAGGATAAAATATAGACAGATTTGTTGGATTGTGTTAAATGCAATGGCTGGCAGTTTATTGTCATATGATACTTTTTGTCAGAAGGAAATGTTGCTTTTTGGCGCTGTTATCTTTTGGACCTTGTTTACCACAATAATAAACTGTATCATATTAATTAATAGTAACCTGCGTTAAGGTTTTAAAAAGCGTTTCGGATATTTTTATCTGAAATGCTTTTTTATTCCTGAATTAATTTCAAAATTTCAAGGGGTAAATCTTATATGGATCATATTCTGCATAATGAGAAATTGTATTCTATATTACTATTGGGCTGATAAGAGAATGTTTTTATCATCATATATATAGGAGAAAAACGTTCTTAAAAACCGAAAATATAAAAATCCTGCGATTTACTTTTGCGTGTTGTTATGCTATACTATCTTAGTCATTAAGGAGCGATTGAAACAGGGCTTTTTATTAGGAAATAGCGTGTTTTTACGCTATACAGCCATAGTCATTAAGGAGCGATTGAAACAAGGCATTTCACTAGGAAAAAGCTGAAAAAATCTGTCTGTTGGCATATCGGAAGATGAAAAATAGAATTAAATATAAAAATCAAGAAGTTCATACAAATGTTTAAAATCAGGCGTAAATTTAGAGCATAATCAAAGCTTTACAAGCCGGATTTTTATAAAACCATTTGAAATTTATGCAGTAATCAGCGAAGTAAAAACATAGAGAAAGGCGGAAATCCTTGAATATAAAGGATTTCTGGGTAGGTATAACAAGATATGAAACTAGGAATCGTAGGTCTTCCAAATGTAGGAAAGAGCACGCTGTTTAATTCTTTGACAAAAGCAGGGGCGGAATCTGCGAATTATCCATTCTGCACGATTGATCCAAACATTGGGATTGTCGCTGTGCCGGACGAACGGCTAAAGCAGCTTGGGGATATGTACCATTCTAAAAAAGTCACGCCCGCAGTTATTGAATTTGTCGATATTGCAGGCCTTGTCAAAGGCGCAAGCAAAGGGGAAGGGTTAGGGAACCAGTTTCTTGCAAATATTCGGGAAGTGGATGCGATTGTGCATGTCGTCCGCTGTTTTATTGACGGCAATGTCGTGCATGTAGACGGAGCCGTCGACCCTGCGCGGGATATTGAAACGATCAATTTAGAACTCATTTTTTCTGACATAGAAATATTGGAGCGGAGAATTGCAAAGACGTCAAAAGGCGCGAGAATGGATAAAACGCTTGCGAAGGAATTATCTTTATTGGAACGTTTAAAGCAATTTTTAGAAGACGGCAAAATGGCAAGAATGTTCGACCTTTCCGACGATGAGGAGGAAAAGGAATGGTTTGCATCTTACAATCTTTTGACTGCAAAACCGGTGATTTACGCCGCAAACGTATCGGAAGACGATTTAGCAGATGACGGGGCATCCAATGAGTCCGTACAAAATGTGCGCGCATTGGCGGCCGGGGAAAATAGTGAGGCATTTGTCATTTGCGCTCAGATTGAACAGGAAATTGCAGAGCTGGACGACGAGGAAAAGGCGATGTTTTTAGAAGATCTTGGATTAAAAGAATCCGGCCTTGAAAAACTCATCAAAGCAAGTTACAGCCTGTTAGGATTAATCAGCTATCTTACCGCCGGCGAAGATGAAACGAGGGCATGGACAATCGTCAAAGGCACAAAGGCGCCTCAGGCGGCAGGCAAAATCCATACGGATTTTGAACGCGGGTTTATCCGCGCTGAAGTCGTCAATTATCAGGATTTGCTGGATTGTGGCAGCCTTGCCGCCGCCAAAGAAAAAGGCATTGTCGGACTGGAAGGAAAAGAATATGTCGTAAAAGACGGAGACGTTATGCTGTTCCGTTTTAACGTATAAAATTTGTCTATAGAGAACGCGCAAATGGTATCAGGAATAGGACGAAGATAAACCGAATAAACTAAAAGAAAAAAGCGCGAAGGTTTTTTATGCGGTTGTGCGAATTACAGGAAAAGGAAGTTATTAACGCTTGTAACTGTAAATGTCTGGGAAATGTAGTGGATTTGGAGTTTGACGAATGTACAGGCTGTATACAGGCTTTAGTCGTTCCCGGCCCCTGCAAATTCTTTGGCATTTTCGGGCATGAATTTGAATTATGCATCCCATGGAAATGTATTGTCCGTATCGGGCCTGATATTATTCTGGTTGAAATCAAAGAAGAAGATTGCAGAAGAAAGTTATAGGAGGAATTTAGATGAAATGCCCATATTGCAGCAGCGACACGACGAGAGTGATTGATTCAAGGCCTGTCGATGAGAATACTTCCATTCGCCGCAGGCGGCTGTGCGATGAATGTGGGAAGCGTTTTACTACATATGAAAAAGTTGAAACAATTCCCTTGATTGTAATCAAAAAAGACAATAACAGAGAACAGTATGACCGTTCAAAAATTGAAGCGGGCATTTTGCGGGCCTGCCACAAACGGCCGATTTCCGTAGAACAGATCGGCCAATTAGTCGATGCGGTTGAAACCGAAGTGTTTAATCGGGAAGAAAAAGAAGTGAAAAGCGCGCAGATAGGGGAAATCGTAATGGACAAGCTAAAAGATATAGAGGCAGTCGCATACGTCAGGTTTGCATCGGTTTACCGGGAATTTAAAGACGTCAATACATTTATGAACGAGTTGAAAAAAATTTTAGATAATTAAGGAGTTTCTATGAAGTGTATTTTGTATCCCGATGCATATTTTGCTTCCGCGTATCAGATTGATTTTGACAGCTTATACCAAAAAGGATGCCGGGGCGTGATTTTTGACATAGACAATACGCTGGTTCCGCATGGCGCGCCAGCAGATGAACGGGCATTGGCTTTGTTTACGCATTTAAAGGAACTTGGGATATGCTGTGTGCTGCTTTCAAACAACAAAGAGCCAAGGGTAAAAATGTTTGCCGAGAAAGCAGGCGTGCGTTATATTTTTAAGGCGAAAAAACCAATGCCGAAAAATTACCGTCAGGCGATGGCGCTTATGCAAACGGACTGTAACAGTACGGTATTCGTCGGCGATCAGATTTTTACGGATATTGCTGGAGCAAAGCTTGCGGGAATCCATTCAATTTTAGTAGAGCCGATGGACCCGAAAGAGGAGATACAAATTGTCTTGAAACGGTATCTTGAAAAAATTGTGTTGTTTTTTTATAGGAGGAGCATATGAAAATAGCGATTGGAAACGACCACGCGGCAGTTGGGTTGAAACGGGAAATTATGGCATATGTAAAAGAATTAGGGCATGAGGTGGAAAATTACGGGACAGATACGGAAGATTCCTGCCATTATCCGCTCTATGGAAAAAAAGTGGCGGATGCAGTAGCCTCGAAAGCGGCGGACTGCGGCATTTTAATATGTGGGACAGGCGTTGGGATTTCGGTTGCGGCCAATAAAGTAAAAGGCATCCGCGCGGCAGTCTGTTCAGAGCCTGTGACGGCGCGTCTTGTCAAAGAGCATAACAATGCAAACATTATCGCTTTTGGGGCGCGGATTGTGGGCGTGGAAGTGGCAAAGGAAATTGTGTCGTCTTATCTGAACGCAGAGTTTTTGGGTGGAAGGCACGCGGAACGCGTCGCGATGATTGCAGATTTGGAAACGGAGAATTTTCAGGAATAATAGAAAAAAAGGTTGAAAAATCAAGGCTTTTATTATAAAATTGTACAGGTGGCTAAGTCCGATATGTATTTAAGGAGGAAAATTTATGATTTCAGCAGGAGATTTTCGGAATGGTATTACAATAGAGGTGGAAGGCAATATTTTCCAGATTATTGAATTTCAGCATGTAAAACCGGGAAAAGGAGCGGCGTTTGTCAGGACAAAGTTAAAAAATATCAAAAGCGGCGGCGTTGTAGAGAAAACATTCCGCCCGACAGAGAAATGCCCGCAGGCGCGCATTGACCGCAAGGATTATCAGTACCTTTACGCAGATGGGGACTTGTTCTATTTTATGGACGTAGAAACGTATGACCAGATTGCGCTCAGTAATGACGATATTGGCGATGCATTAAAATTTGTAAAAGAAAACGAAATGGTGAAAGTTTGTTCCCACAATGGAAATGTATTTGCAGTAGAGCCGCCGTTGTTTGTAGAATTGCAGATTACGGATACAGAGCCGGGCTTTAAAGGAGACACGGCAACAGGCGCGACGAAACCTGCCGTCGTGGAAACGGGCGCGACAGTCTATGTCCCATTGTTTGTCAATCAGGACGACGTGATTAAGATTGACACAAGGACGGGAGAGTATTTATCCAGAGTATAAGTTATCGTTTCGCCATGCCCTTGGCGATACATGATAACAGTTTTTAAAAGCCCTTGAAAAGTGGAGAGGGTTATCATAGCCGACGGCGTTGCTTATGTCTCCGATGGAAAGTTTCGTCAGTTTTAAAAGCTCGGAGGCTTTTGTCATGCGGTAATTTAATAAAAATTCTTGAGGAGTCCGGCCTATGGACTCCTTAAATATTTTGCCGAAATAACTGCGGTTTAACCCACAGTGGTCGGCAATGTCTTCCACGGAAATGTCATTGTGGAAATTCTGTTCAATAAAGTTTAGCGCTTCATGGATGTAGAAATCCCGAAGCCGGCCGCCTTTTTTCAGCCGGATAGAGGATATGGAGCGGGTCATGGCGTCTAAGAAAAGGTATCCGTGGCCGATGAGGTGAAAGGGCGACATATCTCCATGTTGCGCGATGTAGAGCAATTCATTCATCATTTCTTCACGCAGGATATGTGAATGCGCATGATAGATGGGCATATTTACAGAAAGACCTGCGATTTCAAGCGTTTCTTTTACGCGCAGTCCGTCAAATTCAATCCAGACGTATTCCCACGGGAGGGTTTTGTCAGCAATGTACATTGTAATCTGATCGGGGAAAATCATAAATCCCTGACCGCTTTTAATGGAGTAAGTATGGGTGACGCCTTCCGCGTCATCGGCATTTAGGACGCCGGTTCCTGAAATGACGTAGTGGAACAAGTAATGGTTCCTTGCGGCGGGGCCAAAGGCATGCGACGGTTTGCAGCGCTCCCAGCCAAACTGGTATAAACTTAAGTCGATAAAATTTTCATTCGGAAATACGGAAAACAGCAGGTCTTTCATCGGGAAAACGTCTCCTTTTTGTTAGAATACCTTATGAGTATAACGGAAAATATACCAAAATGCCACTACTTTTTCATATATGGAAAAAATCTAGCATAATGATATAAAACAGAAAAAATTCTGCTATTTATAGACGCATTTTGGAATGTTATAATATCGCTATCAGGTGAGGGATGCAAAATCTGGCGTGATTGGATTTTGCTTGTGGCTCAACGGAATGATTAGAAAGGAGAGAATGAAATGATGAGGAAGAAGAAGTGGCAGTTTCTTCTGGCGGGAGTTTTGCTAGGCGCGGGAAGCTTTGCTGGGTGCGGCGGGCAGGCAAAAGATGGGAAGGTTGAAATTGAGCTGGTGCATTATAAGCCGGAAGCAGTGGATTTGTTTGCCAAACTGGAGGAGAAATTTAACAGTACGCATGACAATATCCATTTGACGATTTCTTCGCCGAATGATGCGATGACGATTTTAAAGACAAGGTTTGTCAGAGAGGATTATCCCGATATTTTGGGCATAGGGGGGGATATTAATTTTTCCTACTTTGTGGATTCTAATATATTGGCGGACGTGTCGGGGTATGAAGGGCTGTCGCAGATTAAACAATCGTATGTGGACATTTTAGAGGGGCTTGAGTTTGTTCCGACGGAAGGGACGTATGGGGTTCCATTTGCGGCGAATGCGGCGGGAGTGCTGTATAACCGCGCGATGTTTTCTGAACATGGATGGGAGATTCCTAAAACATGGGATGAGCTGATGACGCTTTGTGAGACGATTCAGTCGGAAGGGATTTTGCCGTTTTATTTTGGCTTTAAGGACATATGGACTTGTCTTGCGCCATGGAATGCGCTTGCGGTAGGATTGGCTCCGTCAGACGTCTGCCAGCAGGCAAATGCCGGCGAGACGACATTTTCGAAAGAATACCGCCAGACGGCAGAGAAGATGCTTGATTTGGTGAAGTATGGCGAAGAAGGGCCGTTTGCTTACGGATATAATGATGCGTGTACGGCGTTTGCAAACGGGGAGTCTGCGATGTTTACGATTGGCAGTTATGCGATCCCCCAGATTAAGTCGGTGAATCCTGATTTGGACATTGATTCGTTTGTAATGCCGGGAAATGAGAACGCAGAAGGGAACACATTAAATTCCGGAGTGGATTTAATGTTTGCGGTTACGCAGGATTGTGAAAATAAGGACGAGGCGTTTGAGGTGATTTCTTTCTTACTGGAAGATGAAAATGTGCAGGCGTATTTAGACGATCAGAACGGAGTTCCCTGTAAAGAGGGAGAGTTTACGCTGGCCCCGAATTTAGATGGAATGAAAGAATTTATTGATTCCGGCAATATGACGGATTATCAGGATCATTATTATCCGGCGGAAATGGCGGTGGACGCCCAGATTCAGACGTTTTTGATTGAAAAAGACGTGGATTCGTTTTTGGATAAGTTTGATAAGGACTGGGAAAGGTATAATCGGGATATTATCCGCAAAGTGGAAGCATATCAGGCAGACAATCAGTAAAGGAGGAGAAGGGAAATGAAAAAAATGAATAACAGGCAGCGGACGTTTGCGTTAATGACAATACCGATTCTTGTATTATTTTTTGCGTTTAATACGCTGCCTCTGATAAAAGGGTTTATTTACAGTTTTACGAATTTCAAGGGGTATGGGACTTACGAGTATGTAGGCTTACGGAACTACGCGGATTTGTTTACCGATGGCAGAGTGGGAAATTCTTATCTTTTTACAATTAAAGTCGCGATTATCACGACGATTGTCGTAAATGTGATAAGCCTGATTCTTGCGCTTGCGTTAAACAGTAAGATTAAGTTTAAGAGCGCATTGCGCGGAATGTATTTTATCCCGAATATTTTAGGCGCGCTTGTCGTTGGGTATATTTTTAATTACTTTTTTACTTATATTGTTCCGGCTATGATTGACATGATGGGTGGAAAGGGAACGAGTATCCTTGCAAGCTCGAAATGGGCGTGGGTTGCGATTGTGGCTGTGTGCGCATGGCAGGCGGTTGCCATGAATACGATTATTTACATATCGGGGCTTCAGACGGTTCCGGAAGACGTATATGAGGCGGGCTCCATTGACGGGGCGACGGGCTGGGCGAAATTTAATCATTTGACGTTTCCGCTGATTGTTCCGTTTTTCAGCATTAATATGGTGCTTTGCGTGAAGAATTTTTTGATGGTGTTTGACCAGATTGTGGCATTGACGAAGGGCGGCCCGGCGCAGAGTACGGAATCTATTTCTTATTTGATTTATAATAACGGAATGTCCGGCGGGCAGTTTGGGTTTCAGAGCGCAAACGCGGTATTGTTCTTTGTCATTATTGTGTTGTTCTCGGTTGTCCAGCTTACAATTACAGGCAAGAAGGAGGAGCAGTTATAATGGATGAGAAAATCAAGGTAAAAGAAAAGTATAATATTCCGGTTACGATTCTTTTGATTTTAGGTTTGGTTACGATTGCGTTCCCGCTTTATATGACGATTGTAATTGCGTTTAAGCAGCCGTCGGAAATGACGAACAGCATTTCGGGGATTTTGTCACTGCCGAAACGGTTTAGTTTTTCGAATTTTGCTGAGGCAATGCGGGTGACGGATTTCTGGCGGTCTTTATTCAACAGTGTGCTGGTTACGGCGGTAACGGTTGCGCTTTCGGTTGTGGTTCATTCGATGATTGGATATGCGGTCGGAAGGAATAAGGCGAGGAATAAATGGTATAATCTTGTTTATATGTATGTAGTCAGCGGTATGTTTGTGCCATTTGCCATTTTGATGATGCCATTGGTAAAACAGACGGCGCAGATGGGCATTGCAAATATCTTTGGCGTAATTCTCTGTTATGTGGTGTTTTATATGCCGATGAATTTGATGTTGTATTCGGGCTATCTGGTGAATATTCCTATCGCGCTTGAAGAAGCTGCCCGTATTGACGGGGCGACAACGTTTCGGACGTTTTGGAAGGTGATTTTTCCGATTATGAAGCCTATGCATGCGACAGTTGCGGTAATTACGGCATTAAGCGTATGGAACGATGTTATGACGCCGCTTGTCATTATGTCGGGCAGTGGAATGAATACGCTTCCGCTTGCGCAGATGTCGTTCCAGACACAGTTTGGGACAAATTATAACCTTGCTTTTGCATCGTATCTTCTTGCGTTATTGCCGATTCTGCTTTTCTATATTGTTTGTCAGAAACAGATCTTAAACGGCGTAGTGAATGGCGCAGTAAAATAACTTAAAAAATACAAAATGAACGCATCCTGTGATGGCTAAAGCGGCGGATTCCGCTGTTTTAGCCATAGTCAGGATTTGGAGGGCCTGATGGATATAATTTTAAAAGAACGGGAAACAATTTTTACATTACATACAAAGCATTCGACCTACCAGATGATGGCGGACCGGTTTGGTTTTTTGCTTCATCTTTATTATGGAAAGAAAACATCTGGAACAATGGAATATCTGCTCCAATATGCGGACAGGGGATTTTCAGGTAATCCGTCGGACGCTGGGGAAGACAGGACGTATTCGATGGATGCGCTTCCACAGGAGCTGCCTTGTCAGGGGACGGGAGATTACAGAAGCCCAGCGATTGTGGTTAGAGACGCCAATGGCGTGTTTGGCTGTGATTTGCGGTATCAGGGATATTCCTCTTTGAAAGGAAAGTATGCCCTAGAGAAGCTTCCGGCGGTTTATGCGAATGAGGAGGAAGCGGAAACGCTTGAAATTTATCTTAAGGATTCTGTGATGGGACTTAAAGTGGCGCTTTTGTACGGCGTATTGCCGGAACTTGACATTATTACGAGAAGCGCGCGGATTACAAATGGCGGAGGGCAGAAAATTTATCTGGAAAAGGCGCAGGCGGCATGTTTGGATTTTGTCGGCGGGGACTTTGATTTGATCCGTTTTTATGGGCGCCATGCAATGGAGCGTTTGTTTGAACGGACGCCTGTCTCTCATGGCGTGTTAGGAATAGGAAGCCGCAGGGGGACGTCAAGCCATCAGTATAATCCTATGATGATCCTTGCAGGATCGGATACGACGGAGGATTTCGGGAGCTGTTATGCAATGTCGTTTGTGTATAGCGGGAATTTCAAAGGGGAAGCGGAAAAAGATCAGTATAACCAGACTAGGGCGCTGCTTGGGCTTTCAGATGAGCAGTTTTCCTATCCGCTTCTTTCGGGTGAGACGTTTGTGGCGCCAGAGACAGTTCTTACATATAGTGGAAAAGGACTTTCACAGTTGTCGCACAATCTGCATAAATGTTTTCGGAAGCATCTTTGCAGAGGGAAGTATCAGACTGGAATGCGTCCTATTTTAATTAATAGCTGGGAAGCCGCTTATTTTGATTTTAACGGGGAAACGGTTTTTCAGCTTGCAAAAGAAGCGGCGGAGCTTGGGATTGATATGGTGGTCATGGACGACGGCTGGTTTGGCAAAAGAGATGACGATAACAGCGGGCTTGGAGATTGGATTGTGAATGAGAAAAAGCTCGGTGAGCCGCTGGAGTCTTTGATTCAGAAAATCAATGGGCTTGGCGTAAAGTTTGGCATTTGGTTTGAGCCGGAGTCCGTCAATGAGGACAGTGAGTTGTTCCGAGATCATTCGGATTGGGCGTTTTCCATTCCGAAACGTTCTCCGGTGCGGGCAAGAAACCAGCTTATTTTGGATTTTTCAAGGAAAGAAGTAGTGGACGCTATTTTTGATAAGGTATGCGGGATATTGGATCAAGGCAATATTGAATATATAAAATGGGATTTGAACCGCAGTTTGTGCGACTGTTATTCGGCAGGGACAAGGGATCAGGGACGTGTGATGCATGATTATGTGTTGGGCGTATATGATTTTCTGGAACGGCTGATACAGCGTTATCCAAATGTTTTGTTGGAAGGTTGCAGTGGGGGCGGCGGAAGGTTTGATGCGGGAATGCTGTATTATACGCCGCAGATATGGTGCAGTGACAACACGGATGCCTTAGACCGGACGCAGATTCAGTATGGCACATCTTTTGGGTATCCGGTATCTGCTGTGGGTTCCCATGTCTCAGCGATTCCAAATCACCAGACCGGCCGGTTTACGCCGTTTGCCACAAGAGGCATTACGGCAATGGCAGGAACTTTTGGTTATGAATTAGATCCGCAAAAACTATCTGAGGAAGAAAAAGAGGAGATAAAGAAACAGATTTTAGAATACCGGAAGTATGCGGACTTGATTCAGGAAGGATTGTATTACCGCCTGACGAACCCGTTTACGGAAAATGTTGGCGCATGGGCATTTGTTTCTGAGGATCGGACGAGGGTTCTTTTCAGCGCGGTTGCGTTTTTGCCGCATGGAAATATGCCTGTGCAGTATATCCGTTTCAAAGGCTTGCGTGAGGGATGCAGTTATGTGGATCAGGCGAGCGGGCAGGCGTATGCGTCGGATGCTTTGATGGAGTGTGGGATTCCGCTTCCATTCCGTATGGGCGATTATCAGGCGTATCAAATGTATTTTGAAATTGTGGAGTAAAGGAGATAGAAACAGTCCTTGGCGGCAGCGCGGAGGGCTGTTTTTTGCGATGTATGGTTTTGCGTTTTTTGGACGGCGTTTTTGTCAAAAAAGCAAAGGGGGAGGTGGGGAATCTGCAAATGAAGGAAAATGTTCACACTTATTTCAAAAAATTATTTTATAATCAATGAAAATATAGGTATGCAAAAGAAGGAGGAATTTATGTCGAATTTAGTGGAACAGGCAAAAAAGGGAAAACGTGTGGCATTGCTTGAATTATACGATAAGTATTGGAAAGAGGCAAAGATTGTCGCATCCAGCTTGTTGATGGAGGACAATGCTGCAAATATAGCCGTTATGCAGGCGTTTCAACATATATGGGATTCTTTGCAGGGGGAAGAAGGCGGTGAAGAAGGGTTCCGGAAAAAATTAATCAGTGAAACAGTTTCTTTCTGCCGTCAAAAGAACGGTAAAAAGAAAAAAATTTCTTTAACAGTTCCACCGAATAAAAATTTTCTAGTCACGGGAAATGATATGGAAGCTGCATATCAGGAATCGGACGCATTAGCTTCTGTTTTACAGACATTGCCGGCATCCACACGTTTTGTGTTTGTCTTAAATCAGATAGCGGGGTTTTCCAAAACAGAAATTGCCGCTGCGACGGGATTAAGCGAAAAAACAGTGGAGCTTGCGTTGGAAGCGCAGCCGCAGAATATAAACGGTATTTTAACGGCATTTTCCCAGAAATCCGGCGACTTTTCCCGTAAGCCTTCAGAAATTTTAGAAGAAGCGGTATTGCATGGAAAAGAGGATGCGGTTCTGCCCAAGAAGCAAGAGGAAAAGATCAAAGAAAGTATAGAAGCGTTTGTAGAGCCATTTGAAAAAAAGAAAAAAAAGAAATCAGTGACAGCGGCGTCGGCTGTGATAGCGGCAGCAGCCGTTTTGTGCGTTATAGGCTGGTTTGCGTTTAGAGGCGGAAAGGATACACAAAAGGAAACGTCTTCGACGGAAGCATTGCAGGAAGGGGCTTCTTCGACGGAAGCATTACAGGAAGGAGCATCTTCGACGGAAGCATTGCAAGAGGGAACAGAAGCTTTAGAAGCGTCTAATTATGCGAAAATTGAAATTCAGGACTACGGTTCAATTACTGTAGCTCTAAATAAGGAAGCCGCTCCTAAAACAGTAGAAAATTTTATTTCTCTGGCGGAAAGCGGGTTTTATAATGGACTGACGTTTCATAGGATTATAGAAGGGTTTATGATGCAGGGCGGCGATCCAAATGGAGACGGGTCAGGCGGCTCTGAACAGACAATCACAGGGGAATTTACAGAAAATGGGTTTGAAAATAACTTATCCCATACCAGAGGCGCGATTTCTATGGCTCGTTCTTTGGATAATGACAGCGCAAGTTCTCAATTTTTCATTGTGCATCAGGACAGCTTATTTTTAGATGGGAAGTATGCGGTTTTCGGTTATGTGACGGAGGGAATGGACATTGTGGATGCGGTTTGCTCTGCGGCAGAGCCGACGGACGACGATGGGACAATTCCGCCGGAGCAACAGCCGGTGATCACTTCTATTCAGATTTTCGATGCGGAAGAATAGTGGATTATAAGGGATAAAAACAGGCAGGTCATTCCTGCCTGTTTTGTTTAGGTAAATAAAGAGGCGGGAAAATAGCTTGGAAAGGACAAACAAAAATATTTTTTGACAATAAGAGAAGCGTCTATAAAATTATAATAGGAAGATTCGGAAAGAGTCCGGTGAACTTACAGGCATTGCGTAAGAAAATCATGCGGTTAGAAATAGATATAGTTTATTCATGTGGTTGATTTATGGCATAGAAAAAACTTTGATGTAACAAGTATTTACTGAAGAAAGAAAAGAAAGAATTGCCAATACGGCATTCTTGTG
The DNA here is from genome assembly GCA_910589105.1 of uncultured Lachnospiraceae bacterium. Lineage (GTDB taxonomy): Bacteria > Bacillota > Clostridia > Lachnospirales > Lachnospiraceae > Roseburia_B. Next base: position 33,038 of record CAJUST010000026.1, read on the forward strand.
AGCGATTGAAATTCTGTTCGCATTATTCAAAATGGCATAAAAAGAAGCGGGTGATGGGAATCGAACCCACGTATCCAGCTTGGAAGGCTGGTGTTCTA
>CAJUST010000027.1 GCA_910589105.1 uncultured Lachnospiraceae bacterium
AAAAAGGAAGCTGCCGCTTCACGATTATTCAATCGTTAAAGCGACAGTTCCTTTTTTACAGTGTTGATTTCGGTTTTTGCTAGGCGTTCGGGGAGTGGTTTAAGATTCCCGCTACATAAGCGACGATGGCTTCATCGGCAGATCCTGACATTCCGCCGTATAGTTGGATTCCGGCGTTTGCCAATGCCGTCTGCGCATTGTCGTCAATGCCGCCGCAGATTAGGACGTCCGTTTTAGCCTGAGCCAGAAAACCGGATAAAGCCCCGTTTTCCTTTCCATTTGCATTTACTATCTGCATATCCGTAATCATGCCGTCGTTTACTTCATAAATTTTAAACTGTTCTGTATGTCCAAAGCTTTGAAAAATTTCCCCGTTGTCGTAAGTGATTGCAACCTTCATTTGAATTATCTCCTTTCGTAATGAATGCCTTCTGGCGTTTAATTTGTTTTATTTATATTCGCGCGTTTTCTTTGCGTCGAATCTAAAATACGTTTTCGGATTCTTAAGCTTTCCGGCGTCACTTCGAGCAGTTCGTCTACATCAATAAAGTCGATTGCCTGCTCTAAACTTAAAATGCGCGGCGGCACTAAGGTCAGCGCTTCGTCTGCGGAAGAGGATCGGGTATTTGTTAGATGTTTTTTCTTGCAGACGTTTATTTCAATGTCTTCCGCCCTTGAAGATGAGCCGATTACCATGCCTGCATATACTTTTTCTCCGGCTCCAATAAATAATGCGCCGCGGTCCTGGGCGGAAAACAGGCCATATGTGACGGATTCGCCTGTCTCAAATGCAATCAAAGAACCTAGTTTCCGATAAGCGATGTCGCCGCAATAAGGTTCATATCCGTTGAAAATTGTGTTAATAATGCCATTTCCTTTCGTATCCGTTAAAAAATCGCCACGGTAGCCGATTAGCCCGCGGGAAGGAATGGAAAATTCCAGTCTGGTATAGCCGCCGCTTAAGCTTTTCATATTTAAAAGGCTGCCTTTGCGGGAGCTTAATTTGGAGATAACGGCTCCCGAGCAGTCGTCCGGCACATCAATGTACGCTAATTCCATTGGTTCTGTTTTTTTGCCGTTTTCGTCGGTATGGTAGAGGACTTCCGCTTTGCTGACCGCAAATTCATAGCCTTCCCTGCGCATATTTTCGATCAGGACAGACAGATGCAGTTCGCCGCGGCCAGACACTTTATAGCTGTCCGGACTGTCTGTTTCTTCCACTCGTAAGCTTACGTCTGTATTCAGTTCCCGGAACAGGCGGTCGCGGATATGGCGTGACGTAACGTATTTGCCTTCCTGTCCGGCAAAGGGGCTGTCATTTACAATAAAGTTCATTGCAAGCGTTGGTTCGGAAATTTTCTGGAACGGGATTGCGGAAGGATTAGACACGGAGCAGACAGTATCGCCGATTCTTAGATCCGCTATGCCGGAAATTGCAACGATAGAGCCTATGCGCGCTTCTGAAACTTCCACTTTATTTAAGCCGTCGTATTCGTATAACTTGCTGATACGCGCTTTTACCTGCTTGTCCGGTTCATGGTGGTTGACTAAAACGGCTTCCTGATTGATTTTTAAGCAGCCGTTGTCTACTTTGCCAACGCCAATGCGGCCGACGTATTCATTATAATCGATCGTACTGATTAAAACTTGCGTGCCGGCGTCTGGATCGCCTGTAGGAGCCGGAATATAATCTACAATCGTGTCAAATAAATCCGTCATATCGGTTTTGGGTTCATTCAGATCCTTCATCGCATAGCCGCTTCTTGCAGAGGCAAAGACGAACGGGCAGTCTAACTGTTCGTCCGATGCGTCTAAGTCCATAAATAATTCTAACACTTCGTCGATCACTTCATTCGGGCGCGCTTCCGGCCGGTCAATTTTATTGACGCAGACGATAACCGGAAGGTTTAGCGCAAGCGCTTTCATCAGGACGAATTTGGTCTGCGGCATTACGCCTTCAAATGCATCGACGACTAAAATGACGCCGTCCGCCATTTTCAGGACGCGTTCCACTTCACCGCCGAAGTCCGCATGGCCCGGCGTGTCAATAATATTGATTTTAATATCTTTATAAAAGACGGCAGTGTTTTTGGATAGGATAGTAATTCCACGTTCCCGTTCAATGTCATTGGAATCCATGACGCGTTCTCTTACTTCCTGATTTTCACGGAAGACGCCGCTTTGCTTTAAAAGCTCATCGACCAAAGTCGTTTTGCCGTGGTCGACATGGGCGATAATGGCAATATTGCGGACGTCTTCTCTTTTTGTTTTCATAAAATAGTATCCTTCTTTCTGTTTCTCTTTGTGGTCTGTTGTATCATATTTTGTCAAGGAAAAGTTTTAGTCTTGGCGGCCGGCAGGGCATCTATCCTCTTACCGGCTGTCCGACGGCTGTATAGTTTCGTTTGGCATAATACAGCCTTGAAATATTATAAAGTATACCAAAGAAGATGTAAAATATAAAACTGTTTTTAGAAAAAATTGGTTTTCGTTTAATATTTACAAAAGATTAGCAGTATGTTACATTAAATATAGTATAATTTGGTGTGGTTTTGAAAGAAAAACCGGCAAGAAAGGAGAAAGTATGTATAAAAAGTGGAATAAGAGGAGGAAAATTTGGGCAATTATTCTATTGTTTTCTATGTTTTGCCAGAATTTTACTGTTTTAGAAGATTCTTTAACAGTAAAAGCAGCGGATGCGAAGATTTTGATTTCCGCGGACAGCATTTCCGCGAAACATGCAAACGGGCATGGGGCAGAGCTGGCAGTGGACGGGAATGCGGGCACGTTCTGGCAGTCGATTCCAAGCGGTGGGGAAGGAGAGAATCCTACATATAAATATAATAGAATGTATGACCATAACCGTTATATTGATATTAAATTGGACGGAACGTATCAGTTGTCGCAGATTAAAATATTTAATAAGACAGACGGTTCCTTTAATAACTATTATATTTATGCATCCACAGATGGCGTAAACTACAATAAAATTGTATCCAAAACATCAGATTCGTTGGCGACAGCGGAAGGAGACAGCCATTCAGTGACGGCAGAGGCATCTTATCTGAGGTTAAATATGGCATATAATTCCGCTTCCTTTGCGACAAATTTAGCGGAGATTGAAGTTTACGGAGTAAAAGAGAATGATACAGTGACAGAACCTGCCAAGATAGAAGTTGAAGACTGGGAAGGCAGTGAATGGCAGGTGGAATGGGATAAGTTTGAAAGTGACAAATCTTATGCCGATCAAAAAGTGCTGACAGAGATGAGCAATCTTGTCTGCCGTGTCGTTGGAGATGAGTGGAAGGCGAGTTTTCGTTTTGAACTGCGCAGCAGTTTAGAAGATGGAAAAGATATTTTTGAAATCAAAGATGGGGAGAATAATACAATTCTTATCCGGGGCAACAGCGGCCTTGCAATGGCTTCCGGTTTTAATTATTATCTCAAAAATTATGTGAATGTAGATTATAATCCGTTGTATGGGTCAAATACGGACTTAAAAGAGATAAAACCCGTTGGAAAAAGAATTGTGAAAGAAGCGCAGTTTGATTTACGTTATGCGCTGAATTTTTGTACATATTCTTATACAATGTCATTTTGGAACTGGGACGAATACGAGGAATTTCTTGACTGGTGCGCGATGAATGGAATTAATTTGGTTTTGGATATCGTGGGACAGGAAGAAGTTTTAAGGCAGACATTTAAAGAATTTAATTTTACAGATGAAGACGTCAAACAATACATCTGTGGACCGGCGTATTTTGCATGGTTTTATATGCAAAACCTTTACAGCATCGGCGGGCCTTTGCCAAATTCTTGGTTTGAACAACGCACAGAGCTTGGACGGCAGATACATGACCGTATGCAGACATATGGCATAAGCCCTGTAATTCAGGGATTTGCAGGACAAGCGCCAGAGACATTTGCGGAAAAAAATCCGGGGGCAGTTCTCACCCCGACAGATGAATGGTCAGGGTTTACGCGTCCTTCTATTATTAAGACGTATCTGACAGAGGAAGAAACGGCTGCCGGAAAGGTGAATTATTTTTCGGATGCGGCGGAAGTGTTTTATGAGAAGCAGAGGAATGTGTTTGGCGATGTTTCCCATTATTATGCGGCAGATCCGTTCCATGAGGGAGGCAACACAGGCGGTCTTGATGTAGGGAATATTTACGGTGAAGTGCAAAAAGAAATGTTAAAAAGCGATCCGGACGCCATTTGGGTTATGCAGCAGTGGCAGGGGAATTTGGATGCAAATAAAATGTCCCAGTTGGATACAAGTAAAACGCTGCCGCTGGATTTGCAGGCGGATATGAATCCACAACATGGGCTGTTTGAAGAAAACGGCTCGCCATGGATTTACTGTATGCTTCATAACTTCGGCGGACGTATGGGGCTTGACGGTGAGGTTCCCGTAATTGCAGCCGATCCTGCGGAGACATTCCAGCAAACAAATAATATGGTTGGAATCGGCATGACTCCGGAAGCTATGGAGAATGGACCGGTGGTTTATGAATTGTTGTTTGACACAAACTGGTCGAAAGATCCGATTAACTATAGGGAATGGATGAAAACATATGGCGAACGGAGAGCGGGAGGCGAAAGTGACAGCTTAAACCGGGCATGGAAGATTTTATTAAACACAGCTTATGCAGATAAGGGCATCTATTATCAGGGAGCGGCGGAAACAGTCATTAATACGCGTCCGGGAGACAGTTTTAACGCTGCATCCACATGGGGGCACAGTAATATTTTATATGATAAAAAAGAATTAGACAAAGCTCTTTTGCTTCTCATTGAAAATTATACTGCATTCAGTGAGTCGGAAGCGTATAAATATGATTTAGCTGACGTAGCGGAACAGGTCATCTGTAATGCGGCGGTTGAATACCATAAATTGATGGTGCAGGCGAAAAATTCTGGGAATTTAGAAGAATTTGAAAAATTATCCACGGCATTTTTAGGAATGATCGATTTATCGGATCAGATTCTTTCAACTACAGATGAATTTATGCTGGGAACATGGGTGGAAGCGGCTAGGAAGATGATTACAGGCGCGGACGATTGGACAAAAGACCTGTTTGAGTTTAATGCCCGTTCTTTGGTTACTACATGGGGCGGGGAGCGTGTTGGCTCGCTTAAGGATTATTCAAACCGAAAATGGTCAGGCCTTACAGAAACATTCTATAAAGAACGTTGGGAAATCTGGGTGCGCAACCGGATAGCCGAATTAAAGGGATTAGAGAAAGATCCGGCAGATGAAAGAGCGGAAAACAACTGGTTTTTATGGGAATATCAGTGGGCAAACCGGAAATCAGATGATGAGAATGGGAAATACGCGTTTGAAACAACGCCGTCGGATGCAGATTTAAGCGAATTGGCGCAGCAGGCATTTGATAAGTATTCTTATACAAATTTAGAAAAAAATACTGGCGGCGGCATACAGGAGACTGTGAATATTGCAAAAGGAAAACCTGTAGACGTTGGCGGGTCAGTGACAGCATCCGGAAATCCTTCTAATCTGACAGACGGGGATACGTCGACAGAGTGGAAAGCAGAGGGAGCGGGCCCGCATACTATGACCATTGATTTGGAAGGAACATACCAGATTAGCGGAGTTGTGATTTCTATCCAGCAGCTTGCAAAACGTTTTCCATATACGTGGAAAGCAGAGTATCTAAATCCAGAGACTTCTGAATGGACGCTTTTGGATGGAAATGAAAATGAGGCGGAACATTTAATGGTTTCGACTACTGAAATTTCAAAATCTTTTGCGGCAAGCAAGATCCGTCTTACCATTACAACTTCTGATGTAACGGATTCGCCTGTCTATGTGACAGAGATTGCAGTAAATGGAGAGGAGATAGAAGCAGGAGAAACATTTGAAAATCTGGCGCTTGGGATAGAGCCGACGTCCAACCAGAATTCATCATCTGATTCAAATTTATCGATGCTTACAGATGGGAATTTATCTACTTTATGGAAAACGGAAGGAGACAACTATCCAGTCAATGTAGAGATTGAATTGCCACAATCTTCTTATGTGGACAATATTGAAGTGAGTTTTGAGAAAGCGGGTCTGCCATTCCAATTTAAAGTAACGGCGGAAGATGGAAGCGCGCAGGAAGTCCTCTCTTATACAGAGCAGAGCAATCATGGAAATGTATTAACGGAACGTTCCTACAAAATTGCCGCGCAAAAAGAGATAAAAAAGGTAACGGTAACATTGCTGAGTTCAACACATCAAGGAAGTTTTGCAGGGTTCTGGCCCGCGATTTCAGAAATTTCAGTGATGGGGACCCCTCCTGTAACTTTAGGAAATATTGCGCTTGGGATTGTGCCGGAAGTGAAGAATAGCAAAAATGAGGTTCTAAGTGATGGAAACACTCCGCTTTCCAATATCACGGACGGGAATCCTTCCACACTAGGGCAGCCACAGTGGAATCAGAATAACGAAGATTATCCGTTGAGTTTTGAATTTGACTTGAAACAAAGCGTGTATGTGGATTCTCTTGAATTGTTTTTTGAGAAAGCAGGGCTTCCGTTTGAATTTAAAGCATCTGTCATTACAGATTCTGATGCAGAAGAAGTGGTGTCTGATGAGTATAGCAGCCATGATAATGTGCTAGAGAACGCTTCCTACAAAATAAATGTGAAAAAGACAATAAAAAAAGTAATCGTTACATTGGTTGATCAGACTGGGAGGGGAGAAGCATATCTTGCATGGCCTGCTTTGGCGGAGCTTATCATTATGGGTGAGATGCAAGAAAGCGAAGAAGAACACGCTAACGTAGACTTTTCAGATCATCCTGTTTCTGGAATTTCAGTAACTGGAGGCGGGGCGACGAATAATGCGCTTGATGGAAATAGAGACAGTACATATGACATCGTTGAACAGGGAGCGGAAATTACATTTGAATTTAGCGATGTTTATTATTTGTCACACATTAATTTGGTTTTCGAAAAAGGAGAGCTTGGGTTAAAATATCAGGTTTATTCAGAGGATGCTTCCGGTAACCGGGAAACAGTCATTGATATGAAAAACGCTACCGGAACGCTTGGGGATAAAACAGTTAAAGCGCCGGTTCAAAGAGATGTAAAGAAAATCATATTTAAGCATTTGGGAAATAACGGTTCCGGACCGGCATGGGCGGCAGAATTAAGGCTATATGAATTTGAAGCGTTTGGCGTAGCTAAAACAAGTAAAGATGCGGTTACAGTGACGCCTGATGCGGCGTCGGGTTTGCTAGATGGGAATGCAAATTATTCCGTTGCCGCAAATGGGGCGGTTGAATTGACGTTGGATAAGGCGACAGATTTGAATATGGTAAGCATTCAGCGCGCATCGGATGAAACAAAAGCCTTAAAATATAAAATTGAATATTTAGATTTTGAGTCGGAAACAGAGAACTGGAAACTTTTTTCGGATCAGACGGAAAATGAGAAAGAGAAGGCTTCTGTGAGCTATGCAGTTGCGGAAGAAAACGTATTTTCAAAGAAGCTTAAGATTACGTTTTCAGAAGCGTTCAATCTATCTGGAATCCATGTATATAGCACAGATTACGCTGGGACGCTTTTGGCGCGGATCACTTATATCGAAGGAGTTTTAGCGGGATTATCCTATGATTTGGGTTATGGCTCTTATAAAACGGAAGCAAAAACCAAATTGGAAGGCGTATTGGCTCAGGCAAAGGCAGCGCAGGGCGTCAATTCACTGACGATTGATGAATGGTTGGAGAAAGTTAATTCCGCGTTTGAAGAATTTTATGATTTAGGCGCCATTACGGTAGAAAGAGATGAATTATTGGCTGGCATGGCGGATGCCATAGATTTAATGGAAACCCTAAAAAGGCTTGGGCTTACTTCTTTGCTGGAAGAAGTGATGGAAAGCTACCAAACTGCAAGAACGGCATATGAAGCATATAAATCAGATCAGACGCAAATTCAGTCTGCAAAAGCCGCTTTGAGTGAGGGAATAAAGGAAACGTCAGAATTAGCCGCTTCTATCGAAGGGAACCCACAGCTTTTAGAAGCAAGAACCGGGCTTTGCGGGTATCTGGAAAGCCTGAAAGATCGAAAGGAAGAAAATTATACGCCGGAAACATGGACGGTTTATATGGCGGCGTTGTCTGCGGCTTTGACTATTTTAAATAAGGCGGACGCCCAGACAAATGAGATTACTTCCGCAAAAGAGCAATTAGAACAGGCTGTGGAAGATTTAGATTTGAATGTGGAAAATCCGGTAGAAAGCATCACGATAAAATCAGAAGATGACGCAACGTCTCTGGCAGTTGGCGGAACTTTACAGCTTACGGCAGAGATTTCCCCTGCAAATGCAGATATAAAGACAGTGGACTGGACTTCAAACCATGAAGAAATTGCAAGTGTCGATGAGAATGGCCTTGTAACTGCGCATAGAACGGGAACGGTTATAATTAAAGCGGATGCAAAAGACGGAAGTAAAATTTGGGACGACATTACATTAACAGTGACGCGGGCGCCTTTGAAAGTAAGGACGATTACGGTAAAATCTGAGGACGATAAAACGGAACTTACAGTTGGTGATATTTTACAGCTTACGGCAGAGGCGCTTCCTGTGGAGGCAGATAATAAGGAAGTGACATGGACGTCAAGCGATTCTAAGATTGCAACCGTAAGTGAGCATGGCGTGGTAAGCGGCATAGCGGCTGGTGATGTGAAAATTACGGCAACGGCAAAAGATGGTGGAGGGGCTTTTGGTGAAATTTCATTAAAAGTAAAGTCAAATACATCTGGAGAGCCTATTAAAGTCAAGTCGATCACGGTAAGCTCAGAAAATCATAAAACTACTTTAAAAGTAAGTGACGTTTTACAGCTGATACCAGAAGTCACTCCGTCAAATGCAGAAAATAAAGAAGTGGAATGGAGTTCAAATAAACCGTCTGTCGCAAGAGTGGATCAAGATGGACTTGTAACGGGTCTTTCGAAAGGTTCTGTAACCATTACGGCAACAGCGAAAGATGCCAGCGGAGTTTTTGGCGAAATTAATTTGGAAGTAGAAGAACGTGGAGAAGACGAGCCGATTAAAGTAGGGACAATTCATATAACGGCAGAAGATAACAAGACGGAACTGAGTGTTGGCAAAACACTAAAACTAGAGGCGGAAGCTCTGCCGATAGAGGCGGAAGACAAGACGGTGCGCTGGAAATCAAACAAACCAGAAATTGCAAGCGTAGATGAGAACGGCGTGGTAAGCGGCATAGCGGAAGGCGATGTGATCATTACGGCGACAGCAAACGATGGTGGGGGGGCGTCTAAAACAATTCAACTGACAGTAAAGGCGGATGCGTCAGAGAACCCTGTCAAAGCGGAAAGCATAACCGTGACCGCAGAGGATAATAAGACCAGCTTAAAAATTGGCGATACAGTAAAGCTTTTTGCGGAAGTAACTCCGGCAGAAGCGGATCAGACTGTGGCATGGACGTCGGGAGATTCGGAAAAAGCGACGATAGACGAAACAACCGGACTTGTGACTGCGAAAGCGGCAGGAGAAGTAGAACTGATTGCAACGGCAAAAGACGGAAGCGGCGCAACCGGAAAGATTAAATTAAATATTGAAGATGGAGGATCGCAAACCCCTGTCAAAGCGGAAAGCATACTTGTAACCGCAAAGGACAATAAGACCAGCTTAAAAGCAGGTGAAAATCTTCAACTTTCAGCGGCAGTAACTCCGGCGGAAGCAAAACAAGATGTGACATGGTCGTCAAGCGACCCGTCAAAAGCGGAAGTAGATCAAAATGGGCTTGTGAAAGCGAAGGCGGCAGGCGCTGTAAAAATCATTGCAACTGCCCAAGATGAGAGCGGGGTAACGGGAGAAATAACGCTTAAAATTACGGCAAATTCCAGCGGAGGAAATCAAACGATCCTTGTCAGCTCCATTAGTTTGAAAGCATTAAAGACGAAACTTACGGTAGGCGGCGCAGTTCAGATTACTGCATCAGTACTTCCGGCGAATGCAAAAAATAAAGAGTTGACATGGGTTTCGAAAAACAGTAAGATAGCGTCAGTCAGCGCGAAAGGCTTGGTGACGGCGAAAGCGGCAGGCGTTGTTGAAATTACGGCGACGGCAAAAGATGGCAGTAGAAAGTCGGGGAGCATAAAAATTACGGTGGAAAATCCACAGCCGGCAAAACCGCCTGTATGGAAGCCGGGAACGGAACGCTCAGTCAGTGATGCAAAATATGTTGTCATTCAGTCTTCCGGTTCTGAGAAAACAGTTGCATTTAAAGGACCGAAAAAGAAAAATAAGAAAACAGTCACGGTTCCGCCGACAGTAAAAATTGGCGAGGACGTATATAAGGTTACAGAAATTGCGAAAGATGCATTTAAGAACAATTCAAAAGTGAAAACTGTGATTATTGGAAAGAATGTGACGAAAATCAGTAAGAATGCGTTTAATAAGTGTAAAAAGCTAAAAACGATTAAAATTCAATCTACGGCGCTTAAAAATGTTGAAAAGAATGCGTTTAAGAATATCAACAAAAAAGCGACGATTACAGTTCCGAAGAAAAAATACAAAAAGTATAAAAATATGTTCAAAAAAGCAAAATTAGCAAAATCGATTAAAATTAAGAAGAAATAAAGACATGAAATTACCAGAAGAATTTAAAAACAGAATGCGCGGCATACTCGGAATGGAGTATGCCGCATTTGAGAGAAGTTATCAGGAAAAAAGCAGCAAGGCGCTCCGTTTGAATCCAAGTAAAGCAGCAGAGGATTTTTTAGAACGGGCGCCTTTTGCCCTTGAAGCTGTGCCGTGGGCGGAATATGGGTATTATTATGAGGAAGGGTTTCCGGGAAAGCATCCCTATCATGCCGCCGGTGTATACTATATTCAGGAAGCAAGCGCAATGGCTCCCGCCGCTTATTTAGGCGCCAAGCCACATGAGCGGATATTAGATTTATGCGCGGCCCCCGGAGGAAAAACAACCCAGATTGCGGCGGATATGAGGGGAACTGGCATTTTAATCAGCAATGAAATACATTCGGCGCGGGCAAAAATCCTCTCAGAAAATGTAGAGCGTATGGGGCTTTCTAATACAATCGTAACAAATGAAACGCCGGAAAAACTTGCTGGGGCATTCGAAGGATATTTTGACAGAATACTAGTGGATGCGCCCTGCTCCGGTGAAGGAATGTTCCGTAAAAATGAAGCGGCGGGCGGTGAATGGAGCCTTGGCCAGATTCAGCTTTGCGCGGACAGACAAGACAGGATACTTGACTGCGCGGCGGCTATGCTGCGCCGGGGAGGAAGGCTGGTCTATTCTACCTGTACCTTTGCCCCAGAAGAAAACGAAGGGAGCATAAGCCGTTTTTTAAAACGCTTCCCGGAATTTGAGATTTGCCAGACAGAAAAGATGGACAAAATGATGGGAGGAAATCCTTTCTGGGTTCCCGACGCGGCAGACAATATAGAAGAAACGATACGCCTTTTTCCGCATAAAGTCCGTGGAGAGGGCCATTATCTGGCTGTGCTGCAAAAAAAAGGGATGCAGCCGGGGCTGGAGTATCCGCTTGAATCAGAAGTTTTGGAAAAAGACTGCGGCTTGTGGCTGGATTTTAGCAGAGAATGCTTAAAAGAGCGGCCGCAGGGCATCTATCTTTTGTTTGGAAGCCAGCTTTATCTTGCGCCGCCAAAGACCCCGCGTTTAAAAGGCTTAAAAGTTCTTCGTCCTGCCCTCCATCTTGGAACAAATAAGAAAAACCGTTTCGAGCCTTCCCATGCGCTTGCGCTTTATTTAAAACCAAATGAAGTGAATCAAACAATTAATTTTGCATCGGAGAGTTCCGAAATCCATCAATATTTAAGTGGGGAAGCGATACATGCAGAGGGAGAAAAAGGCTGGAATTTGGTTACAGTCGACGGCTATAGCATAGGCTGGGGCAAATTGTCCGGCGGCATTCTAAAAAACCATTACCCGAAAGGCTTACGTTTTTCCGGTAAGTGAAAGAATCCCGTGAGAAAATTATCGGTAAAGTGGAATAATTGTCAAAATGAAAAACCGTCCATTCAAAAGAGTTAAGAATGGGCGGTTTTTCTCAGGCTTATGAAGATATATGTAAGCAATTATTGCGAAAGAGAAGCTTTTCGCTCTTGTATCATTTTTTCCAATTCACAAATCGTGTCAGAAGTTTCCCTTTTTATAAATTCGGCGAAAAACGCAAGCGTCCCCTGTGAAGACTCTTGGATTTGTTCTAATAGATAATCAAATTCAGTTAAATTGGCGAGATAGGTTCTTGCCAAAACTTTATTATGCTGTTCAATTCCGGCAACGCGGACATAGGATTTTTTTAAGAGAGAGCGCAGGGAGGCTTGAACGGTGCTTGTATTTAAGGATGGATTAAGCCGGATAAAATCTGTAATGGATAACTCTGTGTCTGAGCTCCATAAAACACGCATAATGTCTAATTCTTTATTTGTTAATCTATATTGCATAATGTCACTCCTGTTCATTTTTTTGGCGTTATTTATGATAGCATGGAACAACCATAATGTCAATTTATAACGGGAATGATTTTCTGATAAAAAAATGAATAGAAGCATAAAATTTCTAATATTATATTCGAAATGCGAAATTGTAGGCATATATTTCCTACAATTACTAGCATTTTGATTCGACAGTTTATGCCAAAATGCTCAAAACGTATATTTTTTTAAATGCGCAAATTGTCAGTTTTAACAAAAATATACGCGTATTGCATAAATAAAATATTTTGTAAAGTACAAAAGAACAACATTCTATTTTATGAGAAAAATGGAATTATCCATCAATCGGAATTTCAATCTGTATAATATAATCTTCTATCCGGTCAACGACATTTTCGTTAATTCCCATTTCATAGGAATAATTATAAAGTTTTAGGTTGTGTGTCTGGGCATACGCAAAAATTTCTTCGTACCGTTGGGGAAGTTTTCCCCAATCCCCTTTATGGAAGGCTCGTAGGTATTTCCCTTTAGGAGTTTTATATAAGCCCGTTTGATATGTGAGGTGGGGAATCTCGATAAAGAGTTTCACATAATCGTTATAATTGCCAGAAAGCAGGCTGGAAACCGGAATCATGGAACCGTAGGAAGCGTCATGCAGGCGCCCCAGATGGTATTTTTCCAATTCGGCTGTGATAAATTCCACTGAATCTTCAAAGGAGGTTTCCTGTGTGATGCCAACCGTCGCAAGGCAGCGTTCTTTTCGTTCTACAATGCTGATTTCAGACAGATTCATGGAGAGCAAGGTAGCCATATTCTGACAGTGCGCGCAGAGGGTTGAGCGGACTGCCTGTAGATGTGTAATGTGTAGGTCAAGCTCAGCGATTTTATCTTCCAGAAGATTTTTTAAACTGCCTGCGGAGCGGTGTTTCATAAAATTCTGTATTTCTTTGATAGAAACATCTAGTTCCCGAAGCAGGAGTATGGTTTCTAAGATGGGGCTTTGATAGTAATTATAGCAGCGGTATCCGTTTTCCGGATTGATGGAAACAGGCTTAAACAGCCCGATTTCATCGTACCACATCAAAGTTTTTTTATTGATTCCATGTAAGGCGGCAAACTGGCCGATGGTGAGAAGTTTTTCTTTTTTTTCCATGGTTCACCTCTAAATGAAAATTTTCCTTGACCGTACTGTTACTGTATGGTTTAGGATACTATATACGGGAAGAAAATACAAGAAAAATGGAGGAAAAGATTATGGAAAGCCAAAATGTATATGAAAAACCTGTTACGTTGAAAAATATTATGAAGTTTGCTGTGCCGACCATTGCCATGACGGTGTTTATGTCTTTTTATACAATGGTTGACGGTCTGTTTGTATCGAATTTAATCGGTACGGATGCGCTTTCGGCAATTAATCTGACTGCGCCTATAATCCAGCTTGTAACGGCAATTTCTGCCATGCTTGCCACGGGAGGAAGCGCGGTGATTATGAAAAAGATGGGCGAACAGAAAACAGATGAAGCAAAAGAAGATTTTACATTTTTGATCTTGGTAAATGTCATTGTGGGAATTGTTATGTGCATAGCCGGGTATCTGGCAATGGATTTTATTTTTGCCGGAATGAATCTTTCTGCCGAAGTAGAAAGATACTGTGTGGAATATTTAAGCCGCTATCTGGCGTTTACTGCGCCAATTCTTTTAATGAACAATTTTACGCTCTATATGATCGCCAGCGAAAAGGCGGCTCTTTCCCTGATCTGTTCTTTGGCGGGCGGCGTTTTGAATATGGCGCTTGACTATGTGTTTATTGCTGCGCTTGGCATGGGAATCAGCGGCGCGGCGGTTGCAACGGGGCTTGGATATTCTGTGACGGCTGTTGTGGGATTATTTGTGTTTAGCGCAAAAAAGAATTTACTGCACTTTAAGAAACCAGTATGCCGCTTTAAAGTTCTGGCGGGCGCGGCTGCAAACGGAAGCTCGGAAATGGCGACTGCCCTTGTTACTGGGATTGTCACAATGATGTTTAACTGGACGATGCTTCATTATGTTGGGGAAGACGGCGTTGCGGCTGTTACCGTTATCATGTATGCGCTGATGTTTGCAAGTTCCCTTTATACGGGATATTCTTATGGCGTTGCGCCCATGTTAAGTTTTTACCATGGGGAACAAAACCATGCAAAACTGAAAAAACTAGCTGCAGTGAGTTTGAACGTGATTGCAGTAATTTCCGTTGTGACGGCTTTGGTTTCCTTTTTCATGGCGAAACCGCTCGCGTCAGTCTTTGCTCGTCCGGATAATCCGGTCTATGATCTGGCTGTCACGGGGAACAGGATATGCGCGTTTGCATTGTTTTTTATCGGATTTAATATTTTTGCAAGCGGCATGTTTACTGCATTATCGAACGGGATTGTTTCAGCTATCCTTGCGTTTTCCAGATCGTTTGTATTTATGCTGATTGCTATGATTGCGCTTCCTTTGCTCTTTGGAGTAAACGGCATCTGGCTTGCGACGCCGGCGGCGGAACTAATGGCGCTTGCGCTGTCTGCGTTTATGTTTTTGAAATATAGAAAGAGGTATGGATACTAAGGGGGAGGGGAATGGGCAACAGGGACAGAAAAAACGGGGAGAAATGCGCTTTTTATTGGGAAAAATAGCTTTTGTAACAGTCTATACGCTTGAAAGAGAAAAAAGGCGTTTATTTATGCAGTGTAATTCTGTGGCGTAACGATAGAAATGATTTTATGGCGTAATAAGAGAATATGCTTGAAAAAATAAGGTTTTTTTGGTAATATATAGATGAAAACGTACATTTTAAAAAATCGTCCGGACACGGAAGTTAGGGCAACAGTCAAAGGAGTGATCATATGTCAATTACAGTAAGAGCAAATTCACAGATGGTAGGCAATTTGTTTTCCGGTATGAATGCAGGTTTTATGAGTTCTTCCGGCGGTATGTTTTCCAGCATTGGCGTAAGCATGATGGGCGGATTTAGTTATTCCGATTACGCCAGCTTGAAAAATGGTTCTTACCATAAGTTGCTTAATTCCTATTATTCGTTAGAAAATGGGGGTTCAGACAAAAAAGCGTCAAGCGTGGCAGGTCAGGATCATAAGTACTGGTCATTAAAAGAAGCGAATGAGAATAAGAAAAAGTATAACTACTGGAATTACCAGACAATGTCTACATCAAAAGAAGGAACATCTAAGTTAGCGACGATTGAATCTGATGCCGGAAAGTTAAGCGATGCGGCAGACCGTCTTTTGACGCAAGGTTCAAATTCAGTGTTTAAGCAGACAGCGGATAAGTATGGAGACGGGACATTAAAGTATAATACGGATGCCATTTACAAAGCGGTTTCCAATTATGTGAATCAGTACAACGACTTGATTCAAAGCGCAGGCGGCTCTAATGTGACAGCGATCAGCGCGTCCGTTGCATCAATGAAAGATTACACAAATTCCAATGCGCAGGCGCTTGCTGAAATTGGGATTACCATTGATGCAGAAAAACAGACATTGTCGCTGAATGAAACGACATTTAAGAATGCGGACATGAATCAGGTGAAGTCTTTGTTCCAAGGCAGTGGTTCCTATGCCTATAAAGTATCCCAGAAAGCTTCTGCGATAGATTATCATGCGCAGTATGAAGCGAAAAAAGCGAATACTTATAATGGTTCAGGAAATTACGCAAACAACAATACTTCAGGAAGTATGTACAATAGCGCCATTTAAGTAAAAAGATTGCAGTGTATGTGGCTGTCATAAAATACTGCTGATATACATATATGGATGCCATATCTTTTATATAGTATATAACGGCTTTTTGTGACAGCCATTTTTTTCTTTATTAATTATAAGACATTGTAATCTTGAAAAAAAGACATGCTTTATCCTACATTTTTTTCATTTCTTCGAATTTTTATTTTCATTTGTTTTTTCAAAGCATTCAAAGTCAGTTACAATTTCTTTTTACACTCGTATACAGTTATTCCCAATGAATCAATCGTTTTGGCATTAAAGCTAAGTATGGCATATTTTGTTCTATAAAAACCAACGCAATACACCAGAAACAAAAAAAGCATTTAAATAATTCCAGATTAAAAGAATTATAGTCTGTTTCATTCTACCTTGATTCTGGTGGTTTCATACTTATTTGGTTGCAGAAAAAAACAAATTATAGTATAATAATCAGAATCAAAAGAAGCGGAGAGGAGAACAGATGATACGGAATATAGTGCTCGACATGGGGAATGTTTTACTGTCTTATGATCCAAATGTTCCATTAAATAAATTTTGCAGGACGCCGGAAGAAAGAGAAACCATTCGTCAAGAATTGTTTTTGGGACCGGAGTGGAAGCAAGGTGATCTTGGCTTAATGACAAACGAAGAAAAATATGACTCTATCTGCAAGCGTGTGCCCGAATCTATGCGCGGGGCGCTCAAAAGATGTGTGTTTGAATGGTATATCTGCCTGAGTCCGGTTTCCGGCGCGCGGGAATTTTGCCAATATGCCAAAGAGAGGGGATTTCGTTTGTATGTGCTCTCAAATGCGGCGAAAGATTTTTATGGATATTTTCTGGACTTTGCCCCGTTTGATTTTTTTGATGGAATCGTCGTCTCAGCCGATTTACATATGGTGAAGCCGGATATCCGAATCTATCAGTCGTTATTAGAAAAGTTCCATCTGCTTTCTGAGGAGTGCCTTTTTATAGATGATTTAGAAGAAAATGTGGAAGGGGCAAAACAGGCGGGAATGTCGGGAGAAGTTTTCAGAGGAGATTTTGACCGTCTGAAAAAGCAGTATTTAGAAGGGCGGCGGATATGGGATTAAAGCAGATTAGGGAAGAAATTGATGCAATAGACAGTCAGATGAAGGAATTATTCCAAACACGCATGGAGTTATCGCGGCAAGTCATTGAAAGCAAAAAACAGACGAAAGCCGCTGTCTATGTACCGGAACGGGAACAGGAGGTTTTGGAGACTTGTTCGGACAAAGTGGCAGAGGAGCTTGTTTCAGGGATAAAGGCGTTTTTTCGAAAAATAATGGAAATCAGCAGAAGCTATCAATATGCCCAGTTAGTGGAAGAAGATGCGGAGCTTAAGAAGCTGCCTCAAAAAGAAGGGAGCGTAAGTCTAAGTTTTGACTGTCCCCAAGGAAGCGGCCAGTTTGCATCCTGTTTATCTGTCCTGACAGATTCTGAACTAACGCCAGAGGAAATTTTGGCAGAGAGACAGGGAGACGCATGTCATTGCCGGATTCGCATTTCAGGGGATTTTTCCGTTGAATCGGCAAAAGCTGCGGCGCTATTCGTGAGAAAAGAGACGGAACATTTTAGAATCAATTAAGCTATATGGGAAAGGAGAACCATGAGAAAACAAATAACAGCGTTATTATTATCTTTAATTATGGCGGTTGGCATGACAGAAAGCGTCTGCGCATTACCGAATGCGGCACTTTTGACAGAAAACGGGGAGATTCCGGCGGCAAAAGAAACATTGACTAAAGCTGGGGAAATCCCATCGGCGGCAGAATTTCAGGGAAAGACCGGATACATAAGGCCTCAGTTTATCGAACTTTCAGAGAGTGAAGTTCCAGAAATCTATGAGCCTTCGGAAGAAACTGTAAAAAGCAAAGGTTCTGCGGCGTACCGTTCGGGCTGGGATTCCTATTCTACGAATTATTACTACAATTTATTAGGTGAGCCACAGAGAAATTTGTGGGATAAACTTGACGAGATGTGTTATGGATACCTGACAGGAACTGAAAATCTGACGAATAAGAAGCATTACTCTAATATATCACAGGGGCTTGACTTTGATTATTATATGACAAAGGCAGTTGTTTTTACGGGTATGTCTGCATCTGAAGCCCAGAATATTGAATTTATGTTTATGGCAAGCAATCCGCAATATTACTTTTTACAGGTTTTATTTGGGGTGACTTCTACCGGTACGGGAGGGTTTGCATATTTGAGCGTAAATGATTCTTTTGCAAACGGGACTGCGCGCAAAACGTCCACGCAGAAAA
The DNA here is from genome assembly GCA_910589105.1 of uncultured Lachnospiraceae bacterium. Lineage (GTDB taxonomy): Bacteria > Bacillota > Clostridia > Lachnospirales > Lachnospiraceae > Roseburia_B. The sequence goes on from CAJUST010000027.1 coordinate 18,494, forward strand.
TACAGTCTGTCATTACGTCATGGCTGGCGCAGATAAACGCCCAGCCGACAGAATTGCTCAAAGAAAAGAAAATCCACGATTTGATTTGCGAAAACGTGACATATGACATGAATTACAATACATTAAAACAAAATAAATACAATCAGACAATTTACAGCGTGTTTTGCACGGACACGACAGTCTGCGCAGGGTATTCGCAAGCGATGCAGTTGTTATGCAATGCAGTGGGCATCGACTGCGCCGTTGTGACGAGTGTAGACCATGAATGGAATATTATCCGTTTGAATGACACTTGGTATTATGTCGATGTAACATGGAATGATAATATTGCAGACGATGAAAAGAATCAGGACAAAAAATTAAAAAGCGCGTATTCATATTTTAACAGAAGCAGGCAGATGTTTTTAAATGATGATCCGAGAAATGTCGCTTCCCATACGCCGGAAGCAATTTGGACGGGATACCTGCCGGAATTAATCTATGATTCTGGCGCTACAATGACAGAGATTGGGACAATTTACACTCCATCGGCCACTTTGCAGGCGCCACAGATTACCGTATCCGGTAACCGGGTGCAGATGACGTCTCCAAATAATGCGTCTATTTACTATACCACGGACGGATCTAACCCATCAATCGCATTTACAAAAGCGAAAAAATACACTGGGGTTTTTGAAGTGAATGATGTGGTAAAAATCCGCGCGGCGGCAGTCCGTAATGCTTATTACGACAGTTCTGTCACAGAGTTAAGCGTAATCCCGAAGTATACCGTGAAATTTATGGCAAACGGCGGTTATATCAAAAAGAAGAACGTGAAACAGAAAACGCAGTCCGTAAACCATCAGGCAAAACTTGGGAAATTAGAACAGCCTAAGCGGAAGAATTATGCGTTTTTGGGCTGGTATACGAAAAAGTCCGGCGGAAGCAAAGTCAGTGAAAAAACAGTGATAAAAGGAAATCAGACATATTATGCGCGTTGGGCAAAGGTGAAACCTGTTAAAGTCAATATTGCTTCGGCAAAAAGCAGTTCGGGAAAATTAAAAGTTAAAATCAAGAAGAACAAGAAAGCGAGCGGCTATCAAATCCGCTATTCCCTGAATCAGAACATGTCTTCTGCAAAAACACAGACAACAGAAGAAACTTCTTGTACCATCAAAAATCTGAAAAAAGGCAGGACATACTATGTTCAGGCGCGTATGTACCAGAAAGAATCCGTATCAGGAAAGAAAAAGTATGGCGCATATAGTAAGATAAAAGCTGTGAAAATTAAAAAATAAATAGTATGAAACAGAAAGTAAAACGATTATCTTCTATTATAGGGCTGATTTTCTTTCCGGCAGTGTACTTTTATCTGCTGGAAGCTTACACGCACAACGGATTTACGGAAGTCAGAATCTGGCCGCAGGTTTTCAGCATCATATTATATATATGGGTGGCTGTGATTCTGTTCTTTCTGTTTCGGAGCGTGAAACTGGCGCTTTGGATCGAAGGGGCGTTTGCAATGCTCCTTGGGCTTGTGAATTATTATGTTTATACGTTCCGTTCGCTTCCGCTTGCGCCATGGGATATTTTCTCTGTAAAAACAGCCTTAAATGTAGCGGATTCTTATAATTTTATGCCGTCATTCCAAGTTGTCTGTGTTGTGGCGGGATTTTTGGCGGTTTTTTGTCTGGCAGGATTTTTGGAATTGGATCTCAAAAAGTGGAAGTGGCATGAAAGCCTTGTTCTGGCCGTGGTTTTTTGTCTTGGATTCGGCGCGTTTGTAAGCATATTGCAAAAAGAAGATTTTCAGAACCGCCATTTGATGTACAATAAACTATTTACTCCGGTTTATATGTGGCAGGTCAATGGGTTTGCGCTGACTATGGTGATGCAGATGCCATATCTGGCAGTGGAAAAGCCAAAGGGATACCAAAAAGAAGAAGCCAAAGAGCTTTTAGATGCCTATGAGCCGGAAAAAGAGACAGAGCCTGCCCAAAAGCCGAATATTATTGTTATAATGGACGAAGCGTTTTCGGACTTGGGCGTTTTAGGGGAATTTTCTCCAAGCGAAGATTATATGCCTTATTTCCGCAGTATGTTTCAGGATGCAAAAAATACCGTCACAGGCTATTTGAGCGCGTCCGTCTGCGGCGGAAACACTGCGAATACAGAATTTGAGTTTTTAACGGGACATACAATGGCGTTTTTGCCTCAGGGGAGCGTTCCTTACCAGCAGTATATCAAACATGAGATTCCGGCGCTGCCTTCTTATTTGCGGGATTTGGGCTATGAGACATATGCCATGCATCCTTATTTGTCAAATGGCTGGGACAGGGAGAGCGTGTATCCGCTTCTTGGGTTTTCCCATATGGAGTTTTTAGAATCGTATAAAAACTGTTCCTATGTACGGAAGTTTGTCAGTGACGAGTCCTGTGTGGATAAATTGATTGAAACGTTTGAGCAAAAAGAACCAAATCAGCCGATGTTCGCATTTCAGGTGACGATGCAAAATCATGGTTCGTATGGGGATGCATATGAGAATTTTACGCCGCATATTACTGTAGAAGGGGCTTCTTCCTATTCTCTTTCCACTTATTTGTCCCTGATTCAGAAAACGGATCAGGCTTTAGAACGCTTAATTTCTTATTTTTCCAAACAAGAAGAACCTGTTTTGGTTGTTTTTTTCGGGGATCACCAGCCAAATGACGTTGTGGCGGAGCCAATTTGGCAGTTACAGGGAAAGAGTTACCGTTCTTTGACAGAGGAGGAGAATAAACTTCGGTATCAGGTTCCCTATCTGATTTGGGCAAATTATGAGATTGGGACAGAAAACGATGCGGATATGAGCGTGAATTATTTGGGCGGAAAGGTTTTGGAGACAGCGGGTCTTCCTCTTTCGGCATATCAAAATTATTTAAAAGGGCTTTCCAAATCTTATCCGGTTTTATCTGCGGCAGAGCGTCCAAATGAAGAAGCGGCGCAGCCGGATATAGAAGAATATAAGAAACTTCAATATTATCAGCTTTTTGAGAAACAAGACTAGAGGAGTTGTTATGGTAAAGCGGGAAACCAACTGGAAATTATATATATGCGCATGTCTGCTTCCAATTCTGCTTTTAATTCTGATTTGCATGAGGAACAAAGTCTATCCATTTGGGGAAAACTGCATTCTGCATATTGATATGTATCATCAATATGAACCGTTTTTTACGGAACTTATGGATAAGTTAAAAAACGCGAAAAGCCTGATGTATTCCTTTCATTTAGGGCTAGGATCGGATTTTGTGGCGTTGTATGCGTATTATCTGGCAAGTCCGCTTAACTGGTTTGTGGCATTTTGCCCTTCTGCGCATGTGATTGAATTTATGACGGTTCTTATTTTGCTGAAAATCGGATTGTGTGGATTGACGTTTTCCATTTATTTATCGAATCATTTTAAAAGCAGGGATTTTGCAGTTGTGGCATTTTCTTTGTTTTATGCGCTTTCCGGCTATATGGCGGCGTATAGCTGGAATATAATGTGGCTGGATTGCCTTGTGTTGGCGCCGCTTGCCATACTTGGGGCGGAACGTCTTGTGAAAGAGGGCCGATGCGGGCTGTACTGCATAAGCCTTGCAGTGGCGATCCTTTCTAATTTTTATATAGCGATTATGCTTTGCATTTTTTTGGCATTCTGGTTTGTGGCGGTTTGTCTGGAAGAATGTCATGGGATCAAAGAAGCGCTGTCTGCGGCAGGAAGATTTTGTCTGTATTCCCTTCTTGCAGGAGGCATGGGCGGCATTCTAATCCTGCCTGTTTCGGCGGCATTGGGCTACAGCGGTTCCGCGGGGCTTACGTTTCCGGAGAAGATGGAGTGGTATTTTGATTGGATTTCTATGCTTTCTAGGCATTGCATCTCAGTGAAGGAATATACGGGGCGTGAACATTGGCCTAATTTATATTGTGGCGCGGCGGTTTTTTTGTTTTTGACGCTTTATTTTTGCAACCGGAACATTTCATGGAAGAAAAAAATAAAAAATGCCGCTTTTTTACTGCTTTTTTGGGCAGGCTTTTCGAATAATATGCTGGATTTTATCTGGCATGGTCTGCATTTCCCAGATTCCCTTCCGGCAAGGCAGGCGTTTCTCTATGTTTTTTTAATTTTAGTAATGGCATATGAAACGTATCTAAAAAGGGAGGGCAGCCGGTTTTGGCATATCGGGTTAGGCGTTTTTTTGACGGCCGCATTTTTGACGGCGGCGGTTTCTGTGGTGGATTCAGGAATGGTTACGGGATCTTCCATACGCATGACCTTTGTTTGGACGGCAGTATATGCGGCGCTGCTTGTTGCTTTGAAAAAGGGGACGGCATGGCTTAAGCCGCTTGCCTTGAATGTTCTGGCGGTTGTGGCAGTGTTTGAAGCGCTGTGGAATTTCAGCATAACGGGATTTTCAACGATTAACCGTGAAAGTTACACTAAAAATTGGGAATCTGCGCAAACGCTGTTAAAGCAAGTGGAAGATGAGGAAATGGAACCGTTTTACCGGACGGAAGAAATGGAACGCTTAACGAAAAACGACGCCGCGATTTACGGTTATTCTTCTTCCACTATTTTTTCTTCCCTGATGAATATTGGAGTCAGCAGGTTTTACCGGAAGGCAGGCATGGAGGGCGGCAAGAATTTTTACAGTTACAGCGGCTCGACGCCTTTGCTTTCCGCTATGCTTTCCGTCAAATATTTAATTTCGCAAAGTCCGTATGAGGAATGCCCGCTGCGTATGTATATTGCGGGAGATGGGAAAAATTTTATTTATCAGAATTTGTATACGCTTCCCCTCGGCTTTATGACTGATTCTGGGTTAGAAGCGGACTGGAATGCGAAAAGTGGAGTTCCAATCGCAAATTTAAACCGTTTGGCGTATGCGCTTGGCGCAAAAGAAGATATGTTATTGCCATTTAACGGAGATGTAAAAGCGTTAGATGAGAAAACGGAAATCCCGATTACGGAGGACGGATACTACTATGGGACGTATACAGACACTTCCGTGACAAACCTGACGGTGGCGAATGGCAAAAAAGTCAGGAAGTTTACGAAATGCAACCATGGGTATATCTTGGATTTGGGCTGGTGCAGGGCTGGCGATACGGTTAAAATTACCAACAGTTCGAATGTTTCGGAGTTTCAAGTCAAAGTATACTGCTTAAATATGGACGCGTTTTTAGATGCATTTCGGACGCTCAATGAACAGACCATGGAGATAGACGTTTTTTCCGATACAAAGATAGAAGGCCATATTGATGTAAAAAAAGCCGGAAATCTGCTATTGTCGATTCCGAAAGAAGATGGGTTTACCGTATATGTAGATGGGGTGGAAACAGAAAGCAGGGCGTTTATGGACAGTCTCATGGAAGTTCCCTTGTCTAAGGGCAGGCATCGCATTACATTGCGTTATCAGACGGAAGGCTTAAAAGAAGGCGCGGCGTTAAGCGCCGGCAGTCTGGCATTGTTTTTAGGGATTTGCGTTTGGAAACGTAAAAAGGGGCGGAAGGTTTTTTAAATCAAACCTTCGCCCCATGGCTGTATTAATTAAAATCTACCAGCTTTTTTACAGCAGACAGCATTTCCGGATGTTGTCTGATATGTAAAATCAAGTCTTCTTCAAAATGTGTGATCCGAAGCGGCGGTTCGTCGTTATATCCAAAACTTCCAAGTATATTTTTGATATTATAAATTTCACAAAGAAGCAATAAAGTGTCTGCATTCGGCTGCGACTGGGCATTTTCCCAACCATAGATTGTTTTTGCGGAAACGGAGATGTTTTTCTCCTTTAATTTGCCTACAACTTCTTTTACGGAAAGCGCATTTTGCTTTCTGGCCTCTTTGAGTGTCTTTGCAATCATTTTATTTTTCATAAGAACCTCCGATGGTAAAAAACTATTCTGATAACATTATATTATAGCAGTATCCAAACTCCGTCAAATAATTCTTAGTTTTTCATAAAACGAAGGTTGAAAATCTGTTAATAAAAGAATATAATGGTAATAAATCTCAGATAATAAGAAAAGGAAGGTTTTTTATGCAGAGTAGAAATGTAATGGAATGGATTGCGAATTATATTAAAGATCAGGGATATTCGGTAAAGGAACTTTCTTTTATGCTTCAGTTGCCGGAAAAGAAGCTTACAGGCGAAATGGATGAAGAATTAAGCGCAGAGGAATTTTTAGATCTGTGCAGCTATCTGAATATTAAACCGGAACGGATACGGGAGGAAATCAAATCTTAATTTAAGGCATTTTTGCATCCGATTCTGTGAAAAGTAAATGATTTTCATTGAATTTTAGAGCCGTCTGTGATATACTGCCATCAGAAACAAATCTTATTTGGAAAGAAGATGAAACTATGACAGAAGGCGGGTTATTTATATTTTTAGTGATTCTTGTTTTATTTGTGATTACAGTTGCAGTAGTTACTGTCGTGTCGGCAGTTACCAGCGCTGTAGCCGCAATCGCGCAGAAAGATTTAGAGGAAGACGAGTAAGTTTTGCGTAACAGCCATTTTTTAAAATTTATAAAGAATAAAAGTAAGTTCAGGCTTAACAGCCGTTTCTCAAAAAAAACTTATCCAATACGGGATAGAGTTTTGAACTATGTACGATATAGCTGGAATGGGTTTCGCCGGACAGTATTTTTAAGGAAGCGTGTGGAATGGAAGCGGCGATCCGTTTCGTTTCCCGTTTTTTTATCATATCCTTTGAGCCGGCAAGGACGAGGGTCGGCGCCGTGATTTTTGAAAGATCAGATTTCGTAATATGCGGTTCTTTGAGCATAAGGCGGGTGAGCGGGTCTTTCTTTTTCAGATTAAGGAAGCGGATAGCAAGTTTTGGCAGAGCTTTCATTCCGGATGGAGTTAGGTTTGCTCCGCCAACGGCAAGCGCAGAAAACATGGCAGGATAGCGGGAAGCGGCGATTAGACCGATGATTCCGCCGTCACTGAAGCCGAAAAAGGCAGGCAGGTTTAAATCGAGCGCATGTACGAACGCAGCGATGTCTTCTGCCATATCGGCATAATGAAATTCTTCCGTTGATGCGCTTAAACCGTGTCCCCTGCTGTCTATGGCGTATACGGTGTGTTTTTTGGAAAGTTTGGGAATGAGAGCGTCGAAGATTTTATGGGATTCGTGGTTTCCATGCGCTAAAATTACAGGAGATCCTTCTCCGGTTTTTTCATAATAAATGACTTGTCCGTTTAATTGAATGTACATATCTGTGTTTGTTCCCCTCTTATTATTATTTTTATCAGTATAACATATCCTGTTTCAATCTTGAAGTAAAATTTCAGTTCCGTGGAGTGATGGCATGGGCAAAAAAGATCCGGAAGTTTGGGAAATTATAATAGAAGCAATTACAGCGGTTGCAGTCTGTGTTTTTTTCGGATTGCAGATTTATTATGCGTATATATATGAAAGCGGCATTCTGACTATGTTTTATCATTTGGCGCCGGTGGTTCTTCTTTATGTGGGCATGACGGTTTTACAGATTTATCCGGAATTGCTGAATGGAAGTTCAGAAGTTCTTCAGGAAGCAGTTCGTATGTATGCAGTCCGTATGGTAAGAAACAGTAAGCTGCTTTTGATTGTGGGCGTATTGGCGCCTTCGGTTGCGGACGCCATCAGTGTAGAAATGAATGCGGCGTACAGCCTTTTCATTATGGTTGGCGTGATTGGGACAATCGGTTACTATATATTCCGGATTTACAGATATAATTCCAGTTCTAAAAAGTAACGGAACAGATTGGGCGTTCTGGCAAAAAAAACCGATTGAAAAACGTTTGCCTTTCAATCGGTTTTTCTATGGATTTTCAATTAATCATTTCCTGTTCCACTATCTTAATCATCACTGTATATTATGAAAAAGGTACGTTGAAAAGTAGGTGATTAAGTTGGTAGTAAATTAATTCAGACTAATTTACTACAGTTACGTTGGTTGCCTGTGGTCCCTTTGCCCCATCCACGATCTCAAACTCAACGGTAGCGCCTTCATCTAAAGATTTAAAGCCCTCCATGCTGAGCCCTGAGTAATGAACGAATACATCGTTACCGGATTCATCGGAGATGAAACCATATCCCTTTTGATTGTTGAACCATTTTACTGTACCTTTGTTCATCACAGTACCTCCAAAAAATAATATATGCTATCGTATGCATAATTTAACTATAACATATTTGGTAGGAAAAGTAAAGCGGAACCATTAAAGTTCTTCGAAAGATATTGCATATTTATTCAGGAATTTTTTGGCCATCGCATCCCATTCGTGTTCTAAAGTGCGATCTTCCGTAAAGACGGCATAGGAAATGCCGGTGGTTAAGGTAAGTTCTCCGTTATGAAATGCTAAATTAATAAAAATTCCGCTAATGTCACGGACGGTCAGGCGGCTTGCGGAACGGGCAAGGGTGTTTGCCATATTTTCCGGCGAGAGCATTAGGATAAATTTAAACGAGACGGGAGTATGCCTTCCACGGATTAGCTGGTAGCAGGCAGGGCGGAGTTTGGAATAGGGGAGAACAGAGATTCCGTTTAGTCCGGTTTCTTCGATTTCTTCTGTGGAGTAATAGGAAGCGTTGATATGGCCGTCAATATGAAAGGTTGCATCTTTGGCGATGGAAGCTTCTGCCAGAAGAAAGTTGTCGAATAGTTCACTGCACAGCAGTTGATTCATAAAAGTTTTTATATCGGTCAGTTTTAATGCTATCAAAGTCACACCTCATTTAAAAAGATACATCTATTTTAACATAAGTCCTAGGAAAAATCCAAAGAATGTAGTAAAATAATACTTATTTAATTTTTTAACGGGGGCATAAAAATGAAACTACATAAGGCGGCTTTGGCAGGCGCGGCTATTTTGTTGATGAGTTTTCAGGCAGGCTGCGCGCTGACAGAGCAGTATGAAGTTTTAAAAACGGAATTTTTAGGCAAAGCAGAAGATGCAAAACCAAAACCAAAGCCAAAAGCAAAGCAAAAACAGAAACAGGCCCGTGAAAACGGGCTTTCTCCGGAAACGGAACAGGAAGCGTTGGAAACGGAAGAACCGTCTAGTGTCCAGCAGGACGGCGAGGAACAAAAGCCGTTGGGGGATCAGGAGATACATGCGGAGGATTACGCGTTTTTAACTTTGACGCAAGAAGAACAGACGGTTTATCAGGAAGTGTTAAAAACAGCGCTTGAGCATACGGAAAATACAGAAGTTTCTACATTAGATACGGAAGTGTTAGAACGGGCGTATCGGGCGGTATGCGCGGATTATGGCGGATTGTTTTGGATGTCGGGCTATGTGTATACCCAGTATACCAGAGGCGGGGAATTAACGGGAATGGAGTTTACGCCGAAATATATTATGGATTATGAGGAGCGCCAGAGGTTCCAACAGCAGATTGACGGTTCGGTGGAAGAACTCCTTGCAGGAATTTCCATTACGGATACAGACTATGAAAAGGCGAAGTATGTCTTTGAAATATTGGCGCAGAATGTTGACTATGATTCTTCGGTGGAGCATAACCAGAATATTATCAGCGCATTTTTGAACCGCGCAACAGTGTGTCAGGGATATGCAAGCGCCGCGCAATATCTTTTAAAACAGCTTGGCATCCAAAGTGTGATTGTGACGGGAAGGGCGAATGGGGAGTCCCATGCGTGGAATTTAATCTGTTTAGACGGGGCGTATTATTATATGGATACGACATGGGGCAATTCCAGATATCTGGATCATTCCAGCCAGTCAGGCAAACATGTCAATTACAGCTATATGGCAATGACAACAGAAGAAATAGAGCGGACGCATACATTTGATAATAGCTTTCCCCTGCCAGTGTGCAGCAGTATGGCGTGCAACTATTTTGTCAGGGAGAACCGTTATTTTACGGATTGGAACCCACAGGCGGTCGGAACGCTTTTGGCAGAGGTCTGGAATGGGGGCGGTGAGGAGCTTGCGGTAAAATTTTCGTCACAGGACATTTATCGTATGGCAATGGACTATTTTATTACGGAACAGCATATTTCCGACTATTGTGAAAATATTTCTTCTATATATTATTTAGAAGATGAAGAACGCTATGTTCTGACGTTTCATTTTTCCAGTTCCTAATATAATTTAGAAGATGAAGAACGTTATGCGCTGACATTTCGTTTTTCAGTTCCTGAAAGATATCAGTCATGACAGAAATTTAGAATGATCCGTTGTATGCAGAAGCGATTTCTGCCGATAGTTTGAAAAAAAGCTTTTCATATTGGGAGATTTGTGGTATAATGTCTTTCGAATATGAGCCGGATTTATTAGTTTTGACGGCAGAGAGAAAAGGAGATTTTATTATGAAACATGTAAAAACATTAAATACAAAGAGATTACAGAATACGTTGAAGAAGGGCGGATGCGGAGAGTGCCAGACTTCTTGCCAGTCAGCATGCAAGACTTCCTGCACGGTTGGCAACCAGTCTTGTGAGAATGGAAAGTAGATTTTATTTGGATTACATAATGGGCCGCGCGCGCAGCGTGCGGTCATTTGTTGTTATGTGTATAGGAAGTGAGGGCATATTGTAGTGGTTCATCAGTATAAAAACAACGGCTATAATATTGTGTTGGACGTGAACAGCGGAGCTGTGCATGTGGTGGACGATGCGGCGTATGATGTGATTTCTTTGTGGGAAACGCATACAGAGGCTGAAATTATGCAGCGGTTAAAACCGGCATATGGAGAAGTTTCGGTTCGGGAAGCAATGGAGGAGACGGCATTTTTAATAAAAGATGGAACTCTTTTTACGGAAGATGATTACGAGGATTATATTCTTGATGTGACGAAGCGTAAAACGGTCGTGAAGGCTCTTTGCCTGCATATTTCGCATGACTGCAATTTAAAATGCAGGTACTGTTTTGCAGAGGAAGGGGAATATCATGGAAAACGGGCGCTTATGCCGTTTGAGACCGGAAAGGCGGCGCTTGATTTTCTGATTGCAAATTCCGGCGGCAGGAGAAATCTGGAAGTGGATTTTTTTGGCGGCGAGCCGACGTTAAATTTTCAGGTTGTGAAAGATTTAGTTGCTTATGGAAGGGCCAAGGAAAAAATTTATGACAAGAAGTTCCGCTTTACTCTGACGACGAATGGCGTTCTTTTAAACGATGAGATTATGGAATTTGCCAATCGGGAAATGTCAAATGTGGTTTTGAGCATAGATGGGCGGCAGGAAGTAAATGATAAAATGAGGCCGTTTCCAGATGGGAGCGGCAGTTATTCGCTGATTGCCCCGAAGTTTCAAAAGTTTGCAGACAGCCGTGGGCAGACAGGCTATTATGTGAGGGGCACGTTTACGCATGAGAATCTGGATTTTTCAAAGGATGCGCTTCATCTTGCGGATATGGGCTTTCAGCAAATATCGGTAGAGCCTGTGGTGGCTCCTCAGACAGATTGTTTTGCAATTAGGGAGGAAGATTTGCCGCAGTTGTTTGATGAGTATGACAGGCTGGCGGCAGAAATGGTGGAACGCAGGAAACAGGGGAAAGGATTTTGCTTTTTTCATTTTATGATTGATTTGGAAGGCGGGCCTTGCGTGGCGAAAAGGCTTTCCGGATGCGGTTCAGGAACGGAATATCTTGCGGTTACGCCGTGGGGGGATTTATATCCCTGCCATCAATTTGTGGGAAATGAAGCTTTTTTAATGGGAACTGTCTGGGAGGGCGTGACGGATACGGCGCTTCGGGATACATTTAAAAGCTGTAACGTGTATTCGAAAGACAAATGCCGGACATGCTTTGCTAAATTTTATTGCAGCGGCGGCTGTGCGGCAAATTCCTACCATTTTCATGGAGATATTCATCATACGTATGAGATTGGCTGTGAATTACAGAAAAAACGGATCGAATGCGCGATTATGATAAAAGCGGCGGAAGCATTTGAAAAAGAGTAAGAAAGGAAGAAAAACGATGAAGAATAAAGTCAATAAAGGACGGGGCGCGGCGGTTTTAGCGGCGGTTGCGCTGATTCTTGCGGGGCTTGCTTATTTTGCCTCGATTATACTTTCCTCAACCGGGATTGGGGAAGATATGAGCATTAAGCTGGGCTTGGATTTAGCGGGCGGCGTCAGCATCACATATCAGGTTGATGACGAAAACCCGACGTCGGAACAGATTAGCGATACAGTGTATAAGCTGCAAAAGCGTATTGAAGGCTATAGCACGGAAGCGGTTGTCTATCGGGAAGGAGATGACCGCATTACAGTTGAAATTCCCGGCGTGACGGATGCAAATGCCATCTTGGAAGATTTGGGAAAACCCGGATCTTTGGAGTTTCAAACTCCAGATGGGGAAACGTTTATGACGGGCGATATGGTACAGGATGCACAGCCGGCTTCCTACCAGAATGAAATGAAGAACAATGAATTTGTGGTTGAGCTGACGTTTACAGATGAAGGAAGTAAGGCTTTTGCGGAAATGACGACGGCAAATGTGGGAAAGAGCCTTCCGATTGTCTATGACGAGCAGGTGATCAGCAATCCTACGGTACAGGAGGCAATTACTGGAGGAACGGCGCAGATTTCCGGCATGGAGTCATATGAAGCGGCAGAACGGCTCGCTTCTAATATCCGCGTAGGTTCCCTTTCGTTACAGTTAAGTGAGCTTCGCTCAAATGTCGTAGGCGCGCAGTTAGGAAGTTCCGCAATCTCAAGCAGTTTGAAAGCTGCCGCGATTGGTCTTGTCATAGTCATGCTGTTTATGATGATTGTTTACTTTGTTCCGGGCGCAGCCGCTTCGATTGCGCTTGCAATTTACACATGCCTGATTATTGCGACGCTGTATTTGTTTGAGATTACGTTGACGCTTCCAGGCATTGCAGGAATTATTCTTTCGATTGGAATGGCAGTGGATGCAAATGTCATTATCTTTGCGCGTATACGGGAAGAAATTTCTTCCGGTAAGAGCATTGGCTCTGCGATTGACATTGGGTTTAAAAAGGCTCTTTCAGCAATTATAGACGGTAATGTGACGACGTTAATTGCAGCGGCAGTGCTAGGCATGTTAGGCTCTGGATCGGTAAAGGGATTTGCAAGCACGCTTGCGATTGGCATTGTGTTGTCTATGTTTACGGCTCTTGTAGTCACCCGTGTAATTTTAAAAGCGTTTTATGCAGTCGGGATTCGGGATGAGCGCTTCTTTGGACATGGAAAAGAATTAAAGCCGCTCCGTCTTGTAGAGCGTAAAAGCATTTTATTTGGATTATCCCTTGCTGTGATTATTGCAGGCATTGTGGCAATGGGTGCGCATGGTTCCAATGGGAAACCGTTAAATTACAGTTTGGAATTTATCGGCGGAACTTCTACGACAATTCCGTTTGCGGAAAGCTATACGGCGGAACAGATTGACGCAGATATGGTTCCGCTTGTGGAAGATGTGACTGGGGACAGCGACATTCAAACAACTCAGGTTCAAGGGACAAATGAAATTATTTTTAAAACGCGCACTTTGTCATTGACAGAGCGTGAAGCTTTGAATCAGGCGTTTATTGATAAGTATGGAGTAAGTGAGGACGAAATCCAGTCGGAGAGCATAAGTTCCGCAGTCAGCTCGGAAATGCGGACAGATGCCATAAAAGCGGTTTTGATTGCAGTTGTATGTATGTTGATTTATATTTGGTTTCGGTTTAGCGATGCAAGATTTGCCGTTAGCGCGATATTGGCTTTAGTGCATGACGTGCTTGTGGTGCTGACCTGTTATGCCGTAGTTAGAATTTCTGTAGGCAATACGTTTATCGCTTGTATGCTGACGATTATCGGTTATTCCATAAATGACACGATTGTTATTTTTGACCGAATCCGTGAAAATATGAAACAGAAAAAAGTGAAGGATACAGCGGGGCTTCGTGAAGTTGCAAATATCAGTTTGACACAGACTTTAAGCCGTAGTATCAATACGTCGATCACTACATTTGTTATGGTATTTATGTTATGGCTTTTAGGCGTTGCAACGATTCGCGATTTCTCACTGCCGTTAATGGTTGGTTTAATCAGCGGTTCTTATTCTTCAATTTGCATTGCGACCCAGTTGTGGTATGTGCTGAAACGGAGAGTTGGAAAAAATAAGCTCGTGGATGCGGATTAAATAGGCTGATAAGGGAAAAGGGCCGGCGTAAAACTTCTTGATAAGGTTTTACGCCGGTGTTTTTTAGAATAGGGAAAAGAGGGCAGGGAAAATTAAAGACAGGGATTTTGAATCGGGGTTTTGGATTACTGGATTATGGGAAAATGATGGGAGAATAAAAAAATGGAAAAAATTTAAAAAAGGTGTTGACAAAATAGATTCCTTCGTGTATTATAATAAATGTGCTTGAGAGATATAAAAGCAAAGTGCAAAACATCATAAATGCGATAGTGGCGTAGTTGGTAACGCGCGACCTTGCCAAGGTCGAGACCG
>CAJUST010000028.1 GCA_910589105.1 uncultured Lachnospiraceae bacterium
ATACGGACTACGTCTTAACGACGACGGAAGTAATCCGCATGATTAAACAAATGGGCATACAATTTGGCAGGCTCGAAGGCGAATCCGCTGATATGCCGTTTTCTCTGGCATCCGGCGGCGGGGCGATATTTGGCGTAACCGGAGGCGTAACGGAAGCCGTTTTACGCCGTCTGTCCAGCCAGAAAGATTATGCCGCTTTGCGGGAAATTAGTTTTACCGGAATCCGCGGCGAAGAAGGAATCAAAGAAGCCGTCGTGGAACATAATGGAAAAGAAGTCCGCATAGCCGTTGTCAATGGGCTTGCCAACGCAGGCAGGCTGCTAAACCGGATCAAAGCGGGCGAATCGAACTATGACTTTGTAGAGGTGATGGCGTGTAAACGGGGCTGTATTATGGGCGGCGGCCAGCCGGGGCCGGCGGGGCCGCGGACGAAAAAACGCAGAATGGCGTCCCTTTATAAAGTGGACAAAAGCTCAAACATCAAATCCGCAGACGAGAATCCGGCGATCGAAGCTTTGTATCAGGATTTTCTCAAAGGAAAAGAGCATAAACTATTACACCGGAATTTATAACAGCAAAGAGAGGAAGTAAGAAATGGCAGCAGCAAAACCGCAGATCTCCGTGATTATCCCGGCATACAACGTGGAAAAACACATTACGCGCTGTCTGCGTTCCTTAGAAAACCAGACTTTAAAACAAATAGAGATTATTGTAATTGATGACGGAAGCGCAGACGGCACACAACAGGCAATCCGGGCATTTATGGAAGAAACGAAACTTTTGGTCCGTTTATTTTCCGATTCAAACCATGGGCAGGCATATGCCAGAAACTTTGGGATGCGGCAGGCAGAAGGGACCTATCTCGCATTTATCGACAGCGATGATTATTTAGAGCCGGATTATTTAGAAAATTTATATGAAACGGCGCAAGCCTGCCAATCAGATGTGGTAAACAGCGGATACCGCGTGGTAAAAGAAGACGGCTCCATAGTGTCGGAAGTAAACGTGTCCCCATTTTCAAAAGTCAGCGGATTTGGCCGCGCCGGAGTGTTTGTCACATGGTCGAAACTTTACCGGAAGGAGTTTCTGCTAAGAGAAAAAATCCGGTTCCCGGAGGGCAGATTATACGAAGACGTCCCGTTTTCTTTAGAAGCGAAATTTTTAGGCAAACATGTAAAGAGCATTTCTAACATTGGGTACAATTATGTCCAGCATGAAAACAGCACGATGTCCGCATCTTCCATTAAAAGCGAGAAATTTCCGTATCAGGAATTGGATGCATCCCTGAAAAAATTACAATCTGCGGACGTGGAGGACAAACATGCCTTGGAATTTGAAGTTTTGCATTTTTTTACGGGATTTTTGTTTTTATATTGCAAAAAAGCTTCCAAAGAGGAGATAAACACATTTTGCAGGTATGCCATGAAAGAACTTGCGCAATATTTTCCAAACTACCGGAAAAATCCTTATGTCGGCATATTCCGCTCGAAAGAACTTCCATTTTATTATAGAGCGGCGATTTCCCTGTTTGTAATGCTTTCTAAATTACATTTGCTTACCCCTTTTACTTATTTGATTACGAGGTAGGGAAAGGGAATAAACCGTTTGTTCGGGCAGGCATATATCATATAAAAAGAAAAACCGCTTTCGTAGTTTTTGAGCGGTTTTTTCTTTTTGGTTTTCTGAACGCATTCATTTATGCGTTTGTCGGAGGCGATGTGATTCGTGTCTTGATTTCTTGAAACACTTATAGTATATTTGAATAGATATGCAAGGAGGACACAGGATGCAGGAGAAAGTAAAAATAGCTGTGGACGCTATGGGCGGAGACAATGCCCCGCATGAAATAATAAAAGGCGCAGTGGAGGCAGTGAAAGAAAGAAAAGAGATACAAGTCTGTCTGATTGGGAAAAGAGAACTGATTACGCATGAATTAAGCCAATTCTCTTATCCTAAAGACCAAATCCGCATCGAACATGCGCAGGAAGCCATTGAGACGGCGGAGCCTCCCGTTTTGGCGATCCGGAAGAAGAAACAGTCATCTATTGTGATTGGAATGAATATGGTGAAACAAAAAGAAATGGATGCATTTATTTCGGCGGGAAGCTCTGGGGCGGTATTAGTGGGCGGACAGGTGATTGTCGGCAGGATAAAAGGCATAGAGCGTCCCCCATTGGCGCCGCTAATCCCGACGGAAAAAGGCGTGTCTCTGTTGATTGACTGTGGAGCCAATGTCGATGCAAGGCCGTCGCATCTGGCGCAATTTGCAAGAATCGGTTCCATCTACATGAAATATGTCGTAGGGGTCAAAAACCCAAAAGTCGCGATTGTGAATATTGGCGCGGAAGAAGAAAAGGGCAACGCTTTGGTCAAAGAGACATACCCCTTATTAAAGGAATGCAAAGACATAAATTTTACAGGAAGCATAGAAGCAAGGGAAATTCCACATGGGGAAGCGGACGTGATTGTCTGTGAAGCGTTTACGGGAAATGTAATCCTGAAATTATATGAAGGATTAAGCCAAACGCTTCTGCATGTCGTCAAAAAAGGACTTTTGAGCACGCTGCGCAGCAAAATAGGAGCTCTTTTGATTAAGCCGGCGCTGAAAGAAACCATGAAATCGTTTGATGCATCCGCCTATGGCGGCGCGCCGTTACTCGGATTGACAGGACTTGTCGTAAAGATCCATGGCAGTTCCAAAGCGGCGGAGGTCAAAAATGCCATTATCCAGTGTGTCACCTTCCATGAGCAGGAAATTAATGAAAAAATAAAAAATAATATTGGAAACTCAGACAAAGGGAAAGAGTAGAAAGGAAAAGAATTATGGAATTTGAAAAGTTAAAACAGATTATAGCAGATGTATTAAACGTAGATGCAGATGAAATTACCATGGACACGACCTTTGTAGATGATCTTGGCGCGGATTCTTTGGATATTTTCCAGATTATTATGGGAATCGAAGAAGAATTTGACATTGAAATCAATAACGAAGAAGCTGAGAAAATTGCAACGGTCGCAGACGCGGTAGAACAGATCAAGACGGCTTTAAATTAAATGCAATACGTTTCAGAAAAAGCCCTTGTGAAACAGGGCTTTTTTCATTATAGGACAGGGGATTATAAAATATGAGAAAAATCGAAGATTTTCAAGATTACATTGGATACCGTTTTGAGGATTTGGACCTTTTAAAACAGGCGCTGACCCATAGTTCGTATGCCAATGAAAAACATTATAAAAAACAGCCGGACAATGAGCGGCTGGAATTTTTAGGCGATGCGGTGCTTGAACTTGTGACGAGTGAGTTTCTGTATCTGAATTACGCAGATTTAAGCGAAGGGGACTTGACGAAACTGCGCGCAAGCCTTGTCTGTGAGCCGACGCTTGCGAATTGCGCCCCCCAGATCCAGCTTGGCGGATTTATCCGTCTGGGCAGAGGGGAAGACATGACGGGAGGAAGGGGCAGGAAATCCATTTTGTCGGACGCCTTAGAAGCAGTGATAGGGGCTATTTATCTGGATGGTGGTTTTACTAATGCAAAAGAGTTTATACTGAAATTTATTTTAACGGACATTGAGCATAAAAAGCTCTTTTATGATAGCAAGACTATCCTACAGGAACGCGTGCAGGCGAAGGAAGGGTCTAATCTGAAATATTCGCTGTTAGAGGAGAGCGGGCCGGATCATGCGAAGCTGTTTAAAGTGGAAGTCCTTGTAGACGGGAAAGCCATGGGGACGGGAAGCGGCCCGACGAAAAAAGCGGCGGAGCAGGAAGCGGCTTATCAGGCTTTGTTAAAATTTTCGGACATGGCGTGACAAATTCAGGGGGAAATATGTATTTAAAAAGCATAGAAGCGCATGGATTTAAGTCCTTTGCGAATAAAATTGCGTTAGAGTTCCACAATGGCATTACAGGCATAGTCGGCCCGAACGGAAGCGGAAAAAGCAATGTGTCTGACGCGGTGCGCTGGGTTTTGGGCGAGCAAAGCGCAAAGCAGTTACGCGGGGCGAGTATGCAGGACGTTATTTTTTCCGGCACGGAAAACCGTAAACCGTTAAGTTACGCCTATGTGGCGATTACGATGGATAATTCGGACCGTATGCTGGATATTGACTATCAGGAAGTGACGGTGGCCCGCAGGGTCTACCGTTCCGGCGAAAGTGAATACCTGCTGAATGGAAGCCCCTGCCGCTTAAAAGACGTCAACGAGCTTTTTTATGACACGGGAATCGGAAAAGAAGGCTATTCCATTATCGGGCAGGGGCAGATCGAAAAAATTTTAAGCGGACGCCCCGAAGAAAAAAGGGAGCTGTTTGATGAAGCGGCTGGAATCGTCAAATATAAGCGGCGGAAAGCGGCGGCGCAGAAAAAACTGGAAACAGAGCGGGAAAACCTGATCCGCATACAGGATATTTTAAGCGAGCTGGAACGGCAGACAGGGCCGCTGGAGAAACAGTCGGAAAAAGCAAAAGTTTACCTGAAAACAAAAGAGGAGCTGAAAAAATGCGACGTCAATCTTTTTTTGCTGGATATAGAACGCATAAAGGAAGAAAGAGCCAAAACAGAGGCCAGCTTTAAGATAGCGGACGAAGAACTGCGGCAGACGGCGGAAGACTTTGAAAAAGTTAAGGGGGAATATGAAAAAACTGAGCTGGCGTTAGAACAAATAGAAGCGGAAATTGAAAAGGACAGGGAAAAGCTCAATGAAACGGCATTGCAAAAAGGGAAACGTCAAGGCGAGATCAATGTTTTAAAGGAACAGATTAAGTCAGACGAGCAGTCGGACGGGCATTATAAAAGCCGGAAAGAAGAAATAGAAAAAGAAAAACAAGAAAAGCTGATTCAAAAGCAGGAATTTGAAAAGGAGCAGGAACAACTGGGCAGACAGCTTGGGGAAGCGGCGTCCCGCTGTCAGCTTGCGAAAGAACAAAAGGACAAGCTAAAAGAGGCCATAGAGCGCTATAATGGGGCAATAGAGGAAAGCCAAAAAGAACTGCTCTCCCTTTTGAACCAAAAAGCCTCCCTGCAGGCGAAACAGGAAAAATTTAACGCGATGGCGGAACAGGTCAATATCCGCAAAGCGCAGTTGACAAAACGCCTGTTGGAACAGAGAAGTCAGGAATCCGGCTTAAAAGACGTTTACGAGGAGCAGACGAAGGCGCTTGCAGGGGTTAAGGCGGCAATTACGCAGTTAAAAGGACAAGAAACCCAGATTTTGGCAAAGCAGGAGGAATGGGAGAGGAAACGCGTCGATCTGAAGAAAAAAACAGAGGAGGACACTGCCGCGTACCATAAAATTACGGCGCGGTTAGAATCCTTAAAAAATCTTGCGGAACGGTATGACGGCTATGGCGGCAGTATCCGGAAAGTCATGGCGAAAAGGGACGCAGAGCCTAATATTTTAGGCGTAGTGTCTGATTTAATAAAAGTGGAAAAACGTTATGAGACGGCGATAGAAACGGCGCTTGGCGGCAGTATCCAAAATATTGTGACGGAAGATGACGAAACGGCGAAACGCATGATTGCGTATTTAAAGCAGAACCGATATGGAAGGGCGACTTTTCTTCCGCTTACGTCCATAAAAGGAAAGGGCGGCATTTCCAATCCGGAGGCGCTAAAAGAGACGGGAGTGATTGGGCTTGCCCATACGCTTGTGACGCATGATCCGAAATATGCCAAAATTGCGGCGCAGCTTTTAGGGAGGGTAGTGGTGGCGGATACGATTGACCATGCCATTGCCCTTGCCAAAAAGTACCGCCATACGCTTTCCATTGTCACATTAGAAGGGGAATCACTGCGTCCCGGCGGCTCGATGACGGGCGGCGCGTTTAAAAACAGCAGCAACCTTCTTGGCAGGAACCGTGAAATTGAAGATTTGTCCATGCAGAAACAGCAGATACGAAGCCGTTTGGACGAATACCGGATGCAAAGAGGAGATCTCCACAGGGAACAGTCCCTTTTGTCCGATGAAATAGAAGAAGTCAGGGAGAAACTCCAAGAACAATATCTGTTGGAAAATACGGCAGAGCTGAACGCCAAACGCGCCAGACAGCAGAAAGAGGAAAGTGAAGAAATCTGGAAAGGCTTACAGTCAGAAAGCAGGGAGTTAGACCGCCAGATACAGGAGATGAAGGAAGAATCCGAAACCGTCTGTCAGGAACTAAACTATGCAAAGCGGCGGGAAGAAGAACTTTCCGAAGAAAGCCGTCTGTGGCAGGAAAAATTAGACGGACAGCTTACGTTAGAAGCGGGAGTAAACGAATCGCTGTCCCACGCGCAGATGGAAGAAGCGAACTTAAAGCAGAGAAATGAATTTGCCGTGTCAAATCTTATGCGTGTGACAGATGAGATTGAAAAATGCGGCATTCAGGAAAAACAGCTTACGTTAGAAGCGGCTAGGGCAAAACAAAGCGCCGGAGAAAAGAAACAAGAAATCGAAGAAATCCAAAAGGCGATTGAAGCGTCGGAGTTGGCGGCGCGGCAATTAGAAAGCGGATTAAAGGAAAAGACAGGCAAAAAAGAAGCCCTTATGGCGGATCGGAAAGGATTTTTTGCAAAACGCGAAGAAATTTCTGGCCGCATGGCGGATTTAGACAAAGAAATTTTCCGTTTAACCAGCAGGAAAGAGAAACTTGACGAAGCGAGAGAACAGCAGACAAACTATATGTGGGAAGAATATGAGCTGACGCCCCATGCCGCCGTTTTGCTAAGGGACGAAACGTGTCAGGATCTTTCTAAACTGAAAAACCGGATTACATCGTTAAAAGACGAGATACGCGCCCTTGGGGACGTAAATGTCAATGCGATTGAAGAATACAAAGAAGTGTCAGAGCGCTACGGGTTTATGAAAGGGCAGCATGATGACCTGACAGAAGCGGAAGCGGCTCTGGTTGGCATAATAGAGGAACTTGACGAGGGGATGCGCAGACAGTTTTCTTTGAAATTCCAAGAAATCCAGAAAGAATTTGACCGCGCGTTTAAAGAGTTATTCGGGGGCGGGAAAGGGACGCTTGAACTCGTGGAAGAAGAAGACATTTTAGAATGCGGCATCCGCATTATCGCGCAGCCGCCGGGGAAAAAACTACAGAATATGATTCTGCTTTCCGGCGGTGAAAAATCACTGACTGCGATTGCGCTGTTATTTGCAATCCAGAATCTAAAGCCCTCTCCGTTTTGCCTGTTAGACGAAATTGAAGCGGCTCTGGACGACTCGAACGTTGGGAGATTTGCAAAATATCTGCATAAACTGACGAAAAACACACAGTTTATTGTCATTACGCACAGGAGAGGAACGATGGCGTCCGCTGACCGCTTATATGGAATTACCATGCAGGAAAAAGGCGTGTCAACGCTTGTTTCTGTGGATTTAATAGAGCATGATTTAGAGAAATAAGAATGGAAAGTGAGGAGAAGCGTATGGGCGAGGAGAAGAAAGGCTTTTTTGGGCGGCTGGTCGCAGGTTTGACAAAGACGAGGAATAATATCGTATCTGGGATTGATTCCATATTTGGCAGGTTTTCCAGCATAAATGAGGATTTTTATGAAGAACTGGAAGAAATTCTGATTATGGGCGATCTGGGCGTAAAAGCGACGGAAGAAATCTTGGACAGCTTAAGGGCAAAGGTAAAAGAGGATAAAATCAAAGAGCCGGTGGCCTGCCGCCAGCTTTTAATAGACAGCATCAAAGAGCAGATGCAGACAGGCGGGCTTGCTTACCGTTTTGAAGAAGAAACGTCTGTCGCGCTTGTCATTGGCGTAAACGGCGTAGGCAAGACGACGACAGTCGGCAAACTTGCCGGAAAGCTGAAAGGCGAAGGAAAGAAAGTAGTGATTGCGGCGGCAGACACGTTCCGCGCGGCAGCCGGAGAACAGTTATTTGCATGGGCAAACCGGGCAGGGGTGGAAATGGTCGGCGGGCAGGAAGGGGCAGATCCCGCTTCCGTGATTTTTGATGCGATAGCGTCCGCAAAATCCAAGGGGGCGGACGTCTTGCTCTGCGACACGGCAGGCAGGCTCCACAATAAGAAAAACCTGATGGAAGAACTCAAAAAAATCAACCGCATCATTGACAGGGAATATCCGGACGCTTACCGGGAGACATTGGTGGTCTTAGACGCTACGACAGGGCAGAATGCGTTATCACAGGCAAGGCAGTTCGGGGAAGCGGCAGAGCTGACGGGGATTGTCCTCACAAAGATGGACGGGACGGCAAAAGGCGGCATAGCCGTTGCAATCCAGTCGGAGCTTGGCGTTCCGGTCAAATATATCGGCGTGGGGGAAAAAATCGAAGATTTACAGAAGTTTGATGCGGACGAATTTGTGGATGCGCTGTTTCGGGCAAAGGAGGATATGTAATGCTGACATTAGATAAATTCGAAGAAGCGAGTGAAAAAGTCAAAGAAGTCACGCTTGAGACGAAACTGATTTACAGTAACTATTTAAGCGCGCAGACTGGAAATAAAATCTATTTAAAACCGGAAAATATGCAGTTTACAGGGGCGTACAAGGTGCGCGGGGCATATTATAAAATCAGCACATTGTCAGAAGAAGAACGCGCGCGCGGGTTAATTACCGCTTCGGCGGGAAACCATGCGCAGGGCGTGGCGTATGCGGCAAAGTGCTATGGCGTAAAGGCAGTGATTGTGATGCCGACGACAACGCCGTTAATCAAAGTCAACCGGACGAAAAGCTACGGCGCTGAGGTGATACTTTACGGGGATATTTATGACGAAGCCTGCAGCCACGCGTATGAGCTTGCCAAAGAACACGGGTATACGTTTATCCACCCGTTTGACGATCTTGCGGTTGCCACAGGGCAGGGAACGATTGCAATGGAAATTTTCAAAGAGCTTCCGCTTGTGGAATATATTTTAGTCCCGATTGGAGGGGGCGGCCTTGCCGCCGGAGTGTCCGCTTTAGCGAAATTATTAAATCCCAAAATCAAAGTCATCGGCGTAGAGCCTGCCGGCGCAAGCTGTATGAAAGCTTCTTTTGAAGCCGGAAAAGTCACAACTCTTTCGAATGTTAATACTATCGCGGACGGTACGGCAGTGAAAACGCCAGGCGAAAACATATTTCCCTATATCAAAAAAAACCTAGATGAAATTTTGACCGTAGAAGACGATGAATTAGTCGTTGCGTTTTTGGATATGGTGGAGAACCACAAAATCGTTGTGGAAAATTCCGGTTTACTGACAGTCGCCGCCCTAAAACGCTTAAATGTAAAAGGAAAACGAATGGTTTCTATTCTAAGCGGCGGAAATATGGATATTATTACAATGTCCTCTGTCGTGCAGCAGGGGCTGATTTTACGGGATCGGATTTTTACTGTTTCCGTATTATTGCCGGATAAACCGGGAGAATTGACGAAAGTAGCGGATACGATAGCAAAAGCGCAGGGAAATGTCATAAAATTAGAGCATAACCAGTTTATCAGCATAAACAGGAATGCGGCAGTGGAGCTTCGGATTACCATGGAATGCTTTGGGACGGAACACAAACGTGAGATTATGAAAGCCTTAGAAAAAGCGCAGTATAAGCCGAAACAGGTAAGGACGAGTTTATAAAAGGAGTAGTTTATAAGGGGATCAGAAGTAAAAAGGAGAGAGTCACATGTTTTGCATAAATTGTGGAGTGGAATTGCCAAAAGAAGCGAAGTTCTGCTTTAATTGCGGAACTCCGCAAACGAACTACAAAGAAAAAGAAACAGTCCAAAAGGGTTCCTATCTGCGTTCTTCCGCCAACTATGGATTTTTGTATGGCATACTGGAATTAAAACGGGGGAAACTTGTGTTTACGACGAAAAAAGGGGAAGTGACGGAATATGAGCTGGAGCGGATACAAAATCTGGGGGCGACGTTTGGAATCCTTGGATTTACATATCCGGATCAGACGACGGAAGTTTCCTTTGGAGTGGATCATA
The DNA here is from genome assembly GCA_910589105.1 of uncultured Lachnospiraceae bacterium. Lineage (GTDB taxonomy): Bacteria > Bacillota > Clostridia > Lachnospirales > Lachnospiraceae > Roseburia_B. The sequence goes on from CAJUST010000028.1 coordinate 9,920, forward strand.
CAAAAAAGTGGGTGCAGGCAATTTTAGATGCAAAGGAAGGAAACTATCCGCAGGCGAAAGCTTTATCAGAACATGAAATGGAGGAGTATATACGGGCGCACTTTAACCTGACGCAGAAGGCGGCGGCTTTAAAATATTACCGGGAACAGACAGGGTCGGACTTAAAGACAGCGAGAGAGGTTGTAAGCCGGATATTATAGAAGAAACAGCAGAGGAGGCTCTGATATGGCATATATAGTTTATGTCAAAATGAAAAAACTGGGCAGGCAAAGAGGCGCCATAGAGCCTGTCCCGTTTCAGTTAGACAAAAAACCGGACGTCCTTTTTGACTTATTGGCAGGGCTGACAGAGGCGGGCGTAAAAGATTACAATGAAAGAAAAGAAGAAAGCCAGCTTCTTCCATTCTTAACGAAAGAAGAAATCAAAGCTCAGTCAGAGCGGGGAAAGGTGTCCTTTGGCGTTCATAACGGAGCAAAAGCAGATCTGGAAGAAGCGGTGAAACATACAATCCAGAGTTTTTTAGATGGGATCTACCGTGTATTTGCCTCGGACGAAGAATTGACGGATCTTTATGCGAAAATCCCATGGAAAGAGGACACGGTGTTTACATTGATCCGTCTTACGATGTTATCAGGTTAAGCGGATCAAAAATGAAAGGAGGACATATGCCGGAATATACATACCAGACAAGAAGAAAACTAACGGAAACATGGATTGATGCATGTAAACAAAAAGCAAAACATCTGTCAGAATGGGAGCAGAAAATGCTGCCGGAACCATACGTCTACGCAACGCCGCAAGACGTATGCCAGTATATGAAAAGCCGTTTAGAAAACGGCGCTTATGATACGTTAAGCGGCTTATACAAAACAGAATTTGCGGCGCTTGTTAAAGTCTGCGTACCGGAAAAAAAGCATGAAGAATTTTACTATGCCCTTGATCAGATGAATCAATTCCAAATGACTGCCGGCTGGTACAGAAGAAGCCTGCGGTCTGGCAGTTACGTCCCGTTTGCAGATCAAAGCATAAAAATCTTACGAGCTTACTCCCGATTAGAGTTTTATCAGGCGTCTTTAGCTGACGTTTTAACCGGAAACCTTTCGCCGGAGCTTTATGACCATGCGAGAAATGAATACTTTTCGTATGCGCAGATCTTAGCGGCTCAGATTGACAGAGGAGATCAGGCTGTCATTTCGGCTGTTACAGAGATTCTTTTGGGGGAAGGGAATACCCTTATGATTAGCCATGAGCTAATCCGTGGAATCGTGATGTGCAAAAATGAAGAACTTTACTGCATCCTAGGCAAATTCCTTTTAGCCGCAAGGCTTCAGGAAGGGGCCAGACAGGCAGTTTGTGAAACAATGGACGCCGGACGTCCGGAAGCGTTTTTACATTTATTTTCCGTAATTGAGGAGCATGGGCTGATCCGCTATTCCTCCGTCAAACGCGCAGTCGCTACATGGATAGGGATATTTAGCCAATCCGGTCCGGAGCGGGTTTCTGAAAAACTGCTCCATCTTATGGGGCGCTGCCTTCGGGAAAAAGAGTTTTGCAAGGAACAGCTTGCATTAAATGATTCCATTGCGGTTAGCTGCGCGCTTTGGGCAATCGGTTTTTATGATGCGAATCAGGCAGTCTTGGCAGTGAAAAAACTGATTGCGGAAGGCTCAAGGCATCAGAAAATGACAGCATCGTATTTTCTTAATTCCCTTCAAGACGAAAAACAGAAGATGCAGGCTTCAAAAGACGTGATTTTACGGCATTCCGATGATTTAGGGCTTGTATCATGTTTTCTGCCGCATTTTCTTTCAGAAGTCAATACACATTTCTACCGTTTGATTCAACAAGAGGACGATTCTTATTCCCGTATTAGCAAAAAAGTAAAACAGCCTGCAAAAATGCCCCCTGAAACCCTGTTTTCCGATCGGGAGGAGGCAAAGGAATGCTACCGTATTCTAAAAGAGCTTTTGCCGCAAATCCCAAAAAAAGGGCTTTTGATTTCGCCCTGCATTTTCCCGTGGCATGAAGTGGAGTTGACGCAATCTGCGGTTGCATCACGTCTGTGCCTGATTGCGCATATGCTTTCGGAACAGCCCTATATAGACGATGCGGCAAAGCTGGTTAAAGTGGTCGGGCAGGGAGAAGGGCGCTCTTATTACAGCTTGTCACGGGCGGCAGTTGCAAGTGTGTTATTGTACCGCCCCAAAACGGAGATTTGCAAAGATGTATTGTTTGAGCTTTTGCATAATGCCGAGGAATCGACGAATGAGCAGGCGTATTATCTCGTGGACGATATGGAACTTTCCGAAGAAGATTTCATAAAAATTGAAAAAAATCTAAAATATAAAAAAGGACGGAGCAAAGCGCTTTCCCTGTTAAAAAAACAAGACGGCCTGCATATTGCGCAAAGCATAAAAAGACTTCTTTTGGAAAAATCCGAAGAATGCCATATGGGCGCGCTTGATCTTGCCCTGCAATTAAAAAAAGAGGACAAAAAACAGTTTGATGAAGTAAGGCCTCATTTAGCGGCCCTAAAAAACCCGACCGGAAAAGAACGGGTTCTGTTAGAAGAATTGTCAGGGGAGCAAAGCGTGGCGCAAGAAATTTTAAATACGGAAGGCTATGGGCTCTATGACATAAAAAAAGAATGGGTTTTGTCGCCTATTACGGCAGATGGCGCAAAGGCTTCAGAATTATTTGTTTATGGGGAAGACACATACGTCCGTTACTGCAAAAAATTAGATCAGATCATACGGGAGAACCGAGAGCTTTCTTATTCGGCGAAGTGGGAAGGCGATGTATTATTAGGGAATGAGTTAAAAAAAATCCGTTATTCCCAAGAGGAAGATGAGTTAGAACCCTTAGACGAATATCCATTTCGAAAGCTCTGGGAGGAGTTTTACGAAAAGGAGAAGTTATCGCCGCAGCTTCTTTTAGAACTAGGGCTTTACCGTAAGTGTTGTATGATGCGCAGCTATGTCGAACAAAACATTCCGCTTTATAAGCAGGTGTTTGGACAAAATCTTCCGTTCGGGAGCCTGTCGTGTGAACTGGAATATGCGTCCCAAGTCTGGACGGTTTTTCGGCTGTTGGAGAGCCAGTATACGCCAAAATCTTTAAAAGCCGCGTTTGCCCTTTGCGGCGCGTCAAAGTATTTATCCGTTTTAGATACGTCAAACGATATATTTACCGTGGAAGAAAAACGCTGGGACGGCAGTTTTTTCCGGTATACGGAACATACAGCGGGGCTTCCCGTTTTTCAAGAGATCTTAGATTGGCTGTCTTACGTTGAGCCAGAAGACTGGGGAAGCGCGTTTTCCATAAAATTTAAGATTGAACAGCATTATTCGAAGCAAAAGGACAGGGAAATCAGCAGGTATACTTATGGCAATTATCCGGAACATTATGTCGGGTTTTTCGAATATGTGAAGTGTTACGTCAAAGGCATCTGGGATAAAGATCTGTTTTATAAAGCAGTGTTTACCTTCTGGAATCTTGGGACGCTTCTTTTGCCAGTCAGCGCAGTGGAGCAAAAAGGGGCGATCTCTTTGCGGAGAGCCTTCGCGCAAGGGCTGAATCTCTTTTTCGGGCAAAATGTGATCCGTCCCGTGAACGGAAAATACTGTTTTGAGGAAATGGGGGATATGCCGGAAATGGCATTTGCGCATGAGCTTTATCAGGAATTAGTTCCATTGATTCTAAGCGTGGAATTAAAACGCGGGGAGCAGTCAACGCCGTTTTCAGATGAGATTGGAAACATTAAGGTGGTTTATGGCGTAGACTATATGATACAGATATTAACGGCATTGGGTAAAGACCCGTTACAGCGGGGATGTAGTTATTATTCGAATGACAGCGACCGCAGGGCAGTCTTAAGCCATTTGTTAAAAGTCAGTATGCCAAAGCCAGACGAAACGGCGGCGGATCTAAAGAGAGCGTTAAAAGGCTCCGACATTACAAAGAAACGTTTAGCTGAGCTTGCCATGTATGCGGATCAGTGGATACCACTGATTCAAGAGTATTTAAAAATCAAGGGCTTTGCAAGCGCCTGTTACTATTTTATGGCGCATACAAGCGAAGGCTTTACAGACGAGCTGATTTCCATTCTTGCAAAGTATACGCCGCTTTCACCGGAGGAATTAGCGGACGGCGCCTTTGACATACACTGGTTTAAAGAAGCGTACAAAAGCGTCGGTGAAAAGAATTTTAAACTGCTTTATGACGCCGCAAAGTATTCTTCTTCAGGGACCGCCCATGGAAGGGCGCGTAAATATGCCGATGCCGCCCTTGGGAACGTGGAGCTTGATACGGTGATAAAGGAGATTGAATCAAAACGCAACAAAGACTGGCTGATGGCGGTCGGGCTATTCCCGCTTCCGTCCGCTAAAAAGAAAAAAGAAGAAGAATTGCTGCGCCGTTACCAGTTTATCCAGAAGTTTAAAAAAGAAAGCAGGCAGTTTGGCGCGCAAAGAAGGGCCAGTGAAGGGCGGGCGGCAGAAATTGCGCTCCGTAATTTAAGCGTCAACGCCGGATTTACTGACGTAATGCGGCTGACGCTTCGTATGGAAGGGAAACTGGCGGAGCAGTCAAAAGAATTCTTTACATGGAAGCCTGTTGGAGAAATAGAGCTTCTGCTGTCTGTGGACGAATACGGGCAAAGCGCGCTACAATGCAGAAAAGACGGCAAACTCTTAAAAACTATTCCGGCAAAATACAAAAAGAACGAAATTGCGCAGAAATATCAGGCGGCAAATAAACAATTAAAAGAACAGCGCCGCCGCGCGAAACAGATGATGGAACAGGCAATGGAAGATGGGACTGTTTTTGAAGTCTGGGAGTTTTTGGAAATGTATCAAAATCCGGTGACGCGTCCCATTACGGAAACGCTGATTGTCCGGACGAATGGGAAAACGGAGGGCGTCCTTGGATTTTTAACAAAAGAAGGAATCTTGGATGCAGATGGGATTCTTACGCCTGTCCGGCCGGGCGAGAAAATCTGCATTGCCCATCCGTATGACCTGTATGCGGCAGGATGCTGGCAGGACTACCAGAAACTTCTGTTTGAACAGAAAATAAAACAGCCGTTTAAGCAGGCATTCCGCGAATTATATCTGAAATTAGAAGAAGAACTGCCAAAAGAACATTCCATGCTCTTTGCGGGCAATCAGATTTGGCCGAAAAAAACGCTTGCCACACTGCGCGGCCGCCGCTGGGTTGCAGATTATGAAGACGGGCTCCAGAAAATCTACTATAAAGAAAATATTGTCGCCTGCATTTATGCAATGGCGGACTGGTTTACGCCAAGCGACATAGAGCCTCCGACTTTGGAATATGTGGCGTTTTCTGACCGGAAAACGGGACTTCCCCTGACGGTTAAGGAGATACCAGACATTATCTACAGTGAAGTAATGCGGGACGTAGATTTGGCGGTCAGCGTCGCATACGCAGGCGGCGTCGATCCTGAGACAAGCCATTCTACGATAGAAATGCGAAGGACAATCGCAGAATATAACGCCGGATTGTTTGGCTTAAAGAACGTCCGTTTTCAGGGCAGCCATGCGTTGATTGACGGGACATTCGGCCAGTATTCCATTCATTTGGGAAGCGGCGTGATCCATCAGATTGGAAAGTCTATGATTTTTGCGGTTCCGGTGCATTCCCAGCAGAAAGGGCGGATCTTCCTTCCTTTTCTTGACGATGACCCAAAAACCGCAGAGATTTTATCTAAAATCCTTTTATTTGCAGAAGATTCTAAAATCAAAGATCCGAAAATATTATCACAGATTCAGTAGACGGGAAGGGCGAAACGCCCTTCCTTGCATTTTTAAAATTCTTGTACTATAATGAGCAGATAAAATAAGGATTGTGAGAGAAAAGAGGATAACATATGAAGAAAAAAATAAAAGTTTCTTTGGCGGCTTTCTTTTGCGTCTGCGTTCTTTTTTCCGGATGCCAGAAAGAAAAGGAGATTCCAAAACCTGCTTCCACGGAACGCGTTACGTTAGACACACAGACAGAAGAAACGGGTTTACCGGATATACAGACAGAAGATGTGGGTTTGCCGGATACACAGACGGGGCAGGAAACAGACGCTTATCGTTATGTCGCTTTCGGAAATTCCGTCACATGTGGGGAAATCACGGAAAATTTATGGTGGGGGAATTGGGGCATGGCGGCTTCCTCAATGGAAAAAGACTACGTCCATATTCTTTCCGCGGAAATTGAACAAAGGCTGTCTTGTCCGGTCGAAACAGAGGTGTACAGTTTAAAGCCATGGGAATTAGCGCAGGACCGTTCTTCTTTATTGGAAGATATTTCAGATTCCCTAGATGAAACAACCGATCTTGTCACAATTCAATCCGGTGAAAATATTACCCAGTTCCAAGAGACATTACAGATTGATTATTATGATTTGGTTTCCTTTATAAAAGAAAAAGCCCCTAATGCCCAGATTCTTATGTTAGGGGAGCTTCTTTGGCCGAATCCGGAAATTGAAACGGCGAAACAGACCGCATGTCAGGCGTGTGGGGTGGCATTTATTGAGATGACGCAATATTTAACGGATTATGAAGCCAATTATAAATCTTCCATTGGAGATGAAGTCATTGGCGAAGATGGAGAAACGCATAAAATAACCGATGAAGAAGTGGCGGCGCATCCAAACGATGAAGGCATGGTTTGCATTGCGGGGCAGATTCTTCCCTATATCCAAACCGGATCGTAGGGGCGGAGCTTTTCCAAGCTGCCGCAAATAAAAAAGGAAACACTTTTGATAAAGTGTTTCCTTCCGATTGTCCTGTTTTCGAAAAAACTATGCTCTTTCTACTTTTCCGCTCCTTAAACATGAAGTACATACATATAATCTTTTCGGAACTCCGTTTACTTTGCATCTTACATGTTTAATGTTTGGCTTCCACATTCTATTTGTTTTTTTATGGGAATGGCTCACATTATGACCGAATTGAACGCTTTTTCCACAAACTGCACATTTTGCCATGACTGCACCTCCTTGATTCGATTAAGTTTACTCTGCTGTAAGCTCATAACATGCTTATTCTATCAGAAAGTAATTTAGATTGCAAGATTTTTTTGGAAATAAAAGTCTATAATTCTTCCATAATGAAAATTGCAATTAATGTGTGAAATCAGATAGGAGTAAAATAAATATAGATTTAGAAAAAAGCGTTGATAATGAAAGAAAACAGAATGATTTTTAAAAGGCGGGTTTGCCCGTCTTTTTTATTGCAGAGACAGATCAAAAAAACAGCTATTCCAAAATGCGGTTTATGTGTAAAGGCATAAAAGAAATGCAAAAAGAGCGGCATATGCCGTTATTTGGCTTAAAAAGCAGGGAAATACAGGCGGAAATATAAATAATAATTTGATTTTTTCATAAAATTGGGTATAATGGATCATATCAGTATGTGTTTTGTACGGATTAAAAATCTGGAGGTCAGTGTATGAAAGGACAAATGGAAACCCAACTGGGTAAAATTATCATTAGTAATGAAGTCATAGCGACTTACGCAGGTTCCGTGGCAGTGGGGTGTTTTGGCATTGTCGGAATGGCGGCAGTGAATATGAAAGACGGTTTGGTGAAATTACTGAAAAAAGATTATCTTACCCATGGAATAAATGTAGCGGTTACTGACGACAATAAGATTATTATTGATTTTCATGTCATTGTTTCGTATGGCGTCAGTATCCATACGGTTTCTGAAAACTTGGTTGATACGGTGAAATATAAAGTGGAGGAGTTTACAGGAATGGAAATTGAAAAGATAAATATTTATGTGGAAGGCGTCAGAGTCATTGATTAAGGAGGATTTAAAAGTGGAAATCAATTCAATTAACGCGGCAAAGTTTGCGGAGATATTCTTAGCGGGAGCCGCTAATTTGGAAGCAAAAAAAGAATGGATCAATGAACTGAATGTGTTTCCAGTGCCGGACGGAGACACGGGCACAAATATGTCGATGACCATTTTATCCGCGGCAAAAGAAGTCAGCGCGCTTGAAAATCCGACGATGAAAACTTTGGCAAAAGCCATTTCTTCCGGTTCCCTGCGCGGCGCGAGAGGAAACTCCGGCGTTATTTTATCCCAGTTGTTCCGTGGATTTTCAAAAGTCATCGCGGAACATGATACAATCACGGTTTCCGTTGCGGCGCGCGCAATGGAAAAAGCAGTTGAAACGGCATACAAAGCCGTAATGAAGCCAAAAGAAGGGACGATTTTAACCGTAGCCAAAGGCGCGGCGAGGAAAGCGGCGGAATTAGCGGAGACGACGGACGATTTACGCATCTTTTTAGAAGCCGTTGTCAAAGAAGCGGACCGCGCGCTTGCCAGAACGCCGGATATGCTTCCAGTTTTAAAGCAGGCGGGAGTCGTTGATTCCGGCGGACAGGGGCTTGTAGAAGTGCTGCGCGGCGCGCTTTTCTCTTTACAGGGCAAAGAGATACGTTTAGACATCCAATCTGCCACACAGGCAGGGGCAGTTTCGGCATCGGGCAGTTCTTATATCGATGCGCAGGCAAATCAGGAAATTACGTTCACCTATTGCACGCAGTTTTTAGTAATGCTCAAAAAGCCGTTTAGCGAGCGCAAAGAGCGTGAATTTAAGTCCTATTTAGAAGAAATTGGAGATTCCATTGTAGTCGTTGCGGACGACGAGATCGTAAAGGTACATGTACATACCAGCGATCCCGGCCTTGCAATGCAAAAGGGATTAAAGTATGGCGATCTTACGACAATTATTATAGAAAATATGCGTTTAGAGCGAGATGAGAAAATCTCTGCGATGAAGGAAAAAGAAATGCAGGGCGTGAAGGCAGAAGCTTTAGAGCCTGCCGTCCCAAAAGAGCCGGAGAAAGAAATGGGTTTTGTGGCGGTTTCCATTGGAGAAGGATTAAATGAGATCTTCCGCGGGCTTGGCGCAGATTATATTATTGAAGGCGGGCAGACGATGAACCCGAGTACGGAAGACGTGCTCAAAGCCGTGGAACAGGTCAATGCAAAAACAGTGTTTATCTTGCCAAATAATAAAAACATCATATTAGCGGCAAATCAGGCAGTTTCTTTGTGTGAAGAAAAAAATATTATCGTGATTCCGACGACGACGATTCCGCAGGGAATCACGGCGTTAGTGAATTACATTCCGGATCAGACGCCAAAAGAGAATGAATCGCATATGAAAGCGGAAATCGATCTTGTCAGGACAGGGCAGGTGACGTATGCCGTCCGTGATACGGAAATTGACGATAAGAAAATCCATCAGGGCGACTATATGGGCATCGGCGATAAGACGATACTTTCCGTTGGCAAAGACCGTAAAACGGTTGCGCTTGACATGATGGAGCAGTTGTTAGATGAAGAATCCGCTCTGCTTAGCATCTATTATGGGGAAGAAGGCTCAAAAGAAGAAGCGATGGAATTTTCGAAGCTGCTTACCGCGAAATATCCGGATTTAGAAGTTGAAATCAACAGCGGAGGCCAGCCGATCTATTACTATGTTGTGTCTGTCGAATAAGGAAAAGAAATGAATTTAGAAGCAAATGTAACGGCAATAAAAGGAATCGGAAGCAAAACAGAAAAACTTTTGAACCGCATAGGAGTATATACCGTAAAGGATATACTCCTTTATGTTCCAAAAGATTATATCCGCTACAAAGATCCTGTCACTCCTGCGATGCTTACTGCGGAAGGCATCTATGCAGTTATGGGGAGAGTGGCGTCACCTCCGGTATTAAAGCGGACGGAACGCATGGAGGTCGTGCAGGCGTCAGCCGGAGATTTTACCGGAAAAATTGAACTGGTCTGGTTTCGCATGCCTTATATCAAAAGCCATCTAAGAGCCGGGCAGGCGTACATATTTTATGGCAGGGTAAAACGAAAAGGCCGGAGTTTTTGTATGGAACAGCCGGAAATCTATACAATAGAGCAATATGAGATGAAAATGCAGACGTTACAGCCTGTATATGGGAAAACGGAAGGATTAAGCAACAAGATTATTGCAAAAGCAGTCCGTCAGGCAATGGAAAATTTGACGCTGGCATATGAGTTTCTTCCGGATTCCATACGGATTTCCCAAGGGCTTTGCGAATACAATTTTGCAATCCGGCAAATTCATTTTCCGGATACGATGGAAGATTTGATTGTCGCGAGGAAACGATTGGCATTTGATGAATTTTTCCTGTTTTTATTAAATCTGCATATCCAGAAAGAAAAACGCGCAGTCGTCGAAAATGATTTTCCGATTGAGACGGAAACCGTGATCCCGTATCTGCTTTCCCATCTGCCGTACAGTCTGACGAAAGCCCAGAAAAAGTGTTTAGATGAAATTGTAAACGATATGAAAAAAGGGACGGCAATGGAGCGTTTGGTTCAAGGCGATGTTGGTTCTGGGAAAACGATTGTGGCGTTTTTGTGTATGGCGCTTATGGGGGAAAACGGTTTCCAGTCTGCGCTTATGGCGCCGACGGAAGTGCTGGCAAGACAGCATTATGAGACATTTATGCAGATGTGTGAAACGTATGGGTTAAAACGGAAAGTGATTCTTTTGACGGGTTCTTTGACGAAACGGGAAAAGCGGCGGGCATATGAAAATATGCAGATGTATCCGGATGCAATCATTGTCGGCACGCAGGCATTAATTCAGGAGAAAGCGGCGTTTCCAAATCTTGGGCTTGTCATTACGGACGAACAGCATCGCTTTGGGGTCCGACAGAGAGAGACGTTTGCCCAAAAAGGGATGCGTCCACATATTTTAGTGATGAGCGCAACGCCGATTCCGCGGACGCTTGCCATTATTTTATATGGCGATATGGATATTTCCGTGATAGATGAAGTTCCGGCGAAACGCCTGCCGAATAAGAACTGCGTCGTTGATCCGGCTTATCAAAAAACGGCATACGAGTTTATCCGAAAAGAGATTAAAAGCGGCCATCAGGCGTATATTATCTGCCCGCTGGTGGAGGAGAGCGAGGAACTGGATGCGGAAAACGTCACGGATTATACGGAAAAAATGAAAGCGTATTTTAAAGATGAAATCCGGCTTGCCTGCCTTCATGGAAAAATGAAGCCAGCTCAAAAGAATCAGGCAATGGAAGCGTTTGCAAACCATGAAATTGACCTGTTAATCTCGACGACGGTAGTGGAAGTCGGCGTAAACGTGCCGAATGCAACCGTGATGATGATTGAAAACGCAGAGCGTTTCGGCTTAGCGCAGCTTCACCAGCTTCGGGGCAGGGTAGGGCGTGGAAACGCGCAATCGTACTGCATTATGGTAGACCATGTGCAGAGTAAAGAATCGAAAAAACGTTTAGACATTCTAAACCGCTCCAATGATGGGTTTTTGATTGCGGGTGAGGATTTGAAACTGCGTGGCCCCGGCGATTTTTTCGGCATACGGCAGAGCGGGGATTTGGCATTTTCCATTGCAGACATTTATCAGGACGCCGACGTGTTAAAAAAAGCGGCGGACTGCGTGAAACGGCTGTTAGAAGAAGATCCGAATCTTGAAAAAGAGGAAAACGGCAAACTGTCTATGCTGGTGGAACGTCAGGGGGCGGGACAGATGAATTTGTAGCGACGACTTGTCTGCCTAAAATGGTGATTGCCTTTTGTGGGCATTGGTTTGCGCAGCGGTAGCATAAGGTACAGTGGTTTTTTGATACCGCTTTGTTATGTAATAAGGTTAGATTTTGCATTGGGCAAAGAGAGACGCACGCGCCACAGCCGGTACAGGCATTGGCGTGAATGCGGAGCCTGTCAGAGTAGTGGTTTGTCATATGGGAAAACAGGAGGCGCTGCCCGAACAGCCCTGCCAACTGGGCGAAACAGCCAAGGCCGTCTTTTGGAGGAGTTCCATTTTGAAGGCGGTTTGCGGCAGTGGCAATTTTCTTTTCGGTATGCTCTATAATTTGTTTGTTTTTTGCAGGAGGACGTTTTAAAGCTTTCACGTCGCAGATGGAATCCGGCATTCTTAGGTGGAGCCCGCCTAGGATAGAAGCCCCATATTTTTGGAACAGACGCGCCGAAACGCCTGACCCGTCTCCGCTGAAAAGAGCCATCGTTGCGATAAGAAAGATCCGCTTTCCCTGCCAAATCTCAGGTTTTCGTTCAATAAAATCCCGCACGATTTTTGGCAGGCTGCTGTAATAGATTGGGTAGGCAAAAATAATTTCCTTATGTGTGACTATTTTTTCCGCGGTGCGCGGGCTTTCTATAGATACTGCTTCTATGTTGCCATCATAGCATGAGATGAATTTTTCCAAACAATATTTCGTGTTGCCTGTGCCGCTAAAATATACCCCTATCATGTGTCTGCCCCCTGTCTGTTTTAATTTGAGAATTAAAAGTTTGAGAATCAAATTAACTTTTTGCAAATGGAACTTTTTAATCCAAACCTATTGTATGTTATTGAAATTTTTTCTTTCTACAAAATATCTTTATGTTATTGGAATGTCTTTTTATGCGAACGGATTGTATGCTATTGGAATATCTTTCTTACGCAAACGGATTGTATGCAAATGGAACATCTTTGTATGAAAAATCAGATTGTATTTTTGAAAGATTTTCATTATATCTGTTTTATGTCTGAAATATCCGGTTGGATCGTCAGGGAGTAATTTGTATAATATACAACAAACCCCGGAGCGCTTTTATTTGGCTTCTTCACATTTTTTTTCTGTAAATAATCAATTTCCACTTTGTCATTCTCGCGGCCTTTTGAATAGTATCCCGCCAATTTTCCCGCTTCTTCAAATGTGCGGTCCGGCAGTTCTTCCCCTTCCGTTTTTACAATGACATGGGAACCTGGCATTCCTTTGGCATGGAACCACCAGTCATTCCCTGTTGCAAATTTAAACGTCAATTCATCATTTTGGTAATTGTTTTTTCCGACATACATATGAAAACCGTCTGAAGAAATGTAATGGAACGGTTTGCTTTTGATTTTCGCCTTTTTACTTCCGGATTTTTTGCGGATAAAGCCAAAATCCATTAATTCTTCGCGGATTTGTGTGAGATCTTCTTCTTCCGCGGCAATGTCAAGGGAAGCTAAAATACTTTCTAAATGATCGATTTCCCCTTTTGTTTCTTCAATAAGCTTTGACAATGCTTCAAAGGCGCGTTTCAGTTTTCCATATTTGTCAAAATATTTTTTGGCATTTTCTGCGGCGGAAAGCTTTGGGTCAAGCGGGATTGTAACCATTTCATTTGTATAATAATTTAAAGCCTCTAACTGTTTTGCCCCTTCTGAAAGCCCGTAACCGTATGTGTTAAGCAGTTCTCCATACACGCGGTGTTTTTCCCGTTTTTCGGTGTCTTTCAGTTGTTTTAGCTGTAATGCGTATTTCTTGCGGTTCCGTTCAAGAGCCGTTGAAACAATGCGTCTTAAGTCGGCGGACTTTTGCCGGATTCTGGCATAACTGTTGCGGCTGGCATAGTAAGTTTCCAAAACTTCCGAAATGGATTCATAGGGTTCTTCCCGATAGTCCTCAAATTCTGTTAGATGGAAGGGCGAAAATTCAATGGGCTCTTTCTCTTTATAGAGGATATTCGGGTGGAAGTTCGCTTCTTTCACGTCTGCCATAAGCCATTGGAAATGGTGGAACAGGTGCAGTTTTTCTTCTTCACTGAGAGAATATGTGGAAAAGTCCCCGTCTATTCCTGCGCGGCAGCAGATTTCATTTGCCATCATCGGGCTTATTCCGGTGTAAGAACTGTAGATAGCTTTGCTGATAGATTCCGGTTTGGCGTAAACTGCCTGATAGAATGTTTCTTGGGACGTCTCTTTTGGGTTTTGCTTTTGCGTCGTTTCAGGGATAAAATAGGTTCTTCCGGGAAGCACTTCGCGCACAGAGCTGACATTTGCGCTGATATGTTTGATGCTGTCAATAATTGTGAAGTCTTCTTTGCAGAAAATAATGTTGCTGTGTTTTCCCATCAGTTCCACAATGAAAAGTTTGTGACATAAATCCCCTAAATCGTCCAAATGCTCGATTTCAAATTGTATAATACGTTCTAAGGATGGCTGGGAAATTTTTGTTATCCTGCCGTTTGCAATGTGTTTACGCAGAAGCATACAGAAATTAGGCGCAGTCATCGGGCTTTGTTTGTTTTCATTTGTCAGATAGAGGAACGGGAGGGAAGCGCTTGCGGAAACCGCAAGGCGGCGCTGCCCGTTTGGGCTTTTTAAAGTGAGAAGCAGTTCGTCTTTTTCCGGCTGGGCGATTTTGCTGATTCTCGCGTTCAAGATTGCGCGGTTAAGCTCATAGACTAAATTTGCCGTGACAATTCCATCAAATGCCATTTGGGATACCTCCGGTTCTGTGTATAATTATAAATTCTTTTTTCAGATCATATTAATTTTTTGCAGTCTGAAAATCTTTTCTATGGTTCCTGTCATAAGAATTAACAGTTTATTATAACGCATATGTTCTATTAATTCAATTCTGTTTTTCGAAATGGCAAAGCATACAGTTTTTCTGAACGGCAAGGCAGACCGCTACAGAATTAGCGTAGGCAGAGGCAATCAGCTTTAACAAGAAGAATCTTGAGAGGGAGACTTAGAACGAGAGCCGACAGCGGAACAGACAACAAAATAAAACTAAGCGGAGAGAGGAAGAATTGAAGCCGGCATATTTTATAAAAAATTTAGTTTTTAAAAGGTATTGGCTGATGTATAATAAAAGCGGCGAAAGCAGGTGATATTTTGAGCGCAATAGAGCAGTTACATCAACGGGATTTGGAGCGTTTGAAATTGCTTAGATATATAGATGATGATTTTATGACAGTCTGCCTTACAGATAATTACGAGCGAGTGGAACTGATACTTCGGATAGTCTTAGGACGGAAGGATATAACAATTAAGTCGGTTCATACGCAAGAACTGTTGAAGAATTTACAAGGGCGTTCTGCTATTTTAGATGTTCATGCGGTTGACAGCGCCAAGAAAGAGTTTGACGTAGAAATACAAAGGTCAGACGCAGGAGCAGGAGTAAAAAGGGCAAGGCATAACAGCAGTCTGCTAGACGCGCATATATTAAAACATGGAGATGACACGAAAGATATTCCCGACAGTTCTGTTATTTTTATCACAGAGAATGATGTGATGAAAGGAAACCAGCCGATATATCCAGTAGAGAGATATGTCACTATCGGGGAAAATAAGGTATTGTTTGGCGATGGTTCGCATATTCTATATGTTAATGGAAAATACAGGGGCGATGATGAAATCGGAAAACTAATGCACGATTTTTCATGTATGAATCCCGATGATATGAATTATGAAGCGCTTGCTAAAAAAGCAGGATATTACAAGCAGGACGAGGAAGGAGTGGCGACCATGTGTAAAATTATGGAAGTTATAGCTGATTATACAGAATTATCTCTTGATGCAATAAAAGAATTGGCAAGTCAATCAATGCAGTTAGCGTAAGAAAATTCATTGCGGTTGTATTGCCGCCCGAAACAAAAACATTTGAAGGCTTTGGGATTCCTGTTCTATGGAAAACGTCACAAACCGGCAGTTGAACCGTCAAAGCGCGATCCGCAGAGTGTAAAGAAAAAACGCTTGACACTCTGTTTTTTTTATGCTATGGTACCAAAGGTGGTAAATATGAAGACCAAATTGGAACTGGCGTATCTCTATGATTTTTATGGAGAACTGTTAAACGCCCATCAAAGAAAAATATATGAAGATTTTTACTTCAATGACTTGTCCTTAAGCGAAATAGCCGAAGGAGAAGGCATAAGCCGCCAAGGCGTGCATGACATGGCGCGGCGGAGCGTAAGGGCATTGGAAAATTATGAGGAAAAACTGCATCTCGTCGAGAAGTTTTTGTACATCAAGGAAAAAGTAGGGGAGATTCAGAAATTAATTCGATCCGATCACGCAGACAGTTCCGAGGCAGTCAGGCTTGAAATCGAAAAGATTTCCAACGAAATATTAGAGGGATTATAATATGGCATTTGATAACCTTTCCGAAAAATTACAAAATATATTCAAAAACTTAAGAAGCAAGGGCAAATTGACGGAAGACGACGTAAAAGCGGCATTAAAAGAAGTGAAAATTGCGCTTTTAGAAGCGGACGTAAATTTTAAGGTTGTAAAGAGCTTTATAAAATCCGTTCAGGAACGGGCGATCGGCCAAGATGTAATGAATGGGCTAAATCCCGGTCAGATGGTAATTAAGATAGTAAATGAGGAAATGATTTCCCTGATGGGATCTGAGACGACGGAGATTGCATTAAAAAGCGGCGGAGAGCTTACAGTGATTTTGATGGCGGGCCTTCAGGGAGCGGGTAAGACGACGACGACGGCAAAGATTGCCGGAAAGTTAAAGCAGAAAGGCAAAAAGCCCCTGCTTGCCGCGTGTGACGTATACCGTCCCGCCGCGATTGAACAGTTAAAAATAAACGGGGAAAAGCAAGGCGTGGAAGTGTTTTCCATGGGCGATAAAAAGAATCCGGCGGACATTGCAAAAGCCGCTGTCTTACATGCGCAGAAAAACGGATTTCAAGTCTTAATCCTAGACACTGCCGGACGTCTGCATGTGGACGAAGCGATGATGGAAGAGCTCATGGAGATGAAAGCCGCCGTTGACGTGTCCCAGACGATCTTAGTGGTTGATTCCATGACAGGGCAGGATGCAGTTAATGTGGCGGGCATGTTTGAAGAAAAAATCGGCATAGACGGCGTGATTTTGACGAAATTAGACGGAGACACGAGGGGCGGCGCGGCGCTTTCCATACGCGCTGTGACAGGCAAGCCGATACTCTATGTGGGCATGGGAGAAAAGCTTTCTGATTTGGAGCAGTTTTATCCGGACCGCATGGCGTCCCGTATCCTTGGCATGGGCGATGTGCTTACCATGATAGAAAAAGCGCAGGAAGCCATTGACGAAGAAGAAGCCAGAAAATTAGAACAAAAAATGAAAAAAGCGGAGTTTGACTTTGAAGATTATTTAAGCTCCGTATCCCAGATGAAAAAGATGGGCGGGCTTTCAAGCATTTTAGGGATGCTGCCCGGAATGGGAGGCATGAAAATGCCGGAAATTGACGAAGGCGAAGCGGAAAAGGGCATGAAGCGGACAGAATCCATTATTTATTCCATGACGCCCGAAGAACGCAGAAATCCTTCTCTTTTAAACCCAAGCCGTAAACGCAGGATAGCGGACGGCGCTGGCGTGGATATTTCAGAAGTCAACCGTTTAGTGAAACAGTTTGAACAGGCGAGAAAGATGATGAAGCAGTTTCCGTCCATGATGGGCGGCAAACGCGGCAGGCGTGGGAAATTCCAAATGCCGTTTTAACAGGTGGTTAGGGCCATAAGGCTTTAATTATAAATGAAAATAATTCAGGAGGTGAAATGCAGTGGCAGTTAAAATCAGATTGAGAAGAATGGGAAAGAAGAAAGCTCCTTTCTATAGAATCATTGTAGCTGATTCCAGATCTCCAAGAGATGGAAAATTTATCGAAGAAATCGGCACATATGATCCGACAAAAGATCCAAGCGAATACCATGTAAATGAAGAATTAGCAAAAAAATGGTTATCAAATGGCGCGCAGCCGACAGATACTGTAAGCAGGATTTTCAAGTTGGCTGGAATCGCAAAATAAGAGGTGTCAGTGATGAAAGAGTTAGTGGAAGTAATTGCAAAAGCGCTAGTGGATCAGCCAGATGAGGTCGTTGTCACTGAAAAAGAGACGGAAAAATCCATTGTCCTAGAACTGCGCGTGGCGCAGCCGGATATGGGAAAAGTCATCGGCAAACAGGGACGTATTGCGAAAGCCATACGTTCCGTAGTAAAAGCGGCGGCCTCAAAGGAAGAAAAGAAAGTTACTGTTGATATTGTGCAGTAATGGCATAGGGAGGATGAGTATGGGTAAAAAACCAACCGTATTGATGATATTAGACGGATTCGGATTAAACGATAAGTCTGAAGGCAATGCCATAGCACAGGCAGATACCCCTGTCATTGACAAATTAATGAAGGATTATCCTTTTGTGGAAGGGAATGCCAGCGGGCTTGCAGTCGGCCTTCCGGACGGCCAGATGGGCAATTCGGAAGTCGGCCACTTAAATATGGGGGCCGGAAGGATTGTATATCAAGAGCTGACGAGAATCACAAAAGAAATTGAAGATGGAGACTTTTTCAAAAATCCGGAATTGCTCGATGCAGTTGCAAACGTAAAGAACAATGGCTCTGATTTGCATTTTTACGGCTTATTGTCGGACGGCGGCGTGCACAGCCATAATACACATTTGTATGGGCTTTTGGAGCTTGCGAAACGGGAAGGCGTGGAAAATGTTTATGTGCACTGTTTCTTAGACGGAAGGGACACTTCCCCAACTTCCGGCAAAGGCTTTATTGAAGCGTTAGAAGCAAAGATGAAAGAAATCGGCGTAGGAAAGATTGCATCTATCTGCGGGCGTTACTATGCAATGGACAGGGACAACCGCTGGGATCGCGTGGAGGCCGCGTATAAAATGCTGACATTGGGAGATGGAGTGAAGGCAGACAGCGCGGAGGCGGCAATCACCGCTTCTTATGCAGATGACAAAACGGATGAATTTGTTCTGCCGACTGTAATTGAAGAAAACGGCGCGCCCGTTGCGACCATCAAGGACAAAGACAGCATTGTATTCTTTAATTTCCGTCCTGACCGGGCAAGGGAAATTACAAGGACGTTTTGCGCGGACGATTTTACTGGCTTTGACAGAGGGCCGAGGAAAGACGTTAAATATGTATGCTTTAGCGAATATGACGTAACGATTCCAAACAAAACGGTTGCATTCAAAAAAGTAGAGCTGGAAAATACGTTCGGCCAGTTTTTGGCGGCTTGTGGCAAGACACAGGCGAGAATTGCGGAAACAGAAAAATACGCGCACGTTACATTCTTCTTTAACGGCGGCGTAGAGGAGCCGAATCAGGGAGAAGAACGTATTTTAGTTAATTCCCCAAAAGTTGCCACATATGATTTACAGCCGGAAATGAGCGCCCCAATGGTTTGCGATAAATTAGTGGAAGCGATTTTGTCCGGCAAGTATGACGTGATCATCATTAATTTCGCAAATCCTGATATGGTAGGCCATACCGGAGTGGAAGCTGCGGCAATCAAAGCAGTGGAAACAGTGGACGCCTGCGTGGGACGGGCAGTGGATGCGCTTCTTGAAGCGGACGGGCAGATGTTTATCTGCGCTGACCATGGAAATGTGGAACAGTTGATTGATTACGAAAACGGCGGCAGTTTCACGGCGCACACAATCAATCCTGTGCCATTTATTCTTGTAAATTATGATTCGGCCTATACGTTGCGGGAAGGCGGATGCCTTGCCGATATTGTGCCAACCATGATTGAGATGATGGGATTGGAACAGCCGGAAGAAATGACAGGGAAATCTTTATTGGCATTGAAATAAACTTGAAAAAAGCTCCGATGCATAGCCATGCGCCGGAGCTTTTTTTATTTTTGGCAAAAACTGCATGAAAAAAGACCAGTTAAAAAACTGATCCGCTTTTTCAATCCACCAATCGCCTGATAACGACGCCAATATATGACGCTTACCTAGAAAACGGCGTTAATAAAGGACTTACTGTTGGTGTCTATATGATAGCATATGCAGGACGGCATGTCAATATACCGGCGCCGTAATTATTTTTATTCTATTGTCAGAGCCATAATTATTTTGATTTGTTTGCCGGCGCCATACTTGTGTTGATTTCCATGCCAGAGCCAAGCTTGTGTTGATTTGTATTCCAGAGCCATACTTGTGTTGAATTGTATGTCGGCGCCATACTTGTGTTGAATTGTATGCCGGCGCATGATTGTGTTGGTTTCTGCCAAGAAATTTTCTGGTTTCGACTGCCGAAATTTTTCAGGCATTTTTTGCGATAAAAATACACTACTAAATATTGAATTAGTGTTGACGGAACACACTATATATGGTAAACTCTCTTTGGATTGTTGAATATAAAATATTGAATGAAGATTTGTTGGATATAGGATATTGAATGAAGGAGAGACGAAATGAAGATTATCAAGAGAAGCGGAGCAGAGGAGGAATTTCACTTATCTAAAATTGAGGCTGCGATTGTAAAAGCGAATGGGACGGTTTTGGAAAATGAAAGGCTTACAGACAGCCAGATTCAGGATATTTGTGAGAGCATTCAAGAGCTTTGCGAAAGCAGGGGACGCGCATTTAGCGTAGAAGAAATTCAGGATTTAGTGGAGAATGGGATTATGCGGCAGCAGGCGTTTTCAGTTGCGCATAATTATATCACATACCGTTTTAAACGCGCGCTGGTCCGTAAGGCAAATTCGACAGATAAGCAGATTTTAAGCCTTTTAGAATGCGACAATGAAGAAGTGAAGCAGGAAAATTCAAATAAAAACCCAGTTGTAAACAGTGTGCAGAGGGACTATATGGCGGGAGAGGTCAGCAAGGACATTACACGCCGCTTTCTTTTGCCCCAAGATGTGGTGGAAGCGCATGAAAAGGGCTTGATCCATTTCCATGATTCGGATTATTTTGCCCAGCATATGCACAACTGCTGTCTGGTGAACCTTGAAGACATGCTTTTAAATGGGACAGTGATTAGCGGGACAATGATTGAAAAGCCGCATAGTTTTTCAACCGCCTGTAACATTGCGACGCAGATTATTGCGCAGATTGCAAGTTCCCAATATGGCGGGCAGAGCATTTCTTTGTCGCACTTAGCGCCGTTTGTGGACATCAGCAGGCACAGATTCCGTCGGGAAGTAAGGCGGGAATTTGAATCCGCCGGAATTACATTAAATGAAGAACAGTTAAACCAAGTGGCGGAATCAAGAGTGTTAGAAGAAATAAACCGCGGCGTGCAGATGATACAGTATCAAGTCATTACATTGATGACGACAAACGGGCAGGCGCCGTTTGTGACGGTGTTTATGTATTTGAATGAAGCGCCGGAAGGCAGGACAAGGGACGATCTTGCGCTTGTGATGGAAGAAGTGCTGAAACAAAGGATTAAGGGCGTGAAAAATGAATCCGGCGTGTTTATTACACCAGCGTTTCCAAAGCTTATCTATGTGCTGGAAGAAGATAATATTTCAGAAGGAAGCAAATATTGGAATCTGACGAAGCTTGCCGCGGAATGTACGGCAAAGCGCATGGTTCCGGATTATATTTCAGAAAAGGTAATGCGGGGATTAAAAGAGGGAAACTGCTACCCATGTATGGGATGCCGCTCGTTTTTAAATCTTTATAAAAATGATGCAGGAAAGTATCAGTTTTACGGCAGGTTTAATCAGGGCGTAGTGACGCTGAATTTAGTAGACGCAGCTTTAAGCTCCGGCGGTGACAAAGAGCTTTTCTGGGAAATTTTAGGGGAGCGCCTTGCTCTTTGCAAAAAGGCGTTGATGTGCCGCCATAACCGCTTAAAAGGGACGTTATCAGACGTTGCGCCGATTCTTTGGCAGTATGGGGCGTTAAGCAGGCTAAAAAAAGGGGAGCCGATCGACAAGCTGCTTTATGGCGGATATTCGTCTATTTCTTTAGGATACGCGGGGCTTTGCGAGTGCGCAAGGTATATGACGGGCAAGTCGCACACGCATCCGGATGCGACGCCATTTGCCTTAGAAGTAATGAACCGTTTAAACGAAGCCTGCGAACAGTGGAAGCGGGAAACGGATATAGGCTTTAGCGTTTATGGCACGCCGCTGGAATCAACGACGTATAAGTTTGCCAAATGTTTACAGCAAAGGTTTGGCGTAATTCCCGGCGTGACGGATAAAAATTATATTACAAACAGTTATCATGTGCATGTCTGCGAAGAAATCAATGCGTTTGAAAAGCTGAAATTTGAGGCGCAGTTCCAGAAACTGTCTCCGGGCGGCGCAATCAGCTATGTGGAAACGCCGGATATGACGGATAATCTGGATGCGGTTCTTTCCGTGATGCAGTTTATTTATGATAATATTATGTATGCGGAACTCAAT
>CAJUST010000029.1 GCA_910589105.1 uncultured Lachnospiraceae bacterium
CCGGGCCTTTACCCTATTGGAATCAAGATTTTGAACTTGTTTCGCAATTACCTAATGAAACATCACCAGCATATCACACAAAACACGACGCATCTATGTCATGTTTTACTGACGAATTTATTTTAATGAAAATGCGTTGTTTTTACAATCCACGCTCCCGCATAGCTAATACAGATTCTTCTATGCGTTCGCTGCAATACGCCCATTTTATGCCACATTACGTCCATTTTAAAAATTGATTTCCCTTCTGCGTTATGCTATAATTGAGCCATGTTTAAAAATAAAGGAGTGTGTAAAATGGCTGACGAAACAAAAACACAGGAAACAGAATCAATGAACGATTATAAAGACGAACTGGAAGCTTCGTTCCGCAAATTATCGGAAGGCGACATCGTTTCCGGAACGGTAATCGCTGTTACGGAAGATGACGTGACGCTTGATTTACGCTACTATGCTTCCGGCATTATCAAAGCCTCCGAAATCAGCAGCGATCCCGACTTTAACCTGCCAGAATCCATCCATGTCGGAGACACATTAGAAGCGACCATTATCCGTTTAGACGACGGCGAAGGAAATCTTCTGTTATCGAAAAAAGAAGCGAACGAAATTCTCGCATGGGACAAACTAAAACAGTATATGCAGGATGGCGCGAATTTAACTGTCCGCATTAAAGGAATTGTCCCAAGCGGCGTAATTGCCTATCTCGAAGGCATACGCGGATTTATTCCAGCTTCCCATTTAAGCTTAGATTATGTCGAAGACTGTAACCCATGGCTTGGCAAAGACGTGGAAGTCCGTGTAATTACCGTAGAGGAAAGCAAGAAAAAATTAGTCCTCTCTGCAAAAGTAATTGCGCGGGAAAAAGCAGAGGAGGAACGCAGCCATAAAATTTCCATGTTAGCGCCAAATACGATTGTGGAAGGCACAGTGGAAAGCCTTATGCCTTACGGCGCATTCATTAACATTGGCAATGGGCTAAGCGGATTAGCGCATATTTCACAAATCTCAGCAAAACGGATTAAAAAACCAGCGGAAGTCTTAAAAGTCGGACAGAAAGTAAAAGCGAAAATCTTAAATACAAATGACAACAAAATCAGCCTGAGTATGCGCGCATTAGAAGAAGAAATGATAGACACGGAAGCGGAAGAAATCAACAAAAGCGTAATGGCATTTTCCTCCAACGAATCCGCCTCCACCAGTCTTGCCTCTCTGCTCAAAAATATCAAATTAGATAATTAAAAATAAAACAGGCATTTTTCATTTTTCCGAAAAATTGCCTGTTTTTTCTGTTTTCACAATTTGCATTGCGCAAAACGCCGCAACAATGCCAACGAACATTCCCACGATAACGTCTGTCGGATAATGTATCCCGATATAAAGCCGCGTAAGGCAGATCAGTATCCCAAGCGTAAGAGCAGGAATGCCGGACCGCTTCGGCAGTTTAGCAAATAACACAACGGACGCCGCCATGGAACAGGTGGAATGTCCCGAAGGAAATGAAAAGTCATGCGCCCGCTTTCCAATTAACGTCAAACCTTCCACTACTTCATACGGGCGAATCCGCGCCACCATATTTTTCAAACACAAGTTCGTAATGAGAAACCCAATCACAAGAGCCAAAAAACCTGTCACTGCTATTTTCCGGTATTTGGAAAAAAGCAGGAGCATGGCAAACAGCAAAATCCAAAACCAGCCCGCATCCCCTAAGTTTGTCAGAAACAAAACGAATGGGTCAAGCGCTTCTTTTCTAATATATTGTTGTATCCATAAAAGGATCGATCCGTCTAGCTGCCAAAGCCAATCCATAGGTTCTCCTCACAAATCTGGTTATTGCCGCTTCTTTTGTTTCATAAGATATAGAAATATGTATCTGGAGACGATCTATGCAAATTCTATTGTTTTTATCCGAATCCATTATACCTCTTATGATTTTTCTTATTGTCACATATGGGCTGTTAAACCGCCAAAATGTCTATCAGGATTTTCTGAAAGGCGCAAAAGACGGTTTTTTTACGGTCATTGACATTTTGCCTACGCTGGTAGGGCTGATGACCGCCGTCGGCATTTTACGCGCATCGGGCTTTTTCGATTTCCTGACCGGAATTTTTGAACGGTTTGCCGGCTCACTGCATATCCCGATAGAATTAATTCCGGCCGCCATAGTCAAGATGTTTTCTTCCTCCGCGGCAACCGGACTTCTGTTAGACTTATTTAAAACATACGGCACAGATTCCTTTATCGGGCTTGCGGCGTCAATAATGATGAGCTGTACCGAAACCATTTTTTATACGATGAGCATTTATTTTATGCACGTCCATGTCAAAAAGACACGTTACACGCTCTCTGGCGCGCTGTTTGCCACAGTCTGCGGCATTGCGGCAAGCATTTTCCTCGCTTCAAAAATGGCCTGATTATAATACTTTAGAAAGAAAATCCCGCAATCTCGGATTTTTCGGATGCTTAAAAAATTCCTCCGGCGTATTTTCTTCCATAATGATTCCTTCATCAACAAACAAAACCTTGCTGCCGACTTCCCTCGCAAAGCCCATTTCATGCGTCACGACAACCATTGTCATACCGCTGTCCGCGAGCTCTTTCATTACGTCCAAAACTTCCCCTACCATTTCCGGATCAAGGGCGGAAGTCGGTTCGTCAAACAGCATCACTTTTGGATTCATAGCAAGGGAACGCACTATGGCGATTCTCTGCCTCTGCCCGCCGGAAAGCTGGGACGGATACGCATCCGCTTTTTCGGTCAGATTGACTCTTTTTAAAAGGCTTAAGGCTTTTTCTGACGCCTGTTCCTTGTCCATTCGCTTTAGCTTCACGGGAGCCAGCGTAATATTATCCATAATTGTCAGGTTATTGAACAGGTTGAAATTTTGAAACACCATTCCCATATGTTCCCTGACTTTATTGATATTTGTTTTCGGATCGGTAATAAGCTGCCCGTCAAACCAGATTTCACCGCTTGTCGGCGTTTCTAAGAGATTCATACAGCGTAAAAAGGTGCTTTTCCCGGAACCGGAAGGCCCTATGACAACGATTTTTTCCCCTTTTTCCACATGGTAATCAATGCCTTTTAAAACTTCGTTTTTTCCAAATGATTTATGCAGACGTTTCACGGTGATCACCTTTACGCAGCCTCCTCTCTAACAATTCGATTAATTTGCTCAATATTTTTATAATAACAAAATAGATGACTGCGGCGCCGATTAACGGCATAAACGCTTCAAATGTCCTCGAAGAAATCTGGCTTGCCGTCCTTGTCAAGTCGGAAAGGCTGACATAACCGACAATCGCCGTTTCTTTTAACAACACGATAAATTCATTTCCAATAGGCGGAAGCACATTTTTAACCGCCTGAGGCAGTATAATATAACGCATTGTCTGCCCTTTGGACAGTCCAAGCGAACGCCCCGCTTCCATCTGTCCGTGATCGACTGCCTGTATTCCAGCGCGCATAATTTCAGAAACATACGCTCCGCTGTTGATCCCAAATGTTAAAACCGCCACCAAAACGCCGTTTTTGCTATTCGTCATTACGATAAACCACATAATTAATAGCTGAAGCACTGACGGCGTTCCGCGGATTACGTCAATATAAATCTGGGCTATGTAAGAAAAAATGGAACGTTTCCCATTTTTCCCTGTGGACAGTTTCATCAACGCAACGACAATGCCAATGGCAACGCCTAAAATTGCGGCAAACAGTGATATTTGCAAAGTGACCCCTAAGCCGTTTAAATAGAGTTTCCACCGGTCGCCCTCAATAAAAGCAATCTGGAATTTATCCGCTGCTTCTGCAAACCATTCATTCATTGATTCTCTCCACTTCCGTCCGGTTAGTTGCCGATATACTGACTGACTAATTCATCAAAGGTTCCATCTGACTTAAGTTCCGCCAATGCATCATTGATCTTCTTCGCTAAAGCTTCATCTCCTTTTGGCATTGCGATTGCATAATATTCTTTTTCAAACCCAAACTCCGGGCTTTCCCCGTCAAAAAGCTTCACTTCATCTTTAAACTGTTCCCCAAACACTTGAGCCGGATTTTTGTCAATAATTACAGCGTCCACTCTGCCGTTGCGTAAATCATTGACCGCATCCACTGCTTTATTGTACTGGGATGCAGTTGCATCCTTAATATCTTCTACAATAAAATCTCCGGTCGTGCCAAGCTGCACCCCGATGTTTTTTCCTTCCAAATCTGCCGCTTGCGCTATGTCAGAATCTGCTGGGACAATGACATACTGCACTGCTTCATAATAATTATCGGAAAAGTCAACCATAGCTTTCCGTTCATCTGTCACCGTCATTCCTGCAATCGCTATGTCAATTTTACTTCCTATAGAAGCGACAAGAGAATCAAATTCCATATTTTCCACTTGTACCTCTACGCCAAGTTTCTCAGCAATCGCTTTCACTAATGCCATATCAAATCCGTCCGGTTCCCCATCGTCCCCGACAAATTCAAATGGAGGAAATTCTGCGTTTGTCCCTACATTCAGCACGCCGTCAGCAAGGACGTCACTGTTTGCATCCGCCGCATTCGCATCCTCTCCTAAATCCGTCCTGTTCTCTGACTGTGTGTCAGATTCGCCGCCTTGAAGATCCACTTTTTCATCTGCGCTTGTATCCGCATTCTGGCTGGCGTCTTTTTCTTCCCCACATCCTGTAAATGCCATCGTCACTGCCAATAATAACACTACTGCTGATTTTTTCATAATTCTTTTTCCTTCCTTTTTCACAAATATTATTTATTGTAACATCTTTATGTATAAAAACAAGTATAAAATAAAAACATCTGCATGATTATTCATTTTTTAATTCATATACTTTAAAATGGTATCCCAAATCCTAGCGTCCTCTAACCCCAGTTTCCAGAAAGACATTCCCGCCAGATTTTCCTTTGCGGCGGCTTCAAGTTTCAGCTCCATAGACTTCGCGTCTTCAAGCCAGATTTTATAAGTTTTTCCGTCATTGACATACTCTGCATAATATTGTCCGTCCGCCTCAGACCATGTTGGCTCAATGCCATTGACGTTTACCATGTTCCAGCTTTCTTCCATGCTTACCGCCTGTGAAGTCAAATCGTAGGGCACATAATCTTCTGAAGCGGCTTCCATGTCATTATCCGGCTCTTTTGGCGTTTCCGTCCAAACCCTCGTATAAAAAGGCGCCGCTAAAATCGTCTGTTCGGCCGGAACTTCTTTTAACGTATCTTTAATTCCCTGCGTGACAAAACCAATCGATGCGACAGACCCCTCATCTGATCCAACATAGTGCTCATCATATCCCATAATAATAATATAATCCGCAAAATTCGCCTGTTCTTTCCTATTATAAAATGCGGTATATTCCGTCGGCGCATAATTATCAACGGACAGCACAATGCCATTGTTTTTACACTTCAGGGAAAGTTCCCGGATAAACTGGATATACCCATCGCCCGCTTCTTTGCCCAAGGCTTCAAAATCAACATTAATTCCGTCAAAATTATATTGGATTGCAGCCGCAATAAGCTGATTCACTACATTTGTCCGCTTCGACGTGTAATTGAGCACCTCCGCGGAATCGACTTGATCGTTTTCTAAATTACTGACAAGCGCCCATACTTCGATTCCCTGATTATGGCAATACTGCACATATTCCGCGCTTGCAAGATTCATCAATGTTCCATTGTTGTCATTCAAGTAAAACCATGTCGGTGAAATCACGTTTAATCCCTTCACGCCGGACAAAACTTCAGAAATTGTATTGTTAGCCTCGGGAACCGTCACCTGATGCCAGCCCATATTAATCTTTTCATCTTTTAACAGGTGGGTAAATTTTTCTTTCCGTGATTTGTGTCCATGGCTTTTCTTTTCTGCCTGTCCTAATTTTTTATTCTGGATATAACCAGTAATCCCATCTTCCGTCGCAACTTTATCCCAAGCATCTCCGGCTTCTAATTGGATCAATCCGGTTTCTTGCGTCACTTCGGCAAGAATCGGGCTCTTAATTCCGCCCTTTTGGCGGATCTGAGTGTCTTTTTGCACAGGGACGGACATAAAATCCGACCAGTCCGTCGTCACGACAAGACGGTTTGGCTCCTCATAAAAACGATACTCCAAATCCGTAAATTTTTTAATATATTCCATAGCAATGTATGCCGTCTTTGCATCGGCATATACGATAACATAATTTTCCGTGTTTTTCTGTTTCGTCACAAAATAATCTTTACTGGAAGCCGCCGCAGAAACTAAATCGTCAGGCGTTGTGTACAAAAGCAGATTTTCATTGGAATCCCAATAAAAACGGGCGTTAAACATTTCTTTCACTGTCTCATAATCAAGATACGCCATGCCGTCTTTGATAACCGCCTGTGTATCGGAGATTTTATGATCCACGATAACCGCTGCCGCTGAAGCATCCGTAACCCCAAAATATTCCGATAAATCCATTTTTTCTTTCGATGGCGTATATTTACTGATAATTTTGCCTGCAATTAAAACGATAATAATAATCGCAATCACAACTATGACCAAAATGACAGACTGTTTCCGCCTTTTCTCCATCTGTGCGTCCTCCTAAAGTATAAATTACGTTGAAACCCATTACCAAACATTCCTATTATACCATACCATTCGAAAGATTCAAATAAATTCATGACAGTTTCTTATTTTTTCTTATTCCTCTGCCTTTTTTAATCCAATTACCAAAATAGAATGTCTCTAAATGCTTTAGAAACAAAGCTGAACAAAGTTAATATCACTTTTCCACTTTCATAGCATTTTCCTTTTTCGACTTTTTAACGGTTCTCTCCCTTTTCTCCTTTTTATTATGGAAAAAGTTGAATTTTTCTCTTTTATAATGTAAAATCAGCTTAGAATTCTTATATTCAAAGAATGTTCACCTCAAAAACCAACAAAAGAAAGAGAAAAGGACTGGAAATGTCTAACAAAGAAGCGAAAACAAATCTATGGGTCTATGACCTTTTAAAACAGGCGGATATTTTCCTAGAGCCACAAGGAAGCTCCATAAAAGAAATACAATCCGCATTAAAAACCGCATCGAAAAGGAAAACTGGCAAAATCGGATATCCGGAATATATTGGCGTTGTCAAAGACTATCTGCTTGTCATAGAAAATAAAGCGGATTTGTCCAGACATATGAAACTCGACGATAACGGCAACATAAGCGAATCCGCAAACGCGGCTGTAAACTATGCCGTAAATGGCGCAATTTTTTATGGAAAACATCTCGTCCGGCATACATCATACAGAAAAATTATTGCATTTGGCATATCCGGCAATGAGAAAAAACATAAAATCACCCCAATTTATTTAGATGAAACCGAATATTGCCGTCAACTGCCCGAAATAGAATCTTTTATCACTTTCAACGAAGATAACATTGACGAATACTATATCCGGCAAGTCCTAAAAGAACATACAAAGTTCGAAAAAGAAACCGCCGACATTTTAAAAGACGCCAGTGTTTTACATGAAGACCTCAGAAACTACGGCAATTTGCTGGAAACAGAAAAACCGCTAATCGTTTCTGGAATCCTGCTTGCCCTGCGTGAAAGTGAGCATAGAAATTTTTCCATAGACGATTTAACGGGCGACGCCATTCTCACAGACGGGCAGAAAATTTACGATGCCATTCAGACCAACCTGCAAAGGGCAAACGTTTCTCCCGCAATTAAAAAAGATAAAATCTTAAGCCAGTTTGCCTTTATAAAGGACACAGTAAAACTAAATGAACCTGATCCAAAACTAAAAAAGACCCCGCTGAAACATTTTGCCGAATATTTAAACCAAACAATCTACCGCTCTATCCGTTATATCAGCAGCGCGGAAGACTATATTGGAAGATTTTACGGAGAATTTATGAGTTACTCCGGCGGCGACGGCCAGTCACTTGGAATTATCCTCACGCCAAAACACATCACACAGCTATTCTGCGATTTAGCAGATTTACAGCCGGAAGATATTGTATTTGACCCTTGCTGTGGGACAGCGGGATTTTTGATTGCCGCTATGCACAATATGTTGAAAAAAACCAATCAAGCCACACAAAAGAAGAACATACGCCAAAAACAGCTTCACGGCATTGAAATCCGCCCAAATATGTTTACCATAGCCACGACAAACATGATATTACGCGGTGACGGAAAAAGCAATTTAATGAATGATGATTTTTTAAAACAAAATCCAAGCCAGCTTCAATTGCTGCAGCCCACAGTCGGCATGATGAACCCGCCCTATTCACAAGGCTCTAAACAAAATCCTGATCTATACGAAATGTCCTTTGCAGAGCATCTTTTGGATTCCCTTGTTGTAGGCGCGACATGCATCGTGATCCTGCCACAGTCTTCAATGATGGGCAAAACAAAAGAGGAACAGGCGATAAAGCAAAACATCTTTCGGCATCATACGTTAGAGGGCGTAATCACGCTCAATAAAGATACCTTTTATGGAGTAGGCGTTATGCCCTGCATTGCCGTATTTACGGCAGGCGAAGCCCACCCGTCTGACAAAATCTGCAAATTTATCAATTATGAAAATGACGGTTATACAGTCGCTCCCCATACCGGACTTATCAAAACGGAATCTGCAAAAGATAAAAAACAGCATTTACTGGACGTTTGGTTTGACAGAATAGACGCGGAGACAAAATTCTGCGTGAAAACGACCGTGTCGGATAAAGACGAATGGCTACATAGTTTTTATTATTTTAATGATGAAATCCCTTCGGAGGAAGATTTTATAAAGACAATCAGCGATTATCTGACCTTTGAATTTTCAATGGTTATTCAGGGACGTGAATCTATATTTCAGGAGGCGCCTCATGATCCATCTAAAGAATAGGGACTGGAAGGCATTTTTTATCGGCGATCTTTTTATGGTAAAGAGGCCAAAACCACGTTCAGAAAAACAGTATCCTACTGGGAATATCCCTTTTGTCGCTTCCGGGAATCTTAATAACGGAGTGATAAAATTCTGCGCCTCACAGGAAAATGAAAAACCGGATCATGGAAACTGCATTACGGTCAGCCCGATTGACGGAAGCGCATTTTATCAGAAAACGGATTTTCTGGGCAGGGGCGGCGCAGGTTCTTCTGTTCTCCTGCTTTACTGCGAACAGCTAAACAGATACACCGGATTATTTCTATCAAGAATGATCCGCCAGACTTGTTCCAAATACTGCTATGGTAAAATGGGAAGCCAAGAAGGAATAAAAAGAGAGAGGATCTTATTGCCAGTTGACACGGCAGGTCTGCCTGACTTTCCATTTATGGAAACATATATAAAAGAAAGGGAACGCCTGCTGCTTCAAAAATACCAAACATTTATTGGCGGATTAGCTCAAAGTAAAGAAGTAAAAAAACAGAACTCATAATAATTGGAAAATGTTTCTCATAAAAGACATTCTGGATTCTTTTGCTGCCGGAAAATCCAAAGGGCTGATTCATTTCAAAAAAGACACAAATGGCATATCCTATATCGGGGCAACAAACAAAAATAACGGCGTCTTATCGTTTGTAAAGGCAGATGCCACACAGAGCCAGAAGGGAAATTGTATTGAATTTATTAAAAATGGCAATGGCTCTGCCGGATACGCCATCTATAAACGGGAAAATTTTTGTTCAAGTATGGATTTTATATTTGGATATGCGGACTGGCTAAATAAAGAAAACGGCCTGTTTTTCTCAACCTGTTCTGATATGTCAAAAGAAAAATACCATCACGGCCATAAATGGACGAAAGAAGGCCTGAAAAAAAGCAGGATAATGCTTCGCTTTTTTTCTAATTTTATTTTCTATATTTCAAACCACATAACTGCCAACTGAAAAAATGCCGCCGCATTCAATCTTTTACCACTGACGCGGCGGCTTCTTTTTCTGTGTCTTTTTTCTTTTTATCTAACTGACATTTTGATCGGCATTGAGGAACCCGAATCAAATGTATTCTTTGCAATATCCCAGTTTACTGGTTACAAAAATGATTTTTTTACCGCGGAAAACAAGTTCAATGATTGGAAACCCTGTCAAACCGCACTTCTTTCAACACCCCCTCATCATAAATATAGTCCCGCATATAAGCGGTTTCTTCATTGACAAACACTGCATTTGTAATTCCAAGGGAAGTGCTCGGCATACCTTCTAACCAAAGCGTAATTCCCCTTTTCTCAATGTCATGCAGTTCCATAAATAATTGCATCCGCTCGTTCATAGCGACCAACTCCCTTTCTTTGCTAAAAATATTACAACTGCATTTTGTGAAAACTATCTTTTCTTCCAAATGGGAATTGGCAAATATTTTCTTTTTGCCTTTACAGCAGAGCGGCCTAAAATCTGTTCCAGACAGGCAAATTTATCTGGCGTGATACACACAGGATTCAATATTTCCGGAATTTCAAAAATCTCTATCCCATATAATTTCTCGATCTCCTGTTTTATATTCTTTTGTGTATGAACACTGGCATACATCGGCTGTATGTTTCCCCAGCTCTTTCTTCGCATGGCTTCAAGCAGTTTTACGGCAGTGAATTTCTGCCAAGGATTCAGGCTTAAAAGAATTACTTTTTTATCACAATGTAAAAATTCTTCCCGAAAACTAAGATATTCATCTCCAAAATCCAGAATTATACAATCATAATCCCGGTTAATCAGAATTGGAATCTGCTCCCGTTTTACATTCGGATAATAATGAATCCGTCTGTCTATAAAGTAACCCTGTCTGCCCGCCTCTTTCCAATGCGCAAGTTCCCCATACGCATGAACTTCCAAGACCGCAGTTTTTTTACAAAGCCCGCTTGCTGCATAATTTGCCAATGCCACGGATAAATGCGTCACCCCACTGCCGCGGATACTTCCGGCAATTCCAATGCTTTTCCAGCAGTCGTTCAAACAACCCCTCCTTTTCCTTTGTCATCTGAAAGGGATTTTCATCTAACGGGAAAGAATATACTGTCTGTGTAAACTGCTTTGCATATTGTTTTGCCTGTTTTTGACTGCCGTGGTTTGCAATCAATACAAGCCGTGATGTATGTTTGACAGTTTCATACGCAGTTTTCGCATACTCCGCTTCCCATTCTTTGCACCCGAAAAGCAACAGCATAAGATCTGCTTTTTCTGACGCCGCCCCTAAAAGATCGGTTCCATAATCTAAAATTTGAACTGACTCTTTTGGGGGACTTACCGCAACCCCTTCCCCATAAGCGGGCATTGCAAGAAAATTCCTTTTGCGGTAAAGACCGCCCTCTTTCGAAAAGCCACCCTGCCGGATAGACATTCGCATATTGTCACTGGGATTTTTTTCTTGATAAACCGCTTTTTGGTTCCGACAATTAAAAAAAACGGTAAATGAGATAGCCAGATGGGTTGTTCCGATGCGCGGCTGACTGCCGGCGATGACGATTTTAGTTAAGAGATGCTTCTGATAATCTGGATTTTTTTCTGACTGCGTATGCCCTACAAAATCCGCTAAAAATTCTTGAATGGACGGATAACGTTCCATTACATCAGGATTTGCCGCTTTTCTTGCAATACGCATAAGAGATTGGGACTTGTCCGTTCCTTCTGCAAAGATTAATTCTTCTAAAAGTTTCCCTAAGCTGTAAATATCCGTCTGGACACTGACAACCGCTTCCGAGATTTTCTCTGGAGGGCAGAATTTAGGAGTCCCATAATTTTGAAATTTATTCCCTGATTCATTTAAGGAAGCGGCTATGCCGAAATCAATCAGCTTTACGCCATCTTTTCCTATTAGAATATGTTCTGCCTTTAAATCCTGATAGATAAACGGACCGTTTGGGGCATGATGCAGATAGTCTAAAACGTCTGCCACTTCCTGTATTATTTGAGCTATAAAATCAGGGGTAATAAATGATGACTGAAGCATAAGCGCTTCTAAAGATTCACCCTCAATGTATTCTTCAATCAGATAGTAGGCATTCTCATCTTCTTCTACATCATAGATTTTAGGAATCCGTGGGTGTTTCAGACGGCTCAGGATAGTCGCTTCCCAAACCTTTCGGACGGCATCGGAATCTTTAAAAATACGCTTAACTGCGCGATACACGCCCAACTTTTGATGTCTGACCAAATATACTTTGCTGCCGCTTCCTCTCCCAATTTCTGAAAGAACAAGATACCGGTCAAACCAAATAATTTCTTGATTCATTTTCGCTCCTTCCTCATTTTATCGGAAAAAGCATCTCTTATGGCAATTTATAACATAATTCCCTCTATTCTTCAATAGATTTTTCGTTTATTTTAGAGATTTTATAAATATTTTATGGGAGATCAGTCTTTACAGACGATATTAGTTTGCTTATAATTGATATGGATATGTGGAAAACAGACAACGCCACAGATGCAAGAAAAACGCACAAATTGATCGGATAATTCTAATAAGGATGTGGAACAATGAAAATTGAAAAAATGAACGAAAATCAAATTCGCTGTACGTTGACACAAACAGACCTTGCAGACCGACACCTAAAATTAAGTGAACTGGCATATGGCACAGAAAAAGCCAAAATATTATTCCAAGATATGATGCAACAGGCTAATTTTGAACTTGGATTTGAAGCGGAAGATATTCCCTTAATGATAGAGGCAATCCCACTTTCACCGGAAGCGATTATTTTAATCATTACAAAAGTGGAATATCCTGAAGAATTAGACACCCGCTTTTCCAAATTTTCAGATATGCCGGAAAGATATGACGACTACGTCAATGAAAACAGGGAAGAAATGTTTGCAGAAAGCGCAGACGACATCTTAGGCCTGTTCCGGAAAATTAAAGAAGATAAATCCAAAAATAAGGAAGATTTTGTTCCATTGAAAGATATGGTTTCAAGCAATACGCATACCGCGGCTTCCTCACAAGACGTCAATGTGCCAGTTGATTTAACAAAACTGTTTGTCTTTCATAATTTAAGCGACATTATAAGATTGTCGCATATTTTAAAAGATTTCTATAACGGGGAGAACTCTTTGTTTAAAGATATGGATAAGTCTTTATATTATTTGATATTACACAAAAGCTCCCATACGCCGGAAGTATTTAATAAAGTCTGCAATATTCTTGCGGAATATGCAAACCAAGGCGTAATTGCTTCTGGCACAGAAGCGTATTTTATGGAACATCATCAGCTTTTATGTGGGGATTGCGCATTACAGACTTTTGCAGCATTATAAAATTCCCTTGTAACAGGAAAAGTAAAAAAGACTGTCACAAAATGGCGGCTGTATACAAAATATGGCATAAAACTACTGTAGTCTTATCCATATATTGTATACAAGCCGCTTTTTGAAACAACCCTTTTTGTTTTTTAAATCTCAATCAATTCATATTGATCCGAACCTAACCCGATTTCCACGCTATGCGCAATACAGCTCTCCCACTCGGTATCAGGATGCGTCATATGGAAATGATCCCCATGACAGCAATCTGTCGATTTTTCTTTAT
Organism: uncultured Lachnospiraceae bacterium; assembly: GCA_910589105.1. GTDB lineage: Bacteria > Bacillota > Clostridia > Lachnospirales > Lachnospiraceae > Roseburia_B. Next base: position 13,470 of record CAJUST010000029.1, read on the forward strand.
TTTCCGCTAAAACGCTTCCGGCAATTACCGGCTGTTTATTGCAGGCATCCGCGCATGCCACGTCAAGAGCCACAGGATCAAACGATGCAAACATTCCAACGTCTGGAATAATCGGAATGTCATTTTCCGCATGGCAGTCGCAGTTTGGTGAAACATCGCACACCAATGCAATATGGAAACACGGTCTATTTTGGCAAATGGCTTTCGTATATTCCGCCATTTTGCAGTTTAAACGTTTATTTGACGCATCAAACGTCGCCCCTATCGCATCTTTCGGACAAACTCCAATGCAGCGTCCGCAGCCCACGCATTTGTCATGGTCAATGACTGCTTTTTTCTCATTGACAGTCACTCCGGTATGCGCGCAGACTTTCGTACAGCTTGAACAGCCGATACATTTATCTGCCGAAACCGTCGGTTTCCCATCGCTGTGCATCTCCATTTTTCCAGCGCGGGAACCGCCGCCCATTCCGATATTTTTAATCGCTCCGCCAAAGCTTGCAGCTTCATGCCCTTTAAAGTGAGTAAGTGAAATCAAAATATCCGCATCCATAAGCGCCCGGCCGACTTTTGCCTCTTTGACATATTCTCCATTTATTGGAACGAGCGCTTCGTCCGTTCCTTTCAATCCGTCTGCAATAATAATCTGACAGCCTGTCGTCATTGGGGAAAACCCATTTGCATACGCTGTATCTAAATGATCTAACGCATTTTTACGGCTTCCAACGTAAAGCGTGTTGCAGTCCGTCAAAAAGGGCCTTCCTCCGGCTTCTTTCACGACGTCCGCCACTACTTTTGCATAATTGGGACGCAGAAATGCAAGGTTTCCATATTCACCGAAATGTATTTTAATCGCCGCATATTTGTCTTGAAAATCAATATCTTTGATGCCGGCCGTTATAATCAGCCTGCGTAATTTAGACAGTAAGTTTTCCGTAAAACTTGTTTTAAACGTAGTAAAATATACTTTTGATTTATCCATTTCTTTCCGTCTCCTTTTTATTGTATTACTTATATCTTACCTGAACCGTGAAAAAATGTAAACTGTATTTTCCGATTAAGAAACTGCCTTTTAGCCTATCGCGGTCAAATTGCCTTTCTCTTCACTCTCTAAAAAGCATCTCCAACGTCTTTTACAAACTTGTTAATAATAATGAAATTATAATTTAATATCTCTTTAATTGTAAACAAAATCTTTCTGCGGTATAGTATAGTACAATATAAAATTGCAATCTAGGAGGTTCTTATGAAAAAATATTTCATACTATGTTTTCTTACGCTCATTTTCCTTTTATCCGGATGTAGTTCAAAAGATACAACAGCGCTTCCAGATAACGCAAACGTTTCCACCGAACCTGAAAGCGTTCCCGGGAAAACCATTCAAAGCTCTGAATACACTGCCTCTCCCAATGACCAAAATCAAAAACAGGAAATTACTGTTACGGAACAATCAGAATCCCCTTCTTATTATGCTAAAAGCGACAATACAGTCGTGACGCTTGAAATTACCGCAGTTTATCCTGTCATCACAATCAGCCATAATATAACTGCTTCTGATAAAATAAATGCGGCAATCAAAGCGGAACTTGAAACATTTCGGGAGTTTGAAAAAGATCATGCGGCTGAAGCGGAAAAACTCTATCAAAATTCATTGGATTCCCAATCAGAATTTTGTCCATACACCGCTGGATTCTCTTATACTTTGAAAAGATGTGACGAAAATATTATTTCAGTTGTATTCCATCAAACTGATTATACGGGCGGAGCCCATGCAAATTCATGGAGTTATGGAATTACATTTGATTCAGCCACCGGAGAACGGCTGTATTTAGAGAGCCTTTCTCTAGACTATCCGAAATTTTATAAAACACTCTTAAATGAATTAACCGCGCAGGCAGGCTTACCGGCATATCAGGACTATCTTTATGATGGACAAGACGTAGATTTAGAACACACTTTATTACAAGATTCCTCCTCATGGTATCTTGACCGAAGCGGCATTTCATTTATTAGCAATCCCTATGCGCTTGGACCCTATGCGTCCGGAAATTTTGAGTTTAATATTCCCTATGCAAACCTGCATGGATTAAAAGAAACTTATTCTTATAAGGAATCTTATATCCGAAAACTGTTTCCGGGAACTTCAGCGCAACATGACTTAAACGGTGACGGAACGGCTGACGATATTTGTTATGCCATTTTAGCGGATGCGGCTTATGCAGATGTACGTCCTTTCCTGACAATAAATGGAACAAATTTTTCCTCAGAATTTGATAAATTATATCTCTCCTATCTGTATACGGGAGCTTATCATCTAATTGACATTGATCCAGAAGATAATTATGTAGAAATTGCCATTTCCAGTGAAAATATAGATCAGCCAGAAAAATCAAGCACACATTTTTTCCGTTACGATGCTTCAAATAAATTGACATACCTCGGAAATATTTCCGGAATCTTTCATGATAATATGAATGTCACATTTAACTCTAACGGAAATCTGGTCTTGGTTGACAAAGAAGGCGTTTCTTTCGAAAAATAATCTATAAACCCCCTTTTGTTTGAAACAATAAGAGAAGCGTACAGCCGCAAAATAACGGAGCTGTACGCTTATTTCATTACTATTACCGGCTGTTTTTCCTAATAAAGCTGTCAAGTTCACCCTTGTCAAAGTAAAAGCTTTCTTCTCTTTTCTCCTGATCCCGCACTGGAAGAAAAACCTCCAGCCTCACTTTATGGTACCCACATTCCGGACAGCGGCTGGCAGTCATTCTACACGCATACATACCCGCCGGAATCTGCGATTTATCTTCCACCAAAACCAAATGATCCCGATAGTATTCAGGGGTTCGGCGCGATCGGTAATTTCCTACTGTCATATCAGGCATGGCGTATAACTTTTTATGCTCCGTTACCATGTCTATCTGGCAACGCCCGCACCAGTTTTCATAAAAAATGGAGCGGATCTTCCGAAGAAAGCCCATCTTAGACAGACCTCTCTTTCGCTTTTGTCAATACATCTGCCATTAAATCCGCCTTGGAAATTCCTGTCAAGATATATTCCGTATCCATTCGCCAGCGTTTATTTGATGTAAACGTATTGACGCGGATTCGGATCCCATCTATCAGAAAAAGAAAACTTACCCTGCTGCTTCCAGCCAAAACGCCTGCGCCGGTTTTTCCGTCATCAGTCCAAATTTTAGTAATGCGGGCAGCCGGCAAAATATAATTCTTAAAAGGATTCCAGAAAAAGATCAAACCCAATCTCCCTTGTTCCATATCTACGAGCACAGTGCAGAAATCACTGTCAAACGTCTGATCCGGACGAAATCCACTGTTTTGAAATTCCCGTATTAATTTCTTACGTTTTGCTTTAAATAGCAGTTTACCGCCAAAAGCCCACCATAAAATTGATAAAAAAGAGGGTCCCATAAACAGAATTGCCGCTCCCGCGCCGCCATCATGAAAAAACGTATATCCCAGCCAGAAACAAACAGCCGTCACTGCAGCGGGTATCAATATGTAACTCAAAAAATACAACGGATTCATTTTTTTCAAAGTTTCGTGATTCATAACTTTCTTTCCTTTTCTATAGATCTATTTTCACAGAAAAGCGCGAAAGCTTAAATTTTGCATTCGTCTTTTCCCACTGAATTGCTTTTATTATACTTTTTTCGACAAATAGTTGCAACCTTAAATAGTATAATCCTCCTTTTCGCTTGTCCCCGTCCTTCATGCCTGAACTTAAAAATCCAACGAAATGCTCCCTGAATGGCAGACAATTTCATGTGTACGCCATACAGGGAGCAGTCTCCCAGTTAATCGGGTCTTTTTTATTCCTCTTGCGTTACCTCATGCCCAATGCGGATTTCTGCGGCTGTGCCGAAAATCTTACCCGCTTCAGTGGAAACCGTTCTTTCTCCTATCAGTTTCACATACCTGGCTTTTACTGTATCAAATTTAGCATATTCTGTCGTGGCAAGCGCGCCGCTCCAAGTTCCGCTGTCCACATCTGTCCAGCTCGCGCCGTCACTGCTGACTTGTACCTTATAGTCTACAAAAATCCCGTTTGCCGCGCCTGATTGCCTTGGGACGTATTTGACCATAGCTACGTCTTTCACTTCCCCCAAATCAATTTTAATCCAGACCTCATCTTGCCGGCAGCCGTCTGTATCCGTATAATTTGTATGCCATAACGTGTTTATATTGCCATCTAGCGCATTATTTGCGCCCTGTCCACTGTAACTGCTTCCCACCTCAGCCGTCATTGACGAGCGGTCATACTCCTCATATTTCTTTTGAATCTTTATCGTATATTCTTTTACTTCTTCCCCTCGCGCAATCCGGGCCTTCATGCCAGATAATAAAACTGCGTCAGAAGCAACTTCCTGATTATCCATTCCTAAAATTTTCAAAATTGCATCGTCTGGATAGATAAGCTGCTCTTTCAGCGCTTGCGCTGTCGTCTCTTTTGGAACTTCTTTAATCTCATCGTCCGTGACTGTCAGCAGCGAGCCATCCGGCACACGAATTGTCATTTCCGCATCTGACTCATACCCAACGCGGATCTCCGCCGCCGTACCAAATATTTTGTCACGGTCTTCTCCTTCAGCAGATTTTGTCTGAGCGCCGATTAGTTTTACATATTTTGCCTGTTTCGTGTCAAATTTAGCATATTCCGTCGCGCCATTCGCAACATTCGGCCATGTTCCCTCGCCAGCCTTTTCCCAAGCAGTTCCATCTGCGCTTACTTGTACCTCATATGCTTCAAAAATGCCATTTACGCCGCCTGATGCTCTTGCAACATATTTGACCATGGATACCGGCTTGACTTCTCCAAGATCTAACTGAATCCAAACTTCTTCACGGCTGCATCCATTCCAGCTCGTATGCCATAGCGTGCTCGTATCATTATCCAACGCTTTGTCCGGCCCCTGATTCGCCTGAGAACTTCCTGCCGTTGCCGTAATGCCTGTGAGCCCATATTCCTTATACTCTTTCAGAAAAGAAACTGCATAACTTAACGTTTCTTCACCTTTTGTAATCTTTACCTGCATATCTGCCCTTACAACAGCGGCGTCAGCAATTTCCCCGCCATCGGGGTTCTGTACGCTCAACACGGCTCCGGCTGAATAAATAAGCTTCTCTTTCAGTCCCGCAACGGTCGTCCCCCTAGTTACATCTGCAATTACGCCATTCTCAACGGACAATCCCGATCCTTCTTTTGCTCGCAGGGTTAATACTCCGTCATCTTCATATCCGATGCGGACTTCTGCAGCCGAACCAAAAATCTTTTTCGACCCATCACTATTTTTACTGTCAGATGCTGTTTCTAAACCTGACAGTTTCACATAACGCGCCCGAACCTGATCAAATTTGGAATATTCTGTTGCGCCTGACGCCCCGCTCCATATTCCTCTGTCAACTTCCGTCCAATCCGTTCCATTCTCGCTGACCTCAACCTTGTACTCTTCAAAAATGCCGTTTACGCCTGAAGCCCGCGAAATATATTTTACCATGGCCACGTCTTTGATTTCTCCAAGATCGAACTTAAGCCATACGTCATTCTGGTTACATCCGCTCCAGCTCGTGTGCCATAATGTATTTAATTGTTTATCCACTACATTTTCCGCCCGCGAATCCGTGTTATTATGCTGGTTTCCTGCCGTCACTGCGGTTGATTCAGGCTCATATTCCCAATAGTCCTTTTCAAAAATAATACTGTAGTTTTGACTGTCTGATCCACTTGTAACAGTCACTTTCATAGTTTCATCTACAACCGTCTCATCAGAAACACTCTGATTTCCTTCTCCCGAAGTAACCGCTAAAGAAGAACCCTTCGCGCAAATAAGCTGTTTTTTCAGTTCTCCTGCCGTTATATCTTTCGGCGTTTCCCTAATCTGTCTCTTTGTCTCTTTAATCAACAAAGGTGATTCGCCACGCGTCCGAATGCTAAATGCAAACTCTGTTTCATTTGTGTCCGACTCGAATGCGCCAATATCCGGTTGAAGCCCAATTTGGTTTCCAAAGAAATCAGCATCCGGCATATCGTTAATATAAACGCCGGAATTAATCGCCGGGGAATCTTCCTGAAGCTTATATCCATTATATACACTTCTATCATGTATAGCGCCCATTCCGTCCTCATTCAGTAAAATACTTGTCGGCGCCTTGCCCGGATCAACGAATTTCGGATCTTCCGACAGATTCGTTTCCCCTAAACTGCTGACGTCAAAACGATCGTCATAGCCATAGAAAATATTATGAGACCAGACGTCATTCGCTTTATCCATATGTTCTTCAGTTCCTCCTGCAGCGCTTGCATTGTAGAAAATATTATTTCTCATAACACCCGCTCCGCCATTATGTGTAGGATTATGAATCTTTGTATTTAGATCGCCATCTACATAAAAGATATTATTGTATATCTCGCCTTTCGGATTTCCGGATAGTATCAAAAATCCTTTCAAGTCATTCTGGCTGATATTATAGCGGAAAGTCCCATTATATGCCTGATTCAGACAAAACATAATACATCCGCCGCCGTTGTTATGGCTGTAATTGTACTGGTAAATCGTTCCGTCCGAGGAATCTATATCCCATGGCATTCCATCTTGGTTGTTTACCGTGTCAAATCCTTCATTGTACTGAAACAGCCCGTCTTTACATTTCCAAGGCCAGATTCCTGCGCAGACATATCCATAATAATTGGAATATCCGCCATTTTCTGCATCCATATCTGCGCCACACCGATCTGCCACATTGTTCTGCACCAATGGCCGATACGCATACATTGCTACAATTCCATCATTTCCTACGTCCTTGACATAGTTATTTTCCATAATAAGATCCGTATGTCCATATGTCTTTGCCGTTTCTTCCGAAATTGCGGTTCCGCTAAAACGATCACTCTGATATGTATAGCCGACGCAAATTCCAGCTCTGGACACATCTCTTACATAACAGTTCGTAATTTTGACGTCATGATATCTGGCAATTCCGGTTTCTTCTTCATTATCCGGCTGCGCCACATTCATCTGGATTCCTCCATTATCCATATGCTTATCCCCAATATTGCCATCTACATCGTGAATGTACAGATTATCGAGATAAACATGTTCCATCGTTCCCCCGTTTTTTGCAATTCCTGCCACTCCGGTACGATCCATACGCTTATTTTGCGTCGTGTCAGAAGAAGCCGTACTGTTTTCAGCCGCGCTTGTAACGGCTCCTTTGAAATAATCAAAATCATCGGATATATTCGTAAGCTCCAAGTCACTGACCTCTACAAAATCCACATCATACAAAAGAATTGTGGAAGATACATAACCTTGGCGTTTGTGAGCCGCATTATCTAAATTTTTTCCATACTGCTGGTACCAGATGCCCTGTCCGTTTGCGTGAATCGACGGTTTCGCCCCTGCGCCATAACTGCTGATCCGAATCGGGGCTTCTGCAGTTCCATGCACATCTTGTAAATGGATGTAGGAATCCTGAAATACCGAACCTTTCTCTAAAAGAATTTGGTCACCCGGCTCAAGCGTGAGATCGATCAATTTATCCAATGTCTCCCATGCCGCATTTTCCGATGTCCCACTGTTAGAATTATCTCCATGGATACTGCTGACATAATATGTCGCGCCGCTTGCGTCTTTTTCGCCGTCTGCCTGCGCAGCATATGTCAAATGGGCTCCAAAAAAATCCATTCCCACTAATGCCAATGCGCATAATAGCGCTATCGCTCTTTTTTTCATCTATTTCTCCTTTCCGAGACAAAGCTCTTATTTTACCTTTACTTTTACTTTCTTCGTTACGCCATTGCATTTCACTGTTATCGTACAGCTTCCCTTTTTAATTCCTTTAATAGACCCTTTTTTTGTCACAGTCGCTATCTTCTTGTTCTTGCTCTTATAGGTAATCTTTCCGGACGGCGTTGCCTTAACTTTCAACTTTAATTTTTTGCCTTTCCGGACGCTCACAGATTTTTTCACCTTTATTGTTGGTTTTTTTACCGTGACATTACATATCGCCTTCACGCTTCCTACCGTTGCCGTAATGACAGCCGTTCCCGCTTTTTTAGCCGTTACCTTACCATTTGAAACAGTTGCCACCTTCGGATTAGAAGAAGTCCATGTCACAGTTCCCTTGATATTTGCTACAACCGCTTTTAATGTCGCATTCTTCTTTGCCTTGGTATAAAGCGTAAGTTTCGTCTGATCTAATTTGATGGAAGGCTCCGGAGCGCTTGCCGTCTTAAAAGTAAATGCCCTTGCAGCCGAATCTCCATTTTTATTCGATGCAATTAAAGAAAGGCTATAGGACGTCCCCGCTTTCAAGTTCCCTATCTTCGCCGTCACTTTGCCTGCGCGTGTCGCATTTTTAAGGGCTTGCCCTGTTATGTTCAGTAAAATCGCGTTTCCCTTCTTAATTTTATAGCCCGTGACTGCTTCACTGCTTGCTGCCATTGCCCAGCTGACTGTAGCTCCCGTCTGTGAAATTCCACTGACAGATGGTTTTGCCGGCATAGAGGGCTTACTTGTATTTACAATCGCCGCGCTTCCAGACGTCTTAACCTGTATCGTCACTGGAGATGATTCAACGCCGTTCTCATCATACGCTATAATTGTCAGTGTATAATTTGTGCCTGCCTGTAACCCATCAATCGTTACGGATACCTTTCCATCTTTTATTGCTGAAGCTAGTTCTTCCCCCGTCAGATCTTTTAATACTTTCTCCCCATTTTTTATCTTATAGCCTGCAATTCCCGTCAGATTTTCCGGCGCTGCCCAAACAAGTTGAGCCGAATTTTCCGTCACTTGCCCTTCTTCCGGTTTTGCCGGAGTTGGCGGCTTTATCGGATCTGGCGGATTCGGTTCTTCTCCGCCCTGCTGGCCCGCTGTCTTAATCGTAACCGTCTGTGGAGATGATTCAACGCCGTCCTCATTGTACGCTACAATCGTCAATGTATAACTTGCGCCTGCCTGTAACCCATCAATCGTTATGGAAATTTTTCCATCTTTGATCGCTGACGCTAGTTCTTCCCCCGTCAAATCTTTTAAAACTTTCTCCCCATTTTTTATCTTATAGCCTGCAATTCCCGTCAGATCTCCCGGCGCCGCCCAAATGATTTGAGCCGAGTTTTCCGTTACTTCCCCTTCTTCTGGTTTTGCCGGAGTTGGCGGCTTTATCGGGTCTGGTGGATTCGGTTCCTCTCCGCCCTGCTGCCCTGCTGTCTTAAACTTAACCGTCCGCGGCAAGGATTCCGTCCCGTTTGCATCATAAGCCACAATGCCAAACGTATACTCTGTTCCTGAATTTAACCCCTCTAATGTAATAGAGATTGTAGCGCCACTCGTTGCCGCCGCAAGTTCATCTCCCGTCAAATCTTTTATGACTGTTTTTCCGTCCTTAATTTTATAACCTTTAATTTGAGCCGCATCTTCGCCTATCGCCCAGCTAATCGATACGGTATGCTCCGTCGTCTCACCGATTTCCGGCTGCGCCGGCCTCTGCGGACGTTCGCCCGTCTCCTCCGGATGCTGATATGCCCCAATATCAAATACAGTAACTTCCGTTATATCATTTCCAAAAAAGTCCTTCTCGCTTGGCTCATATCCATTTGCATCTTCCACTTCTTTGCCCGCTCCGATTGCTGGAGAATTGTCTGCAAGCTTATAGCCATCAAATACGCTTGCGATTTCTGGGTCCTCATGTTCATTAAGTTTGCCTGTTGTTGATTCCGGAGCCTTCCCCGGATCTTCAAATACCTGCGTTCCTTTGGCGGCAATCACTCCCGCCGCATCTGTAGGCGTATTCGCATAATTGTAATACAAGTTGTTTTTGTACGTTTTATTATTGCCTACTGTCCAATTTTCCTCTTTTTCTTCATTGCCAGAGTAGTAGAAAATATTATTTTCCAAAAGCGCCTCGCCATTGCTTCTGTCACGGTAAACCGGTACATTTTCCGCAATGTAAAATACATTGTTGTAGATATGCGCCTTCGGACTTCCAAATGTATCCAGAACAGCTCTCAAATCATTTTGGCTGACATTATAACGAAATGTCGTTCGATACGCTTCATTCAGGCAGACCATCAGACATCCGCCGCCATTGTTGTGACTGTAATTATACTGATATATCGTTCCGTCACTCCAGTCCGCATCCCATGCTTGGCCGTCCCCATTTTCATTATTAACATTTTGGGTGTCAAACGCTTCATTATACTGAAAAACAGCATCCTTACACTTCCAAGGCCAAATGCCGGCCGCAAACCTCTGTGTTTCTCCCTGTGGGCTATAGTCACCGCTGTGCATCTGCCTTGCCGCGCCGTCCGAGACATTGTACTCCACTAAAGGTTTATCACAATACATTAATGTAATCGAATCGCCGCCGGCATCCTTCACATAATTATTCCGAATCACAACATTTGTGGAACCGTACTTCGCAATATCCTCATCTGAAATTTCCATATCCGTAAACTTGTTCCAAAAACCGGTATATCCTACGGCAATGCCCCACCGATTCGTATTGATTACGCTGCACCCTTCAATCAACACATCATTATAACGCGAAATGCCTGTCTCTGATGAAATAAAGTCCGCTTTGTTGTCAGACGGCGTCCCCATCTGCGCATCATGTGGCAGATAAACCGTAAAATAAATGCCGCCATTGTTCATATGTTTGTTATAAACATTCCCTATTACATCATGGATTTTCAGATTCTTTAAATGAATATGGTCAATCGTTCCTTTATCCTGCGCAACTGCAGCTACGCCGGTACGATCCATCATATCCGTGGCATTGTAAACTGTGTCAATGTCAGGATTATCATTCACAATTTCCAGATTCTGGATTTCGATGTATTCCGTGTCATACAGCAGAATGGAAGAAGATACATAGCCTTGGTACTTGTGCCATGTATTGTCCAGCCTCTGCCCATAGTTCTGAAACCATACGCCCTGCCCATTCGTATCAATAATTGGGTCTGCCCCTTCTCCATACCGGTCAATCACAATCGGCGCTTCCTCACTTCCGCTCTGCCCGAACAAATGCAGATAGCCGTTCGTAAATACAGACCCTGCCTCTAGTAAAATCCGGTCACCCGGTCCTAAATTCTGATGATTGATTTTTTGAAGACTGTAAAACGGTTCATTTTGGCTCGTTCCTGAGTTTGTATCCTTGCCATGAAGGGTACTGACATAATAGGTCGTTCCCGTTTCTTGCGCTTTTGTCTGCGCCTTAAGTTCCATAACCGGACTGACTGCGGAACACAGCATCGCCAGCGCGGTTATTAGTGTCACAATTCTTTTCCTCATCATAATTCTCCTTTCTTCCATCTTTCGATGATTGCTTTCTTTCATTCCTGCTCCTTTCTTTTTATTCCTCTATATGCTTTTTCATAAAATAAAATATGCGTTCCATATCGCCTTCTACAATAGCATTTTCTGCCCGTTTTCTTACAATCGCTTCATAGCGTTCTTCCCGCAGGGCTTTATTAATATTATCCTTTACTTCTTCTATGGATGCCGGATCATTCCCGCTCCTATCCGTACATTCAATCAAATACAGGCTGCCTCCTTCATCTAAAACACCCGTCGATTCTCCCGCTTCCAATTCCCATGCGTATTCTAAAACATCTTCAATACTCCTAGAACACGCGCGTAAATTTTCCGCCGTTACGTCTGCATGACTGAGATAGGCTGAAACCTGTTCTTCTTCTCCTGCCAATTCTGACAGGGGACGGCCTTCTCCCAGTTGTTTGTATACCGAGGTCATACTTTTTTTTAATTCCTTTATCTGCTCCTCATTCAATCCCAGCTCTAAATAAGGAATTTTTATGTAATCGAGAATCCTGTCATCGCTTCTCTGATAAAACGTTTCATTTTCCGTATAATATTGTTCTCTTTCCGCATCCGTTACCTCCATTCCCTCATTTTCCAAATCTCCACAATAACTTTTCTGAATTGTATCCATCTCATATTCCTGATACAATTCCAGTGTATATTCTGACAAGCCATACACTATCCCACCCTGTTCAATTTTCTCCTTTCTTAGCGCGTTTTCCTTTTCCCAGCGTCCGAGAAATGCATCATAGCTCCCGTTATCCACATAGCCTTTCTCCTCCGCCAAACCATAAACCGCGTGAAAATATTTTAAATCTTCAATCGCCGCTTCCGCCAGCTTCTCATAAGGAATTTCTCCATTCACCTCCCGCTCCCAGAAATCTGAGTCCACGTTGCTTCCTTCTTTCGAAAAATAACTGGAAACTTCATATCTTTTCCGACCAGCCGCATCCAGAAACTCTTCCTTACTAATTGCATTGCCGTTAATGCTTAAAGAAAACCGGTTTCTATATATAATAAAACCTCCCAAGGCAAAAACTGCCAAAATAATAATTGTGCTAATAATACAAATTTTTTTCTTCACAAAGACTTCTCCTATCTATTTTGTACAAATATTGACTTTTCTTCTATTCTATTATATTATTTTATAAATATTTTTGCTTGTCAAAAACCGTCTGCTTCAAATATTTTTTTGTATAATTCGGAACTAAACGGAGATGATTGCCATGACTATGAATCAAAATTACCACAATATACCTGCAAATGCTTCCAAAAAAACTTTCCTAGGAGCGCAGTCCGTTATTAGCGCCAAAATTGACGTCCGGACATATCCTTACATTTTTACAAAGCATATCCACAAATCCGTTGAACTATATCTAGTGGATTCCGGATCTTGCAGCATGGAAATCGGAAGCCGGAAATTTACGTTTTATCCCGGCGATTTAGTCATAATCTATCCGAATATTGTCCATTCCTTTTATTTAGAAGAAACAGGCGCATGCACATTTCGCCATATTCATTTCGATCCAAGCCTTTTTAGTGAATGGCATATTAGTCAATATGACTCCCACCCACCGGATATCCTCACAATCCTACTCTCTCCATTCAGCCATTACCTATCTGTACGATCAGATGAAAAAATTTCTTCTATCGTGGATAGCATTATTGCTGAATCAAACGAAAAAAGCGCACTTTCCAACGCTATGGTTAATCTGAATATAGCGGAACTGCTCATCTACCTGATTCGATTAAAATGCCCCAAACAGTTCCCCGCGCAAGAAAACAACGCCAAACACTCCAACCATGTCCAGTATGTTTCTTATGCCCTTGCCTATATTCATGGAAATTATGACCAAAAGATATTGATTCCCGACATTGCGGCACATCTAAACATATCTGCCCGTTACCTAAATAAATTATTTTTTCAGCATATGAATCTGACTATTTTGAATTATATTAATATGTATCGCATTAATCAGGCAATCGACCTGATGACAGACACCAAATTAACCTTAACTGAGATTGCATCTCAAGTAGGATGCAAAGACTCCCAACATTTTTCCAAATTGTTTAAAAATCTTATTGGTCTTCCACCCAACCAATACCGTAAATTGATCCTTCATAACGAAACAGACAACTAAACAAAGTTCCAGAATTAAATCCAAGTCATAATGCTTGATTTGGCCTTAATTTTTTACAACAAGCGTTACTAAAAAACATTTCTCCACATATATAATCATCCGTTTTGCTTTTTATTATCATTTGCTTGGCATAAAAAACGTTCTTTTTTCAATGAAATAATTCTATGAAAAAAGAACGTGAATCACTCGATTTCTCCGGAAGCAATATCACTGACAACCGCCAAAAATTTATTCCCAATATCCTCCATGATAAAAAGTCTAAATAATCTTCATACTTCAGACTAAAATTGTCGATATAATCTTCACCTGCCAACTCCAAAATCTCTTTTGTCAATGTCTTTGCGGCATTTAACATCATTCCATCAACGCTTTCTTCAGTACAATTTCAACAAAGAACATGGTATATCCGCCGTTTTTTACTTTGTCAAAACTTCATCGTCAGTGATTTTAAATCCTATTCTCCATGGACAAGCGCTTTCCAATGTATCCCTAGATCCTCTACTTTATCCTTCGTAAAGACACTGCTCCCCCACCTTGCTTAAATCTTTTATTCTTTCATGGATTTCCTTATAAAGATTCCTATTTTCCTATGGCGTATTTCTTTAAAAAGCATTTCTCCACTTTTTGACAATATGTCAGGTATGGCGTATAAGCATCCAGAGCCGCAGAGACATCTTTTGAGTATACAATTCGCATTTCTTTATCCCTCCAATAATTGCATTGCCTAAAACCTAATAAATAGTAAATAATTCTTTAAGTCGATATGCTTCTTCTGGACTCATAATAACAACTGTAAGTCACACCTACATTAACGAAACGGAAGACACGCCATGAAACAACACAAAAAATCACCGCTCTGTAGTCCCGTCTTCAGTTAGGTACGAAGACACGGACAACGGCAAAAAATTATCTCAATGGTGTGATGAATGGCAGGACCACGATACTGACAAAGGCATGGAAAACAGAATATGCCAAGTTGACCGCCGAGAGGAAAACGCTCAATCAGGGGTATCTTGCATTAAAAGAAGAAATGAAAGAAGACGAACAAATTAGAACGAGCGTTTACAGTGTCTTGCCGCATGAACAACGTAAACGGCTCCCCCCCCCACACACACAGGGCACAGGATATGGAACGGTAACAGAAAGACGGCGAAATAATCGATGTCTATCCCGCCGCCCTGTTTTAACTTTTCATTTGCCCAATAAGCAGAAATTTGTCAATAAGAAATATGTTCTTTATGATATTGAATAAAATCCTCTTTATTAAAATAAGGTAGATACCCATATTCGGTTACAATCAACTTAAGTATTGCGGCAGCTTTTGCTTGGGTATTTATGCTTTTTACAGGATTAAATTCAATATCAGTAAAATAATTGTATTGTAAAATTGTGTTGATTTCTTCTGCTGTAAGAGACTTTTTTATAGCGGTAATATAGATGAAATCCTAAAATACCGTTTTAGGAATTAAAGGAAAATCTTCATTTTGGTAACGAAACGCTTTCAGGCTTCCTGAATTATGTAATCTCTCATCACGTTTGGCTTCTTTCGGTGACAGATCAAGCAAATCAAGATAAGGCCCTCCATTTTCAAAAACTTTAGCGCTCTGAAAAATATTCTCAAGGGTATAGTTATCTATTTGGAGGTTAAACGCGCTTAATTTAATTCCAATATTTTCCAGGCTCTTAGTGCTGATTTCCAATGGTTTAGCGTTTACATCTGCTTTTCTAATTGCATTGTGCAGGCTTTTTATAGATTTCTGTTTTTGTGATACTGCAAAACCAGAATACCATTCAAACGAATATATTTCACTAACAACTTTTCCTTGATGAACAAAAAATGCAGGTCGCTTTGCCATCTGTCCCTCCTACATAAATATGGTTCATTCTTCTAATAAACTCATCATTTCTTGTATTTCTAGTACAGCATCTTCCACACGCAACTCCACTTCTTCACTCCAAAATTGACTTCCACCAGACAACTCATCAATTATGTTGAAAATAGATACCGCATCAGAAACGGGAATAAAACCAGTTGATTTCCATTCGGATAAATGCTCACTAAGATACTTTATAATATCTGTATAAATCTTCTCGTTAAAAGAGTTTTGGCAACGTAATTCTACCAATAATCCGTTTTTTCCTACAACCATATCAGATAAATTCATTTCAACACATCTCCAAAACACCCAATTTATCAGTTACAAGTATAGTATATCTTCCCACCGAAAGCAATCAGCATCCCATGCCTGTTCTAACTATCCAAATATTCAAGGGACAAGTAGTATTTTTTCGCACAGATCAAGAAAAAATCTCTACTCTTAAACCCTTGACCGTCTGGATTTTTGCAATTGCCATTTCACCGACGAAAACGTATCAGGATTTTACAATCCTTCCCCACTTCTCCTTTCCATCACTCTTGTGTTCAATAAAAAGAGCAGAAAACGCTATAAAATTAACGCTTTCCGCTCTTATCAATGAATGAGACATCGGGGGCTCGAACCCCGGACAACTTGATTAAAAGTCAAGTG
>CAJUST010000030.1:0-598 GCA_910589105.1 uncultured Lachnospiraceae bacterium
TTCCCTCTTAAAATCTTTCAAGGTTGTTTCACTGTTCAGTTATCATGGTTCGTTTGCTGTCTTGTAGCAACTTGTATAGGATACAACACAATATGCAATCTGTCAAGACATTTTTTGTAATTTTTTTATTTTTTTGTCGTCACTTTTTTATTGCAATATAGCGCCAACAAAAACGGAGAAGGAGGGATTTGAACCCTCGCGCCGGTTACCCGACCTATACCCTTAGCAGGGGCACCTCTTCGACCACTTGAGTACTTCTCCAAAGCTATAGAAAATTTTTTAACTTGTCTGCGACATAACGCATAACTTATAATACAGAAAAGGACTTTATTTGTCAAGCATTTTTTTAAATATTTAATTCTATGATTCGACTTTGTTTTTGGGAATTTGATTTGCTGGCAATAACCCAGATTCAATGTTACGTCTTTGTAAGAATTATCTGCCTAGAAAACAAAATTTGTTTTCTCCATATTTATTAATGCAGCATATTTTACAAAAGCATATTTATGCTTTCTAAAATCCGATTCTTATATTTCATTATAAAATGTCTGCCACTTACAATTCATTTTTATTTCCTTTCATAATGGCTGCTACCTGC
>CAJUST010000030.1:698-27501 GCA_910589105.1 uncultured Lachnospiraceae bacterium
AATTTGCTTTTATTTCCTTACATAATGGCCGCTACCTGCAATTTGCTTTTATTTCCTTACATAATGGCTGCTACCTGCAATTTGCTTTTATTTCCTTACATAATGGCCGCTACCTGCAATTTGCTTTTATTTCATTTCATAATAGCTGCCACTTGCAATTCATTTTTATTTCTTTATATAATGCCTGCCATCTGCAATTCGCTTTTATTTCCTTAATTTCAGCCAATATACAATTCCGATATAAAAACATTATGAAAAGACCGGCTATCCTTTGGACAACCGGTCTTGGCATTTAATCTGTTACATATGGCATCAATGCAATATGACGCGCCCTTTTGATTGCGACTGTAAGCGCCCTCTGATGTTTTGCGCAGTTTCCTGTAATTCTTCTAGGAAGAATTTTGCCTCTTTCAGAGATGTATCTCTTTAATTTATTGGTGTCTTTATAATCAATTACATTATCTTTGCCACAAAATACACAGACTTTTTTCCTTCTGTGCATAGGTCTTCTTTTAAAAGATCCGCTGTCTTTGCCATCTTTATTATAAGCCATTTTTCTTACCTCCTGTTAATTTGTCTAGTTGAAGGGCAACTCCTCGTCTATGCCGTCCGGAATGTTCATGAATCCGTCACCGACCGCTGCGCTTGGGGCTGGCCTGTCTGCCGGGGCAAATCCTGCGTTTTGTTCACTGGCGGATTTACTCTCTGCAAATTCCTGCTCCTCTACAACTACGTCCGTTGTATAAACTTTCTGCCCATCTCTATTTGT
Source organism: uncultured Lachnospiraceae bacterium (assembly GCA_910589105.1). Taxonomy (GTDB): domain Bacteria; phylum Bacillota; class Clostridia; order Lachnospirales; family Lachnospiraceae; genus Roseburia_B. The sequence continues at coordinate 1,468 of CAJUST010000030.1, forward strand.
ATAGCTTCCAGTCTGGATTCTTCCAGTAAGCGCGATTTTTATGCCTTTCCGCAAATATTTCTCAGCAAACTCACCTTGACGCCCAAATGCAACGCATCCAATAAAATCCGCTGTCTGCGTGTCATTGTCACGGCGGAACCTTCTGTCCACTGCGATTGTATATCTGGCTACTGCAGTCGCCTGCTCACCCTGAGAATAACGGATTTCCGGATCTCTAGTCAACCGGCCCATAAGAATTACCTTATTCATATATTTTCCTCTTTTCTAATTTATGCCTCGTCTTTTCTAACGCATAAGAAACGAAGAATGTCGTCCATAATACGGACGCGCTGTTCTACCTGTGCCGGAACATCTGCGTTTGCATCAAACTGGATAAAATAATAGAAGCCTTCTCTCATCTTTTGAACTTCATAAGCTAATCTTTTCTTACCCCAGTCTTCAACTTCTGTTACAGTCCCGCCAAAACGGGCAATATATTCTTTGGCTTTCTCTACTGTAGCAGTTCTGGCATCTTCTTCGATTTTTGCATTAACAACAAGAGCTAATTCATATTTGTTCATGCAGTCGTACCTCCTTTTGGTCTCTGGCCCCTTCTCATTTACTTTTTCTAAGAAAGAGCAAGGAATTTATAGTTTTCACAATGAAGTATGATAACATATTTTCCACTAAGTAGCAAGCGGTTTTCGAATTTCTTTCACATTCTTTTCCACTAATTTGCGTGAAACCATAATTTGATGACCACAGCCTTTACATTTTAAACGAAAATCCGCCCCCACGCGCAGAACGTCCCATTCAAAGCTGCCACAGGGATGCTTTTTCTTTAACTTTATAATATCTCCAATTTCAAATTGCATAGGTTCTCCTCGTCTGTTTTATAGCTGAATCCGTGATAATACTTCTCCAATTTTGCCTTCTATCCGAAGATTTGCCCTTTTATCTAATGGGGTCGTGGAATTATTAATTAAAACCAATTTGTTTCCACGGTAATAATCCACAAGGCCCGCCGCCGGATAAACTGCAAGCGATGTGCCTCCAATTATCAGCATATCTGCTTGCGCGATATGGGATATGGAGCTTTGGATTGTTTCGTCATTGAGCCCTTCTTCATATAAAACTACGTCGGGTTTCACCATTTCCCCGCAGGAATCACAAAGCGGGCTGTCTTTACTGTTCAAAATATAGCCCACATCAAAAAATTTACCGCATGACATACAATAATTTCTGTGAACGCTTCCATGAAGCTCGAATACTTTCTTACTTCCCGCCGCCTGATGCAGTCCATCAATATTTTGTGTAATAACCGCTTTTAGTTTTCCGGCTTTCTCTAATTCTGCAAGTTTTTTATGAGCCGCATTTGGTTTTGCTGTAAGACATAACATTTTTTTTCGGTAAAAACGATAAAATTCCGACGGGCGGCTGATATAGAAAGAATGGCTTAGTATGGTCTCTGGCGGATAGTCGTATTCCTGATGATAAAGACCGTCTACGCTCCGAAAATCGGGGATTCCACTTTCGGTGGACACTCCTGCCCCTCCAAAAAAAACAATATTGTCTGTATCTTTTATCCATTGCAAAAATTGTTCTATCTTTTCCATGCTATGCTCCCTTCTGATTCACTCTCTCTTACCAGTTAAATACAAGTAATATTCCTGCCAGCGCTAAAATACATACTGTGCCGGCTGCCGCCAGTATATTTATGACTTTTATTGTATGATCTTTTAGAATTTTTGACAATAACCAATAAAATGCAACGCCAATGACGCCGCCTAACGTATTGCCAAGCAAATCAGTTATATCCGTTACACCGACAGCCAGAATATACTGCGCTGTTTCGAATGCAAGGCTTACGAAAAAAGCAGGGGCCGCTTTTTGAATGAAATTCCAATTTTCTTTTAATGCGCTTACATAAATCCCCAGCGGCATAAAGGCTGCAATGTTTAAATAAATTTCTGAAAGATCTATCTTTCCATTGATAATGACGGAAGCCCCGAACGGCTTTAAATTTATTCTCCTACTTGTTCCGATATTTTGAAAATCTGTTGACATTTTAAAGAGTATCACCCATGTGATAAAAATGAGATACAATACTAACAGAATTTTTGTCACCCTCTTACTCTTATTAGATTCCACTGTTTTCTCCTCCTGTTTTTAATATAGATGTCTTTTGGATTATAACACAGATTAGAAAAAAGAAAATGAAGGAAATATGAAGGTTTTTTAAAAATAAAAAACATGGCTGTATGGCATTTTATCCGATACAATCATGTTTTTTATCATTTTTAATTGCGGGGGCAGGATTTGAACCTACGACCTTCGGGTTATGAGCCCGACGAGCTTCCAGACTGCTCCACCCCGCGTTAGAATAGTCCGCCTGACAAGTCAGGTCGTTGTATGAAAGCTATTATATCTGTTTCTTGTAGAAATGTCAAATAAAATCAAACAAAATTCTTTATTTTCAATGTTGGACGAATTTTCATTGCAATATACAAATAAGAACAGATTTTTAATAATTTTGGTTTTTTCATAACTCTTGTTCCTATTTGATAGAAACAATCTCTTTTACAAGATGATTCAAATACAAAGATACGGCTTTTATATTATTGTTGAGCTGTTCTAATAATATACCCAAAAGACCAAGTTCTTTAATATATATTCTTTGATTTCTTTAAATATTATAGAAAATACAATTTCGGTTTCGTTTTCTGCAATATACATACATGTTAGATACATCTATTTTGCAAACAATTTTCGGTAAACAACTATTGTATTGGCGCTATGATTTATTTTGCTTGATTTTAACTTTGACATTTACTATTTGATAAGAGGAATCATTATTTATAAAATTGGATACGATTGTTTACAATGTTGTTTGCCTTTTATTCTGTTGAAAACTTTATTTTCTCATTTAAATTTTCTTTTTATTCACATATTTTCGATTCATTCCTTTCATTTTCTTTTGATTATATAGAAACGGTTACTTCTTTTGTTTTTGATAATAATCCGAAATCGCCGCCTGAATTGCTTCTTCCGCCAATACGGAACAATGTATTTTATGTGGCGGCAGGCCATCTAACGCTTCTGCAACGGCCTTGTTTGTCAGTTCCTGCGCTTCAGAAAGTTTTTTGCCTTTTATCAATTCTGTCGCCATCGAACTGGAAGCAATCGCGCTTCCACATCCAAATGTGTTGAATTTTACGTCTTGAATCCTGTCTCCCTCGATTTTTAAATAAATTTTCATTATATCGCCGCATTTTGCATTGCCGACCTCGCCAATGCCGTCTGCGTTTTCAATCACTCCTACATTTCTCGGATTCGAAAAATGATCCATTACTTTTTCACTGTATAACATATTCTTTCTTTCCCTCCTGTAAATCTCTCCAAATAGGAGATATACTCCTCAGATAAGATACTGCATTCTGAATCTCTGCTATCATATAATTAATTTCTTCTTCTGTATTTTCCACAGATAAAGTCAAACGCAAAGAGCCATGCGCAATCTCATGCGGTCTGCCTATCGCAAGCAGTACATGACTTGGATCAAGGGAACCCGATGTACAGGCGGATCCGGACGAAGCGCAGATGCCTTTGCTGTCCAATAATAGAAGAAGCGATTCGCCTTCTATCCCCTCAAAACAAACATTGACATTTCCGGGCAAGCGTTTCTTACAATCACCGTTTAATATAGTATGCGGGATTTTTATAAGCCCCTCAATTAATTTGTTGCGCAGCGGAAGCAATTTCGCTGATGTTTCTTCCATATCCGCTACAGAGTCTTTTAATGCGGCAGCCATGCCAAGAATTGCCGGAAGATTTTCCGTCCCTGCGCGTTTGCCGCGTTCCTGAGCGCCTCCTTCAATCAGAGTTGATACCGGAATCCCCTTTTTTACATAAAGCGCCCCTATCCCTTTTGGTCCATGGAATTTATGGGCGGAAAGCGAAAGCATATCAATCGGCTCCTTGTGGACATTAATATCCAAATGGCCGACAGCCTGCACTGCATCTGTATGGAATATAACGCCTTGTTCTCTGCATATTTTCCCTAACTCTGCAATCGGCTGAATGGAACCAATTTCATTATTGGCATACATAATGGTCGCAAATACGGTGTCCTGACGGAGAGACGCCGCAAATTCTTCCGGCCTTACAATTCCATTTTCATGCGGGCTTAACAGCGTAACCTCATATCCTTTTTGTTTTAGTTTTTCTAATGTATGAAGCACGGCATGATGCTCTATTCCAGTTGAAATAATATGTTTCTTCTTCTTTTTTTCACCAATCGCGGCGGCGGAAAGAATCGCCTGATTGTCCGCTTCACTGCCTCCGGACGTAAAATAAATTTCCTCTGCGCTGGCGCCAATCGTCTCTGCGATTGTCTCTCTTGCGGCCAAAAGAGCCTCTGCCGCCTGCTGCCCTACACTGTGCAGACTGGACGGATTTCCATAAAGCTTGTTCTGGCATAAGAACATTGCATCGGACGCTGATTTGCTTAATCTGGTCGTTGCGGCATTATCTGCATATATATTCATTCAATATCCTCCTGTTTCTCATCTATCATAAACATATAATTCATATGATTCCTATATGTTTAATATGTTTTATTATAAACAGGACTTCTAACCTTGTCAAGCGTATCTGAAAAATATTCTACTTGACATCCAAATTTCCTGATGTTATCGTAAAACCTATAGGAATAATAGGATTTTTTATATGAAAGGGGTTTTTTAATTGAACATTTACGAACGCATTACGGATCTGATCGGCGGCACACCGCTGATGAAATTGACAAATTACATGAAACAACAAAATTTAGAAGCTGAATTATATGGAAAACTGGAATTTTTTAATCCTGCCGGAAGCGTCAAAGACAGAATTGCTAAAGCTATGATTGAAGATGCAGAGGCAAACGGGATATTAAAGCCAAATGCGGTTTTAATTGAACCGACAAGCGGGAATACCGGAATCGGACTTGCGGCGGCGGCGGCTTCAAAAGGATATAAGGTTATCTTGACTATGCCTGAAACGATGAGCGTGGAACGCCGGAACCTGCTTAAAGCCTATGGCGCCACCCTTGTCCTTACAGATGGCGCAAAAGGCATGGCGGGGGCGATTTCAAAAGCAAAGGAACTTGCAGAACAAACGCCGGACAGTTTTATCCCAAGCCAGTTTACTAACCCAGCCAATCCGAAAGCCCATTATAATTCTACGGGACCTGAAATCTGGGAAGATACGGACGGACGCATAGATGTGTTCGTCGCAGGGATAGGCACAGGCGGGACAATCACAGGCGTTGGCGAGTATTTAAAAAGCAAAAATCCTAAAATTCAAATTATTGGCGTAGAACCTGCCGGCTCTCCCATGCTTACAAAAGGTTCTCCCGGAGCGCATAAAATTCAGGGAATTGGAGCGGGCTTTGTTCCTGACACTCTAAACACAAATATTTATGACGAAATCATCACCGTGGAAAATGAAGATGCGTTTGCCACAGGCCGCGCGCTTGCCAGAAAAGAAGGGCTTCTTGTTGGAATTTCATCGGGCGCCGCAGTATTTGCAGCCGCTGAAATTGCAAAACGGCCAGAACAAAAAGGAAATCGAATAGTTGCCCTGTTGCCGGACACCGGAGAACGTTACTTATCTACTCCAATGTTCTCAGAATAACAGAAAAAGGTCTGTCACAATGAACCGCTCCCTCGTAAGTGACAAGTTTTTATTATTTCACTTATCTGCCTAGAGGGAAGCGGTTCGTTGCGACAGACCTTTCTAAATTATTTATATATATCATCAAAATTCAACATAAAATAAACCCCTCGGTCAACTCCTGGCCCGACTAGCGGCAAACAGCTCCACGCATTCCTACGCTTCTACCCCTGCCCTATCCATCTCATGTTCCCTGAGGAGAGGTCTTACCGCATTCCGGCAAGGACGTCTCATCATTTCATATTTTTTATATGACATAATTATTCGCTTCGCGGTCTTTTTGCTTATCTATAATATCCTGAAGGGTAATGCCGTCAAGATATTCGTTTACGACATGGGAAAGACCCTGCCAGACAGGATGCATGAAACATTCTGCGCTTCGTTCACATGGGAATAAGTCGGTTTCTACACAGGCGACGGGCGAAAGCGCTCCTTCCGTCAGACGGAGGATCTGCCCTACTGTATAATCATCAGGCTTCCCCGCAAGCTGGTAACCGCCCTGTGAGCCCCGATTTGTACGCAAAATGCCAGATTTATTTAACATGGGGATAATCTGTTCTAAATATTTTTTAGAAATATTTTGCCGTTTTGCAATATCTTTCAGAGCTATAAAACTGCCGTCATTATGTTCTGCCAAATCAATCAGCATACGCAGCGCATAGCGTCCCTTTGTCGATATTTTCATATGCATCACCTTATCATTGCTTGATAGGGCTATCGTAACATATATTTACTGTGTTTTCAAGAAGCCGGAAAACAGAAGCGTAAATTATCTTTTCATTTAGAAAAAAGGGCTGCCGCAAAATAGCCGCTGGATACAACATATGGATTTTAATGCCCTGCTGGCTGATACATCGCTTGTATCATAAGCTATATTTACGACAGCTCCTATTCTTCACTTATAATCCGCTTGTATTACACAACTCCTTGGAGTAACATTGCTTCTGCCACTTTCTCAAAGCCGGCAATGTTCGCGCCCATCACATAGTTGCCTTCCTGTCCATAGCGTTTTGCCGCATCGTCTATGGTGTGGTAAATATTGACCATAATTTGTTTTAACTTGGAATCCACTTCTTCAAATGTCCAGCTTAATCTTTCACTATTCTGGGACATTTCAAGCGCTGATGTAGCCACGCCGCCTGCATTGGCTGCTTTTCCGCCGATAAACCATACGCCGTTTTCCTGAAGGTATTTAGTCGCATCGATTGTAGTTGGCATATTTGCGCCTTCGCAGACTGCTTTACAGCCATTTGCAACTAACTGTTTTGCATCGTCGATGAACAGTTCGTTTTGTGTTGCGCATGGCAGAGCAATATCGCATTTCACAGACCATACGCCGCGTCCTTCGTGATATTCCGCGCTTTTACGCGCATTCGCGTATTCCGTTAAACGTGCGCGTTTCACTTCTTTTACTTCTTTCAAAAGAGCAACGTCAATTCCTTCCGGATCATAAATCCATCCTGTAGAGTCGGAACAGGTTACGACTTTTGCGCCCATCTGCTGCGCTTTCTGCGTCGCGTAGATTGCTACGTTTCCTGCGCCGGAGATGACAACTGTTTTACCTTCCATGGATTCTCCGTGGCATTTCATTAATTCTTCTGTAATATACAAAAGACCATATCCAGTAGCTTCGGTACGGACTAAGGAACCGCCATAGGATAATCCCTTTCCGGTTAAAACGCCTTCATATACCCCTTTGATTTTCTTATACTGCCCAAACATATAGCCGATTTCCCTTGCGCCCGTCCCAATGTCTCCGGCTGGCACATCTGTGTCCGCTCCAATATATTTGGATAACTCTGTCATAAAGCTTTGGCAGAATGCCATCACTTCCCGATCTGATTTGCCTTTCGGATCAAAGTCGGCTCCGCCTTTGCCGCCGCCGATTGGCAGGCCTGTCAGAGAATTTTTAAATATCTGCTCAAATCCTAAAAATTTGATAATTCCTGTATTTACGGAAGGATGCAGACGAAGTCCTCCTTTATATGGCCCAATCGCATTATTGAACTGGATTCTATAACCTGTGTTTACCTGAACCTGCCCCTTATCGTCTACCCATGGCACACGGAACTTAAACTGTCTGTCCGGCTCAGTCAGTCTTTCTAACAGGGCTTCTTTGCGGTATTTTTCTTCATTTGCTTCAATAGCAGGCTTTAAAGATTCTAAAACTTCTTCCACTGCCTGAAGAAATTCCGGTTCAGATGCATTTTTTGCTTTTACGCGTTCAAGAACTTCATCAACATAACTCATTTTTTTCTATCTCCTTTTCGAAAAAATCTGTGCAAGCGTTACACGCTTGCGCAACGTAAACGGATGCCAAATTTATTTTAGTATGAAATGAGCCATTACGCAATATTTTTTTACTATAATTTTATATCTACTGGAATATATCCGTCCAAATGCAGATTATTTTCATTTTCTTTTTCTTCTTCTTTTTGCTTTTCCTCTTTTGTTTTTTCCTCTTTATTTTCCTTTTTCGCTTGTTCTATTTCTGATTTAGCTGCTTGCAAAACCGCATGGTTGGCTTTTCTCAGTTCTTTAAACTGCCAGCCTTCCGCTTTTTCCACACTCTGGTTGACATTCGCAAGCAGCTCCTGTTTTGCTCCAACATTGCCGCCTCTTTCTAAATCTGTTTTGATTTCCCTCGCCGTTACTCTGGCTTCCCCTTTTAGTTTCGTAACGACTGTTCCCTGAGATTTTGCCTGTTTCATGGACGAATCTGCGGATATCATTGATTTGATGCCAGCCTTTGAAATGCCTTCATTCGTTTCCGGCCGCTCCTTTGCCTGCTCCTCTCCTTTCGCCGCTGCCTGCTCTTGCTGCTTTTCCCTTCTTTTATCAATTTCATGCTGGCGGAGCTGATTGTTTAATTCTGTGATTTTCTGTTGATACTCCTGCCGCTTCTTTTGTTTTTCCTCCGCGCTTAATTCCTCATTTGATGAAAGCTGCTGCATTTCCTTTTGAATTTGGGCAATCTGGGTCTTAATGTGTTTACTATACGCATCTTCCTGCCCTGAATTAGACAATCCTATTTTTGGGGTTCCTTGGTTTACTCCACCTATTTTCATGTTTCATTCCTCCGTTTCATTTTCATCTGACCGACTCTAGTTGTTTCAAGTTATATTTCGTCTAATGAGAGGAATCCTTAAAGCGTTTTGACGTGAAATAAGTTTTTTTTGTTGTAAACCGGTCTGTAAACCACAATTATTCCCTGCTGCCTACTCTTTCCAGAAATCTATTGGTTCATAATCTCTAAGCTCCGCTAAAAACCCTCTTTTTTGCAGTTCCTCTTGAATCTGGTCTAAAATCTCATCTGATTCCGCTGTCACTGTATGATAATGGAAGCCTGATGTTACGTCTTTTAAGGATTTTGAAATGCCGCTTTCTAATTTTTCTATATATTCTTTCACATCACGGCGGGATTTTAACCCCATCTCTACACGGATCACATTGTAAATTTTATGATAGACAAATTCATCGACAACCATGCCGCCAAAATCCACATATAGATTTAATTCTTCTTCCATTTCATCATCAGAATGTTTTACCTTAAAAATTCTCTGGCAAGATATGCCGCTTCCCATCATATATCCGCGGCAGGTGCTTACAATTTCCCTCTTTTGTGCCCGTAAAAGGGCAATATCCTGCACAATGACCTGACGGCTAACTGCAAACGTTTTGGCTAAAGCCGTTCCGGAAACCGGCTGTCTGGCATTTGCCAGAATCTCAAGCATTTTCTCCCTTCTTTGTTCTCCGCTCATACCATACTCACTTTCCTTCAGAAACCGGACGTAAATTCTTTAATGAAATATCTAAAATAGGCGCAGAATGCGTTAATGCCCCGCTGGAAACATAGTCGACGCCAAGATCTAATATCCTTTGAACCGTCTCTCTTGTTACATTGCCTGAAATTTCAATTTCCGCCCTATGGGCAATCATCTCAACCGCTTCCCGCATAACTTCCGGCTCCATATTATCCAACATAATAATATCCGCCCCCGCTTCCACCGCTTCCTTTGCCATTTCAAGTGATTCCACTTCCACTTCTATTTTCCGCACAAAAGGAGCATATTCTTTTGCCATTTGCACTGCTTCTTTCACGCCGCCTGCCGCGCCGATGTGATTATCCTTTAAGAGCACCCCGTCTGTTAAATTATACCTATGGTTATGCCCGCTTCCAACCCGTACCGCATACTTTTCAAATATCCGGTTATTCGGCGTTGTCTTTCTTGTGTCTAACAGTTTTATGCCGCTGCCCTCTAATAACTTTGCAACTGAAGCCGTATATGTTGCAATTCCGCTCATTCGCTGAAGATAATTCAGCGCTGTGCGTTCTCCGGACAATAACACGCGGATATCCCCCCGGACTTTCGCAAGGCGTTCACCCGCCTTTACCGCTTGGCCGTCTTGTGTAAAAAAAGTCACTTCTGCCTTTTCATCTAAAAGTTGAAAAACCCTTGCAAATACAGAAAGCCCGCAGATAATTCCGTCTTCCTTACAAATCAAATTGACTTCCCCGAGACAAAAATGGGGCATAACGGAATTTGTCGTCACATCTTCGCTTGTAATGTCTTCTTTTAAAGCGCTTAAAATATAAGGATCTACATTTAATTTCATTGTTATTGGATCATACATAATTTATTTAACCTCTCAATCTCACTTAATACGTTCTTTTTATAAGTTTCCGCCAAATGCTCCTCATCTTCGTAAGGCGAATAATCCGGTTCTTTTCCGGTTTCTTTCCAATGTGTTGCATTAAACTTGCGGCATGACAGATCTTTTGCCGCGCGTTTTGCAAAAACCAAGCTTTCCAAAAGCGAATTGCTTGCAAGCCTGTTTTTCCCATGCACGCCGTTACAGGCGGTTTCTCCGACCGCATATAATCTTTCCATAGAAGTCCTGCAAAATTTATCCACTTTGATTCCTCCCATAAAATAATGCTGCGCCGGAACGACTGGAATACATTCATGAAAAACGTCGTACCCTTTTGATTTACAATGCTCTACAATATTAGGAAAATGGCGCCGGATTTCCTCATCTGATATGTGTTCCATAGAAAGCCATACAAATGGCTTTCCGTCTTTTTCCATCTGACTATAAATCTCTTTTGTCAGGGCGTCTCTTGGAAGAAGCTCGTTTACAAACCTTTCTTTGTTTGCATTATAAAGGACGGCTCCTTCTCCCCGTACCGATTCAGAAATCAAAAAACTCCGTTCTTCCGTTTCCTCTGTATAAAGCGTCGTCGGATGAATCTGGACATAATTGATATGTTCCAGCTCTATCCCATGCTCCAAAGCTACCGCAATGCCGTCTCCGGTTAAATGCCTGTAATTTGTTGTATGTGGATATAACCCGCCAATTCCTCCGCATGCCAAAACCGTTATGTCCGCATAAATCCTATCCAGTTTTCCTTCTTTATTCCGGACATACGCGCCATAGCAGGCATTTTCCCCGCAAATCAAATCCAGCATTGCGCAATTCTCTACAATCTGGATATTCGGCTGACGCCTTGCTTTTTCCAAAAGCTTTCCCGTAATTTCTTTTCCGGTTATATCGGCATGGAACAAAATCCGTTTTGCAGAATGCCCTCCTTCTCGCGTGTAGGAAAAACTTCCATCACGTTCTCTGTGAAACTCGACGCCATACGACACTAAATCCTCCACCGCATCTCTGGAAGAACGTATCATAATTTCCACCGATTCAGGATTATTTTCATAATGTCCGGCATGCATCGTGTCTTCAAAATAGCTGTCATAATCCGATTCTTCTCTTAACATGCACATACCGCCCTGAGCCAGAAAAGAGTCGCTATGTTCCGCTTTTTCCTTTGTAATCATGTAAATATTTTTATCCTTTGGAAGATGAAGCGCGCAAAACAGCCCCGCACAGCCCGTTCCTATAATTAATATATCTGTTTTCATCTTGCCTCCATAGATGCCGCTACCTTGCCATCTCTAACATTTTCTCCAAGGGGCGGGCGGCCCGTTCCATAATCTGTGTATCCAAAATTACCTCCGGACAGCTTTCGCTTCCCATATTTTCTAAAACATTTGCTATCTTTTCCATCGTCACCTTTTTCATATCCGGACAGACCTGTGGAGAGATCACAGGATAAAAGCGTTTGTCTGGGTTCTCTTTTTCCAACTGATAGAAAACTCCTGTTTCCGTGGCAATAATGTATTCTTTTGCCGGACTTTCTTTTGCAAAGCGGATAATCTCTGTCGTACTTCCCACATAATCTGCAAGTTCTAACACGTCTTCTGCGCATTCCGGATGCGCCAGAACCGGGGCGTTTGGATATTTTTGTTTTGCTTCTAACAATAAATTCCGCTCAATGCTTCGATGCGTGGGGCAATATCCATTGTGATAAATAAATTCCTTTTCAGGAGCCTGTTTCGCCACAAAGCGCGCCAAATGGCTGTCCGGTATAAAATAAATCTGATTTTGCGTAAGTTTCTTTACAACTTTAACTGCATTAGAAGAAGTCACGCAAATATCTGATTCCGCTTTTACCTCTGCTGAAGAATTTACATAGCAGACTACCGCCGCATCCGGATATTTTTTCCGTATCGTTCTCACTTGCTCTGCCGTCACCATATCCGCCATCGGGCATCCTGCCGTTAGATCCGCCATATAGACATGCTTATCCGGATTTAACAGTTTCGCGCTCTCTCCCATAAAGGACACTCCGGCAAACAAGATATTTTTATGTTTTGTTTCCGCCGCCAGCTCTGCCAGCGCATAAGAGTCGCCCACAAAATCTGCAATTTCCTGAACAGCCCCATCTACATAATAATGCGCAAGGATTACCACATCTTTTTCTTGCTTTAGCCTGCAAATTTTCTCATTCATCTTCCTTTGTTCCTCCCTGAATCATATTTCACGCATTATAACACAGTTTCGCTATGCTGACAAGACAGTTGTATATTCAGAATTTCAAAAGTAGGAATCCCCTTAATGATGCTTTTCTTAAAAATTAATTAAGAAACAATTCCTTAACCCATTGATTTTATCACGCTAGCGCTCTAAAATAGAAATAACTTTACACATAAGAAAGGGCAAAGGCAAATTAACTATGTATTTAATGTTAAAAGACACTCCGGTTTTATATTTTGATTTAGATGAATTTATTGTAGAAGTGATTCATAATGACTTACTTCCCTACTGCCTTCGCTCTAATATCCGCAAGGCAAATAATATGAAAGATATTCTGTTTAATATTCAGGCTGTAAAAAGTTATTTAAGCAGCCGGATTCTTTCCCTCTCAAGAGACAATGCCAAACAAATCTATGCCGCGTTTCAAATTCCCCAGATTGATTCCATTGATAACCGCACAAATATCTGCATTAAGTGTAAAGGCGTTTCCATTCAGGACAGTTTTTGGATTAAAGAAGAAAATGCTAACCTTGAATGGAAGAATGTAAACATACGCCAAAATAATTTAAGTGATATTGCAGATATATCTTTAAGCGGCTTTAACCCGACGATTGCGACAAATGCAATTTGCCCTGAACTAACGACTAAGGGCCTGTTCCGTAAAGGCTGGATACATATTGGCGGAAACCTGTATATGCTGAAATCGGATCGGACGAATAATTTTGTGAATACGAAAATGGAAATCCTTGCATCAGAAATTTTAGAATGTTTCGAAAATGGGATTGACAGCATTGTTTATGCCGGAGATATTAAGAATACGACAGATGGGCTGGCTGTAATTTCAATTTGCGAGAATTTTGTTGATGAAGAATATTCATTTGTGGAAGCTTGGGAGTTTATGGATTACTTGAAGCGCCTCGGCATTGATTTTAGGGAATTTTGTTTAAAAGAGTGGGGTTCGTTGTTCGCCAGCATCCCCGTTTTAGATTATATTATTATGAACACAGACAGGCATACGCAAAATTACGGCGCATTGATGAATAATGAAACCGGCAAAATCGAAAAACTGGCTCCATTGTTTGATTTCAACTGCGCGCTTGTAGCGGATTATTTTATGCGGGATGCTGAGGAAACGTTTAGCCAAATGTTTAACACGAAAGAAACCATGCGCGACTTGGCTTTTCAGTTTTTAGAATACACAGATATTCAATTTTGTGAAAAAAGATTTTTAAAAATTTTAGAACTAAATAAAGAGTTTGAATATATTTTTGAACGTGTGTATAAACGCGCGCAAAAACTTAAAATTGTATAAAAACGCCGCTCTATGCTGTTCGAGCGGCGCTTTTATTTTTTATTTCATATCTTTGACGCCGATCCTTGTCAATGCCTTTCGCAGAGCAAACTCTGCGCGGGCTAAATCTATATCGGCTGTTTTTGCCATAAGGCGTTCTTCCGCTCTTTTTTTGGCGGCTTCTGCCCGGTTAATGTCTATCTCCTCTGACCATTCCGCTATTTCTGCCAGTAACGTCACCTGTTCGGGCAAAATTTCCGCGAATCCAGCATGAACCGCGGCAATTTTTTCTCCCTCCGCTTCATGTATGATGACTGCTCCCGGAGCCAGTACGGTTGTCAGCGGTATATGGTTTTTGTAAACGCCAATCTGGCCGGAGTTAGTCGTAAACTCAATCATTTCCGCCTCTCCAGCATAAAAAACCCGATCCGGCGTTATGACTTGCACCTGAAACATTTTTTCATTGTCTGCCATTTTATCACCCCTTACTTCACACGGGCGCGCACTTCATCTATTGTTCCGGCATTTAAGAAATGGCTTTCCGGTACGTCGTCTAATTTGCCTTCTATAATTTCTTTAAATCCTCTAACTGTTTCTGCAATTGGAACATATTTCCCTTCCAGACCCGTAAACTGCCCAGCGACAAAGAATGGCTGAGACAAAAATCTCTGCACTTTTCTTGCTCGGTTTACGACAAGCTTGTCGTCCTCTGAAAGTTCGTCCATACCTAAGATTGCAATAATATCCTGAAGTTCTTTGTATTTTTGCAGGATTTCCTGAACGCCGCGGGCAACTTCAAAATGCTCCTGCCCGACAATTCTCGGATCTAAGATTCGTGAAGTTGATCCAAGCGGGTCTACTGCCGGATAGATTCCAAGCTCTGCAATGGAACGCTCTAAAACGGTCGTTGCATCTAAGTGGGCAAACGTTGTCGCCGGAGCCGGATCTGTAAGGTCATCGGCTGGAACGTAAACTGCCTGAACAGAAGTAATGGAACCATTTTTCGTTGATGTAATACGTTCCTGAAGCGTTCCCATTTCTGTCTGTAAGGTTGGCTGATAGCCTACGGCGGAAGGCATACGGCCTAATAATGCCGATACCTCAGAACCTGCCTGCGTAAAACGGAAAATATTATCAATGAATAAAAGCACATCTTTTCCGCCTTTATCGCGGAAATATTCCGCCATTGTCAGACCAGACAATCCAACGCGCATTCTGGCTCCGGGCGGCTCATTCATCTGCCCAAATACCATGGTCGTTTTATCAATTACGCCGGATTCTTTCATTTCATAATAAAGGTCGTTCCCTTCACGGGTCCGCTCTCCTACTCCCGTAAATACGGAATAGCCGCCATGCTCTGTCGCTATATTGTGGATTAATTCCTGAATCAAAACTGTCTTGCCAACGCCTGCGCCGCCAAACAGCCCAATTTTTCCGCCCTTTTGGTACGGGCAAAGCAAATCCACTACTTTTATTCCGGTCTCCAGCATCTCCTGTGAAGTCGATTGTTCTTCAAAGGTAGGCGCTTTTCTATGGATAGGCCAATACTCAACGTTTTTCGGCGGCTTCACTTCATCAATCGGCTCGCCTAAGACATTGAACATACGCCCCAATGTATTTTCACCAACCGGAACACTGATTGGCGCCCCGGTCGCTATAGCTTCCATTCCACGGACAAGCCCGTCTGTAGAACCCATGGCAATACATCTGACCGTATCGTCACCCAGATGCTGAGACACTTCCACTACCAGCTTATTCCCCTCTTGGGTCGTAACGTTGATAGCGTCGTTAATCTCCGGCAAATGCCCCTCTGTAAATTTAATATCCAGAACGGCGCCGATAATCTGAGTGATTTTACCTATATTCTTATCTGCCATCTCTTTCTATCACTCCTTCTTTTCGGTTATCCCTCTTTGCCTTCCGGCATTCTTTATGAAATCGCTGACGCGCCCGCAATGATTTCGGTTAATTCCTGCGTAATCGAACCTTGACGCGCCCGGTTGTATTTCAATGACAAATCACTTATCATTTCTTCTGCATTGCTTGTTGCTGAATCCATTGCCTGCATTCTGGCTCCGTTTTCGCTGGCTGCCGCTTCCACCAATGCGCCATAAAAAAGACTGGTGATATATTTCGGTATAATTAAATCCAACGCTTCTTCATCGTTTGGCTCATAATTCATTAAGATATTGGATTCGTCTTTTTCCTCTGTATCTCCAATTTCTATCGGAAGCAGCTTCATCAGTTTCGGCTCATGGCTTACGGTATTTTTAAAATGCGTATACGCCAAATATATTTCACCGATTTCTTCTTCCTGAAACGCTTTTAAAATCTGCTTACAGATTGCCGCCGCATCTTCATAAACCGGCGCTTCAATCACGGAAGAGTAATCTGACGCAATCTCATACCCTTTTCGTTCCAATGCTTCTTTTCCTTTGTTCCCGATGGAATATATCTTTACGTCCTCTTTGTCTATCCCGCTCTCTGTCACAAGCTTCACGACATTTGAGTTATATCCTCCGGCTAATCCGCGGTTTGAAGTGATTACTACAACCGCTTTCTTTTTGGATGCGCCGGCATTCAGATAAGCGTGACGGATTGTACCGGAACGTTTCAGCATCGAAACTACCGTCTGATACATATAATTAAAATATGGATTCGTCTCCTCCGCGCGATTTTTCGCCTTCTGCAATTTGACTGTAGAAACAAGCTTCATGGCTTTTGTGATTTGCTGCGTACTTTGTATGCTGCTTCTTCTTCGCTTAATGTCTCTCATCGAGGCCATAATTTTTCACCGCCCTTACTTCTCGTTCTACCGAAATGATTTTTTACATTCTTCAATCGCTTTAATTAACGCTTTTTCATTTTCTTTCGTCATTTCTTTCGTTTTGCGGATAGATTCTAAAATTTCCGGATATTTTGTCTCCACATAATCAAACAATTCTTCTTGGAAACGCAGCACATCTTCCACAGGTATGTCAATTAAATATTTTTTAGTCGCCGCATAGATGATAACCACCTGATTTTCAACCGGCATCGGCTGATACTGCGGCTGCTTTAAGATTTCCCGGATTCTTTCCCCCTGAGCCAGTTTTTCCTTCGTATCAGCGTCTAATTCTGAACCAAACTGTGAAAATGCCGCTAATTCACGGTACTGCGCAAGCTCTACTCGAATCGGCGCCGCAATCTTCTTGATGGCTTTAATCTGCGCCGCTCCGCCTACGCGGGAAACGGAAAGCCCTGCGTTGATTGCCGGACGGAATCCGGCATTAAACATATCTGTTTCCAAATAAATCTGTCCGTCCGTAATCGAAATTACATTAGTCGGAATATAAGCGGAAACGTCTCCTGCCTGCGTCTCGATAATTGGAAGCGCCGTTAATGATCCGCCTCCTAAACTGTCATTTAACCTTGCCGCGCGTTCTAATAATCTGGAATGAAGATAAAATACATCGCCCGGATACGCTTCACGTCCCGGCGGCCTCTTTAACAACAGGGAGAGCGTCCGGTATGCCGCGGCATGTTTGCTCAAATCGTCATATACCACAAGTACGTCCTGTCCGTTTTCCATCCATTCTTCTCCGATTGCGCATCCGGAATACGGCGCAATATACTGAAGCGGCGCCAGCTCGCTTGCAGTCGATGCAACGACTGTCGTATAAGAAAGCGCGCCAAATTCTTCTAACGTTTTTACAATCGAAGCAACCGTAGACGCTTTCTGGCCGATTGCCACGTAAATACATTTTACATCTTTGCCTTTTTGGTTGATAATCGTATCAATCGCAATCGCAGTTTTGCCTGTTTGCTTATCGCCTATAATCAGCTCACGCTGGCCGCGTCCAATCGGCACCATGGCGTCGATTGCCTTAATGCCTGTCTGAAGCGGCGTATCTACCGATTTTCTGGAAATAACGCCGCTTGCGACACGCTCAATTTTACGGAATTTTTCCGTTTCAATCGGCCCTTTGCCATCAATCGGCTGTCCTAACGCATTTACAACACGCCCCAGCATGGCGTCGCCGACTGGGACTTCCACTACCCTTCCGGTAGTTTTTACTGTATCGCCTTCATTAATGCTTCTGGCATCGCCTAACAAAACTGCTCCGACATTATCTTCCTCTAAATTAAGTATCATTCCATACACTTCACCGGGAAACTCTAAAAGCTCGCCCTGCATTGCATTTTCAAGCCCATGGATGCGGGCAATTCCATCTGCCACTTGAATTACCGTTCCTACATCCGCCACTTGAAGCTGCGCTGCATATCTTTTAATCTGTTCTTTAATTACAGAACTGATTTCCTCTGGTCTTAAATTCATGGAACTCATTCACCTACTTTCAACTGAATTTTCGATAATTCTCTGGATAAATGATTGAGCTTCGTCCGAATACTGCTGTCCACCACACGATCCTTAATCCGAATTACCATACCGCCGATCAATGCGGCATCTACATCATAGTGCATTTCAAATTCTACATACTTCGTCGTCTGAATCAATTTCTTTGCCACCTGCGCTTTCTGCGTTTCTGACAATTCTAATGCAGACGTCACATAAGCAGTTCCAATATTCTTTGATTCTTTTACTTCATTAATAAAATACTCCAGCACAGAATCCAGTTCGGCAAAATGCCCCTTATCGACAATCATGCCAATAAGTCCTACCAGCTCATCTGATATCCGTCCTTTGAAAATATGTTCTATGATTTGAATTTTTTCTTCTTTTACAATCTTCGGATGATTCATTAATTTATAAATATCCGCATCTTCCTTTAAAACAGCGCGCGCTCCTTCCGCTTCTTCGTAAAACGCATCCAAGCGTTTTGACTCTGCCGCCACCTCAAATAATGCATCTCCATACGTTTTTGCAACTAGCTTTGCCATGTCGAATCACCCATTTCTTTCAGCGTTTCTTCTACAAGCGTATCCTGAATCTGAATATTCATTGAAGCAGTAACTACCTTTGCCGCCATCATAGAGGCAACGGCAACCATCTCTTGCTTAACCTCGTCGATTGCGCGTTTTTTCTCCAATGCGGCTTCCTGACGCGCCCGCTCGATAATGCGGCCGGCTTCTTCTTTTGCCTCGTCCATAATTCTCGCTTCATTTTTTAATGCTTTCTGACGCGCTTCACTCAATATCTGCTCTGCTTCTTTTTCTACGCCTTTTAATTTGTTTTCATACAGCTCTTTTAATTCTTTTGCGCTCTCCTTATCGGCTGCTGCATCGCTAATGTTTTTCTGAATGCCTTCCTGCCTGTCTTTTAACAGTTTCCGAACCGGATTAAACAAAAGATAGCTTGCAAACAGAAATAACACAAACACAGATGCGCCAAATTGCAGCGCGTCCATCAATAGCTGCATGTCAAGCCCAAACAATCTATCCATATTTAGAAGTTTACCCTCCTTTCCGTATCTAACAATCCGCGCTTATGCGCATTAAGGCAGCTTTTTACTGCTACCATGTCAAAGGTTTTACGAAAAGTAAGAGGATTGCCACAAGCAGACCGTACAGACCTGTTGTTTCGGCAACTGCCTGTCCTAATAACATCGTAGATGTAATGTCAGATTTTGCTCCCGGATTTCTTCCAACTGCATTTGCCGCATAACCAGCCGCAATACCCTGCCCGACGCCGGGCCCGATTCCTGCTATAACTGCCAAACCGGCGCCAATAGCTGAACATGCTAAGATTAAGTCATTTCCTGAAATATTCATAATATAATTCCTCCTGTATATATAATTTTATACCTATCGTTACTCTGAATCAATCGCCTGGTTGATGTATGTCATCGTCAACATACAAAATACATAAGTCTGAATTGCCCCTGAGAATAAATCAAAATAAACATGGAGCGCAGACGGCCAAAATGTTGCAATCCAGCCTAATAATCCGTAAACCAGCGCCATAATAATCGTGCCTGACAAAATATTCGCAAACAGACGCAATGACAAGGAAATCGGCACTGCAATTTCACTAATAATATTGATTGGAGCCCAAATCGGCCATGGATCGCACAATCCTTTGAGCACGCCCGACACATGCTGGTGTTTAAATTTGTTAAACTGAATCAAACAAAATGTCATAACCCCAAGCGCAAACGTTACGCCATAATCAGCCGTCGGAGGCCTTAACCCAAAAATTCCGGATATATTGCTCATTAAGATAAAGATAAAAATTGTGCTGATATAATTCGCAAATTTAACGGAATTTACGCCCATTACGCCTTTTACCATTTTATCTAGCATCTCAACAATCAGCTCCACTACATTCTGAAAAGCGTCCGGCGTTTCCTTCGCATGTTTAATTTTCCTGTTCGCGGCAATAAAAAAACCAATTAACAGAATCATCACAATCAATACGCATACATGGGTCGTCGTAATCCAGCAGGTCTGGCCAAACACTTCGTAAGAAAACAAACCATGCACCATAATATCTATATCCGCGCCGGCTGACATCAAAATTGCATTATTCAAATTCTCACCTCCTTATTCCTGTTCTTCTATTTTTCCACTTTCAAAAGTTTCTGGCTCTCCCTCCTTTCTTTGAAATCTTATCATTACTTTATGCAATAGAGGCTGCATATACGCAGCAATTTTTAAACCCATTACCCCAACAAAAGCGGCAATAGGATTTCCAAGCTTAAAATATGAAATTACAAGAAATGCCGCCGCCACCGCAAAATAACGTAAAAGCGACATAGTAATCAACTTCCCCCGGCCGCTCTGCGCGCTCACGGCATCTTCTATGACGACCGCCATATGAATTGCCATTCCAACCGCCAGCAGTATCCCCAGCCATAAGCCGGCTGAATACATTGCTTTTTGTTCCGTCAGCCAGATGCCGACAGACTGCGCAGCTATGCCGTAAAGAATAATTCCCATCACCAGTTCGGGCAGCGCTTTATTTAGTCTTCTTAACATTTCTGGTATCCCTGTCACTTTCCTGTTCATATATTTTTTTCGCTAACCGGTAAATATTGCGAAAACCTGCAAGAGCGCCTATGACAAACAAAGGCGCCACTATTAACAGCATATCATACTTCTTTCCAATATATACCCCTAACATTGTGCACATTAAAATCGGGACAATCATATGAATCCCAAATTGCGTAATCAGAGCAAAAGATTGATAAACATTCTTCTTGTATTTCACAAAAATTCTCCTTTTATAAACACAGGGAAATTTCCCGATCCGTATGTTCATATTTATAATACCGCACGCCAGCCGCATCAAACATGCGTTTGGATGCAATCACTGCCGGAGTATCCCGATATTTGTCAGAATCAAACACAACTGTCTTAATTCCTGACTGAATAATCGCTTTTGCGCACTCATTACACGGAAACAATGAAACATATATCTTCGCGCCTTCCAAACTTCCACCCCGGTAATTGAGAATTGCATTCAGCTCGCTATGCGTTGTATACAAATACTTATTTTCCAAAGGCTCCCCTTCTCTTGCCCATGGAAACGCATCATCAGAACAGCCGGAAGGAAACCCATTATATCCCATTGAAAGAATCTTATTATCGCCGCTTACAATACAGGCCCCTACCTGCGTATGTGGATCTTTTGATCGCATGGCGGAAAGCATCGCAACCCCCATAAAATACTCGTCCCAACTAATATAGTCCTTTCTTTTATCACTCATAAAAAACTCCTTTATCCAAAATATTTACAAGTTTTTTCAGCGTCGCAAGCAGTGTTTCATAGCAAAGCCCATACATTTGCAGCGTTCCTCCATAAGGGTCCATAACCTCAATTTCATCTCCCACATATTCCGAAAGCACATGAACCTTATTGGAATCGGCATGGGCAAACAATTCTAAAATTTTATCCCTATGTTTACTCTCCATCGCCAATACTAAAACATTGCCCTGTAAATCATCTTCCGTAAGCTGGCTCGACATACAGCCTTCTGTAGAAAGCCCATTGCTAATCATCACCGCTTCCGCCTTTTGGTTCAAAGGCTCTGGAAATAAAACTACAAGCCCCCGCGCCAAAATTTCTATATTCCATGTTAAACCAAGATTTTTTAAAATCGCAGCAGCCATAATTTCCCTGCAATTACCGCTTTCGGCTGCAAATATTATTTTATCATACAATTTTTGTGTCCCCCTGATTATCCTTCGCCATAAGAACCTGATGCCCCGCCGCTTTCAACAAACGGTTCATAACAGCCTGTCCGATTCCAAATGACCGGAAGCTTTCTGAATAAATGACGTCTGTTTCCATCTCATCAAATTCCCTCAAAATACGATATAAATTTCTCGCAATATGATCCACGTCTTTCCCGCTTCCTACCGTCAAAACGCGATCTCCCTGATAATATCCTATCGTCTCGTCCGTTCCAATTACGCCGACTTTTCTGCCTTGGCTTTGCTTCTCTCTAGTCAACGCATTAATTTTTTCTATTACATTTTTTTTCTTGCCTTCTATCACTATTAAATCTGCTTTTGGCGCATAATGGCGGTACTTCATGCCCGGCGCCTTTGGCCTTGCAGACGTATCTTTTGTCAAAATTGCAGGATCTGTCCAAACAGTTCCAATCTTCTCAGCCAACATGTCAGCCGTAATATATCCCGGCCTTAAAATCATTGGAGTTTCTTCAGTCAAATCCACAATCGTCGATTCTATCCCAATTCCTACTTCCCCGCCATCTAATATCAATGGTATCCTCCCATTCAAATCTTCTTTGACGTGAGCGGCCAATGTAGGACTTGGCCTGCCTGATTTATTTGCGCTGGGCGCCGCAATCAGACAGCCGCTCTCACGAATCAATGCCAACGCCGTTTTATGAGCCGGCATCCGCACAGCAACCGTGTCTAAACCGCCTGTTGTCTCATAAGGCACAGCCTTTCCCTTTTTCACTATAATCGTCAATGGACCGGGCCAGAATGCGTTTGAAAGAAGCTTTGCTTTTGCGGGAACGTCTTCCGCAATTTGATACATATCTTCAAATTCAGCAATATGAACGATTAAAGGGTTGTCCGATGGCCGTCCTTTTGCCTCATAAATCTTTTTAGAGGCATTTGGATCACATGCGTTTGCCCCTAAACCATACACCGTTTCAGTTGGAAATGCGACCAACCCACCCGTTTTAATTATCTTTGCGGCCTCTCTTATCTGCCTAAAACATGCCGCGCAATCTTCTATTTTATATATTTTCGTTTCCATATATTAGAATATACCACAACCATCGGAAAAATGGAATCACTTTTCTACCTTTAACAGATGGCTCTTTTTCGCTGCCGCAACCAGAAATCTCCCTTTTGGAAAGTTTGCAAGCTGATCTTCCCCTACCGCCCCAGTTTTCAAGATCGCCACTGCATAAACAATGACCGCCAAAAGAATCGATGGGATTAAACAGATTACATTGCTTTTCACAAACATGCTAAGCCCCATATAAAAGCTGCGCGCGCAAATTCCCATCAAAAGAGCGGAAAGAAACGGCAATAGAAACATTGTCTTAAAATCCTCTTTTACGCCAATATACCGACGGACGCATATGCTGTTTAACACGCACATTAAGAATGAATATACAATCAGGCAGATTACAAGCGCATATAAATCAAGTTCCGTAAACATAAGCAACACAACCAAAAGAACCGTCTGAACCACTAATGCAACCGCCGCATTCCGCACAGGCAGATTCACTTTTCCAATTCCCTGCAAAATGCCATTTGTCAGCGTTGACAACGAATAAAAAATAACCGTCACAGCAATCATTGCCAACAGCCTTGCCGCCATGTCTAATGTGTCTTTTTGCGGAAACAAAAGCTGCATAATTGGTTTCGCCAACACTGCCAGCCCCATCGCGGCAGGAATTGCAATCAGCATAGTCGTCCACATCGCATTCTCTGCCTTTTTTTTCGCCACTGCCCGGTTTCCCAATGCGCTGCTTTTTGATATAGTCGGAATCATCGCAGAAGATAGCGAAGCCGCAAGGGCAATCGGAATATTTATAATCACCATCGCTTTTCCAGCAAACACGCCATAGGCCGTCGCTGTCTCTGCAACGCTAAGCCCTTTGGAATAAATCATTACTTTTGAATACACTGTCTGATTAAAAGATGTGCTGAAATTATAGATAAAGGTGCTTAAAATAATAGGCGTTACCGTAACTAGCATTCCTTTTAAAATGTCCTCATAAGTATCTATATAACGATGCCTGTCCTTTGCCATTCTGGTATGCAGCATTTTCCTGTTTAACGCATATACCGCAAGCATAAATAACAAAGCAATGACAACGCCGCTTCCTGTTCCAAGCGCGCTTCCTGCGGCGCCATAGATGGCTTTTGTGGTACTGCTCTTTGAAGAAGCCATTCCAATCAAAAGATGCGCCGCATATATGCTGATCACAGCATTCAAAATCTGCTCAACAATCTGCGAAAATGAAGTCTGCACCATGGAACCATGCGCCTGAAAATATCCCCGCAGCACACCTGCAAAACCTGACAAAAAAATTGTTGGGGAGAATACTTTTAAAACAACTGCCGCTTCCCCTTCCAAAAACAATTCCGCGCCCAAAAAAGTAAATAAACTTGCAGCCCCGCCGATTACAAACACATAAATTAATGCGCAGTGAAAAATTCTATGCGCGCTGCGGTATTCTTTTAGGGCAAGTTTTGATGCGATAATTTTTGAAATTGCTGACGGAATGCTATAAGATGAAAGCAACAATATAATCGTATAAATATTATATGCAGAAGTATAATATCCATTGCCTTCATCTCCTATAATGCTTGTCAGCGGACTTCTATATAAAATTCCAATAATGCGGCAAATAATTCCTGCCGCCGCTAAAATCCCTGCCTGTTTCAAGTAATTATTCCTGTTGCTTTTCTTAGCCATAAAAGACCTCGCTTTTTGCCTGCGTACACCTGCATAATTTCTAATTCATTATTATAGTAAATTGTAAAACTATAGTCAAATTTTACCAGTTATTTCTTAATGTTTCCTGATATAAATTTAGAATATTTTTATAAAAAACAGCATCTAATTCACTTTCCAAAATCCCTCTTTTTTTCAATTCCCTCTCCAATAAATATAGCTTAGAGCAATCCGTCAATTCTGATTCTCCTGAAAAACCATCAAAATCCGAGCCAAGACCCACGCAAGAAATCCCTCCAACCTGAATCATATGAAAAATATGATCTGCAATCCTTGACACTTTACTGTAGTATACGCCATTTCGCGGTTTATTCTCTAAAAACAACCCATAAAAATTAATCCCTATCACTCCGCCTTTTTCCGCAATTTTTCGAATCATATCATCGCTTAAGTTCCGCTTATGCCCGCATAAAGTCGCCGCATTCGAATGGCTTGCCACAAAAGGTTTCTTCGCATAACGGAATACGTCATAAAATCCCGCTTCCGATAAATGTGATACATCAGGAATCATGCCTAATTTTTCCATTTTCGCCAGAAAGGAAATTCCCTTCTCCGTCAAACCCGCTTTTGTCGCCAAAGAATTATCATAATTCCAACAAAATGTCATCATTCTAATTCCGTCGTTATAAAACTCCTCTAGTTTTTCTTCCTTTCCTCCACAAACTTCCCCTTCTTCTAAAGTAAGCAGCGCCGATATTCGTCCCGCTTTCCTATTTTCTAAAATATCATCTATTGTTTTTACCTCGCGGATTTTATCACTATTCTTGTTTATTTCCTTTCTTATAAAATCAATCTGACCTTTAGCGCACTGAAAAGGGTTTTCTTCTTTTCCAATATCCGTAAATATCGCAAAATTCTGCAAAATATATCCGGCTTTCATTAATCGCTCTAAATCAACACATAATTGATTCGAAGATAATTCTTCTACAAGACCTTGTTTTCTTCTACTATAAAGTTCTGAGACTGTATCACAGTGCATATCTATGATAGACATATTTTCTCATTTCTTTTCTTTTTCTATTCCATTTAGTATATGTTTAACAAATGCCTATTAGGCGTATGTAAAAAAAAAGAATCCATCATTCCTATATCAGGAATAATAAGACTCTTTATAAATCCTTTATAAAAGGCGCAGACCGGATTTGAACCGGTGAATCAGGGTGTTGCAGACCCATGCCTTACCACTTGGCTACTGCGCCTTATAAAAAAATGACTCCAACGGGAATCGAACCCGTGTTACCGCCGTGAAAGGGCGATGTCTTAACCGCTTGACCATGGAGCC
>CAJUST010000031.1 GCA_910589105.1 uncultured Lachnospiraceae bacterium
CGGGCCTTTACCCTATTGGAATCAAAATTTTGAACTTGTTTCGCAATTACCTATAATATCATATAATTTATATAGAAAAACCCAATCTAATTCATACCCCCCCCCAATCCTATAAAACAAGAGCTACAAAAAATATAATTTAGCATAACCCACACTCTATAAAAAATCAGAGAATGAAATTTTTATCACAAACGTAGCCAGCCAGATGACAGGGTATGCCCACGGGGCATTGTGATGGGATTTAGGGTATCTTAGGTTTTCCAATGCAAACACAGGAATCCGCGAACAGGACGTTCGCGGAAGTCCCATTCACGCCATGGACGGCGTGTATGGGACGGTTCCGTCCGTCTCCAACCCATAAAAAGGAAAACATTAGATACCCTTAATCCCTGAACAAAGCCCCGTGGGCATACCCTGTCATCTGGCTGGCGTAAACATAGCCACCACCCCAAAAATTTCATCTCCCCTATTGCCATCTCCATCTTTTTACCTTATAGTAACCTTAACAAAAACCAAAAAAGAAAGGAACCCTCCCATGCCATTCCCAAACACCCCTCCCACCCATATAAAAAACCCTTCCCGCGAAACCTGCGAAAAAATTATCAAAAGAATTTTAATGACCGAAGTATTACAACAAGGCAAAAACCACCATTTCAAACACGCTTCTGATTTTATGTCATACTTTGAGTCCCTATATCCCGCTTCCGCCAGCCTTACAAAACAAGTGCAACGCGCCATTAAAGCAATGAATCTTCCGAAAGATGAAAACGGCTATTTTATTGTGAATAAAACTCCCGAACAGTTAAAGCAAGAAGCTGAACTGAAAACCGCTTTCCGGCAGGCAGACGTTCTGCCTGTTTCTTTAGAAAACTACACCCCCGTCTTGCTCACTGCAAAACCTTCACTATGTGTTTACTTAAAAGAACTGATCCAAAACTCTATTACCTTTCAGGATAAAGTCCTGACAATCACAGAAACTTCTAACGGGCTTTTACTCTATACCGACCAGCCAAAACAGCTTGAAAAATTATGTCAATCCTTACTTAAAGATTAAGATATTAATCTATATCGCGCATAATAATCAAACAATTCATATTAAGTCCGTAACTAAAGAAAAAGACAAAATATCATGCAATATTTTGTCTTTTTTCATTAAAGTGCAAATTCAAATGTCTTTTTCCTGATTTTAAAACCGTTTCCGACCTCTCCGTCTATAGAATTTACTTGGCTTTATTGTCTTATATGGCGATTTATCCCTTTTATTTATATGAAGTTTACGCTTAATGCTATAAATATTATCCGTCATCTTCCAAAGCAAGAACAGCAACGCCCCAACTGCTAAAATCACAAGTAATAAGATAGAGACAGACCCTATTGTAATCGGAATTACCACTGTTTGTTTTTCTGTTTCTTCCGCATCTGCTGCCGTCTCCTGCCCTTCCATTTTCGTTTGTTCTTTTTGCTCTATAAACTGGAAAGAATCCACTTGCGCGTTGGTTGCGGTTAAATTTGCAGTCCCTACTGTCCGTCCGGCATAGGTATAATTTATGCTTCCTAATATATCTTTGTCTTTGTTATCATATACAACTTTAGATTTTGCATCTGTAAACTCTGCAGTGATTGGAAGGATAATACTGCTGGAAGCATCTAACGCTACAAAAGGTTCGTAATCTCCTAACACTCCGTCCCGTTCTTCCTTCTTCTCAGAATAGGAAGCCTCATTTTCATGGACATTCATTTTTTTAAAGTTGTCAAAACAGAAATCAAACAATGCCCTTGTGTCTTCATAATGTCCGCTGCCTTCTGCATTTAAGACTACGCATATTAATGTCATGCCGTCTTTTTCCGCATATGTCACTAAAGTGCTGTTTGCCACTGTCGTATATCCGGTTTTTCCTCCCAAACAATACTCATAGAGATATTTTCTAGTCTTTAGCGGATATAACATCTGATGATGGTTTTGCAGATAAGTTTCTTCATCTGTATGCTTATTTGTAAAAGGGATCGTATAGGTTTTCGTCCCGCTCATAATACGGAATGTTTCATTTTGATAGGCTTCTTTTGCGATCAATGCCATATCGTACGCGCTGGTATAATGCTGTTCATCTGGCAAGCCGTTGCAATTAGTAAAGTTTGTATCCTTACATCCCAATTTTGCCGCCCTGTCATTCATCATCTGAATAAATGTCCCTATGTCTCCCGCGGTATGTTCCGCAACTGCATAAGCGCATTCATTTGCAGATGCAAGCATGACCGCATACAGGCATTGTTCCATTGTCATCTGCTCGTCCACGTCGCGGGCAATCCCCGACCCTTCTGTATTGTAAACTGAATCATGGGAAAATGTCACAACTTCGTCCATTTTACTGTTTTCTATCGCAAGCAGCGTCGTCATAATTTTCGTAATGCTTGCCGGATAATGTCTGTCATGTACATTCTTTTCATATAAAACTGTTCCGGTATCAACTTCAATTACAATTCCTGAAGCCGATACGATTTCCGGCCCTTGCGGCCAATATTGATTATTTTTCTTTTTTTTCGCCCATGCCGGTTCTGAAAAACTGCATAGCAGAACCGACGATAAGACAGCCAGAAGGCATATTTTTCTATGTCGTTTCAAAGGAGTTACCTCTCATTTCTCTATTTTTCTATCTTCTAGTATAGACTTACCCTCTCAGATAAGCAATATTTATTTACATGATCTTTGATTTTGTTGTATCATAGGATTATATTTATATTATCATGTGTCAAGGAGGAATCTATGCGTTTAAGAAACATTAAAGGCGCCGCCGAGGCGGTTGCTATAAGCCCATACTGTATACAGTCTCCTGAAAAATGCAAAGGATGCTGGCGCGCCGTCTTTTCAAATGGCTTTCCTATCCATATTGAAATCGGAATGGGCAAAGGACAATTTATTACAGAACTTGCCAGACAAAACCCCGAAATAAATTTTATCGGCATTGAGCGCTATGAAAGCGTATTAATTCGGGCGTTGCAAAAAATGGAACAAAACCCGCTCAATAATTTAAAATTTATCTGTATGGACGCTATGCTTTTGCCTGATGTCTTTTCGGAACATGAAGTGGAACGGATTTATCTAAACTTTTCCGATCCATGGCCAAAAGACCGGCATGCAAAACGCCGGCTGACTTCAAACATATTCTTAGACATTTATAACCGTATCTTAATGCCCGATGGCAGGATTGAATTTAAAACGGATAATAAAGATTTATTTGAGTTTTCTCTGGAGGAAATCCCTTCTTCCGGTTGGACCATTGATGCCTATACATTAGATCTCCATCACGACGATGTGATGAATGCCGGAAATATTATGACAGAATATGAAGAAAAATTCTCAGCTAAAGGAAACCCCATCTATAAATTGATTGCCGTCCGATGAAACAAAAAAGCCTTCTTCGCATAGGATAAAGAAATCCAAGTGAACGAGGCTTTTTATGAAAAAGATTTCATGCTGCAATTCTTGCCGCCATAAACGCTGCTGCCATTTTTTTTATAAGAATAGGTGTGTGCCCAAAAGAATTTTATGTATCCGAGATTCCTTTCGGGAAATAATTGCGTTATTAAATTGTTTGTAAAATACGGTAAATGTCATCTGCTTTTTCTGCGAAAATTCCTGCATTATGCTCCTCTAAAAACTGCTTTTCCCGATACCCCCATGTTACGCTGATGCAAGGCATTTTCGCATTTGCCGCTGTCTGTATGTCCACTTCGGAATCCCCCACATATACCGCGGATTCCGCAGACGCCCCAAGTTCTTTTAATGCTTGAAATACCGTATCCGGCGCAGGCTTCCTTAATATTCCCTCCCGCTCTCCAATCGCCGTCATCTGAATGTCCTTAAAATAATATTCATTCAATTCTTTCACTGCAAAATCTGCTTTATTTGAAACAATCGCCAGTTTTATTCCATCTGCTTTTAACTTCTCCAGCAGTTCATATACGCCTTCATAAGGCTTTGTTTTATGTTTGCAATTCGTCCGGTAATGGACACGGAACGCCTGAAATATTTGTTCAAAATCTGGGCGCTTTTCACCTAAGTCTACGCTTCGTATCATTAAATTCCGTATTCCGTTTCCTACATAAGTCCGTATCTGCTCAATCGTTTTTTGCGGGCAATGGTATTCTATCAAAGCGGCGTTCACACTGTCTGCCAAGTCTTCAAGCGTGTTTAAAAGCGTTCCGTCTAAATCAAATATGACTGCTTCTATTTTCTTCATCGTGTTCCCCCATTTCTTTTTATTTTCATTTGAAAAGAAAAGCGCCGACCCCACGGCTCTTTCGTCCGCAAAATCAGCGCTCTTATAGTACGCCATCAGGGGCTCGAACCCTGGACACCCTGATTAAGAGTCAGGTGCTCTTCCAGCTGAGCTAATGGCGCATATCTTTTCAACAACAAAATAGATTATATAGGATTCTTTTCCAAAATGCAAGTGATTTTTTAATTTTTTTTAATATTTTTTTAATGATTCTCTTTTATTGTTTAGAAATAAAGACTCCGGCGTGAAAATATTCTAACCGAAGTCTTTATTTATCGTTATGATAGAATTATGATTAAACTACATATTTTACATATTCGCCAAAAGCGATGCGATTTCTTCTGGCGTCATTACATGACCCGGGTCCGCCATATTTGGGAGAGGAGATGTTTCTTCTACTGCTGGTTTTGGTATGTTAGCAGGCTCTATTGGCGAAACGGGCTCTGGGCTGACAGGTTCCGGAATCGGGATAGGTTCTTCCAAAAATACGGGTTCCGGTTCTGTAAAATCTTGGGTTTCTTTGGATTCTTCCATTCCTATGTCCGGCATCCGGAAAGATTCTTCCATGATTGGGGGCGCTTTTGCAACAGCAGGTTCCGGCATAGGCTCTGGAATTGGTACGGAATCCTCCATCATTGGCATTTTATCCGGTAAAGGATTTATCTCAGGCATCTTTTCTGTATATGGCTTTTCATATACAGGCGGTATGCTCCGTTCTTCTCTTACAGACGGTTCTAAGGGCTTTGGCTCAACTGATGCGATCAGTTTCTTCATTTCATCAAATGCAGATGCTTTTTTATCTACAATTTCCGTAAATTTGCGGATTTCGTCAATCGCGGCCGCTTTTTCATCGACTGCTTCTATCAGGTTCTTTACATCGTCAATCCCCGCCGATATTTCTGAAACGGAAGAAGGAATTGTATTTATCTGTGAACGTATTGTATCAGAAAGTTCCGAAACCACTTCTTGGACAGAATTTTTCGTCTCGCTTAAACCGCCTTGTAAGGCAGAAACAATTTCCTGTGGATCAATCGTGTCTTTTTGTGAATCCCGAAGGCTTCTGCTGATTTCATCTAGCTTGTCCTCAAACGTAATAATGCAGTCCATTAATTTCTCATTTGAATTTAAGATAGCCGTCGTATTTTCTTTTCCTCTTTGGATTGTGACCTTGCCGACTGCTTTTTGGGCGCTGATTAAATCATCAACCGGAAAATCGACTTTTGCCCTGTTTTCTTTGATAATTTCCTCTAAATCCAAAAAACCCTGCTTCATCAAAATGTAATTGACTTTCTCACCTTTATAGATGCTTTCATATTCCATTTCCCGCAACACGTCCGCCTCATTTTGCATTTTAAATGAAAAGTCTATAATCATATAAACACAACACAAAATGGCAAGCCCTACTAAGCCAATTAACAGGAAGTCGTCTGAGAAATTCATCATCAGATACAATTCCACGATAAACATCGCCGCTAAAATCAAGATGGAAAATGTTAGTTTCAGCCTGACTTTCACAGATTTTTCCTGCTTTACAATATCCTTCTCCTCATTCATGTCATACCCTCCATGATTCCCTTATTTTAGTTCTATTTTACTATATTGCATATACAATAGATCTACTAATTATTTGCATAATATTTGTATGTAGCGTAAAATTCTTCCGGAACTTCAAGATTGTTGTTTTCCCTTCGCTTAATCCTCATATCCCACAATTTAATCTGCTCTGCAAAGGCTCTCTGCTGACGGGTCATCGCTTCCGCAATAGCAGCATTTGTTTTCAAAAATTCCCTGATTTCTTTGCAAAACGGGCAGTATGTCGCTAATATTGCGCGGGATACTTTGTTTAATTTGATTGCGGATTTCGATTCATTGTAGATCCAAAGCTCATAATCACTTAAGAAAATTTCCCTGCTGTTATTCCTTGCGCGCAGAATCTGCATTTTAATTTTTTCTCTTTTTTCTTCGGATAATTCGTGGTTTTTGCGGTAATACTGAATATAATCCATATATTCCGACGTCAAAGACTTGTATTGGATATTGTTCCAAAATACGCCTTGCTCGCATCTGCAATATTCCCAATGGAACCTGCCAAATGCCTTCGTCACTAATTTGTCCACTTCTGTTTCCGTAATTGACGGGAAGATAAACCTGCCCGGCGTATCCCGTTTCTTACCGGTGATCTCCTGCCACATCGAAGATGCGGTCCCATATACCGGCATTAAAATTACATCTGGATACACATGTTTAATTACAGTTTCTTTTTCTATTTTAATTTCTGGATTTGTATATAAGACTTCACGGTTAAAAATGGTAAAATCTTTCTTCTCGAGATCGATAATGGTCTGATGTAACGTATCTTTTGGCAAAAACAGCCTGTCCAGACTTCCAAAAATTTCATCTTTATATAGAATCGGAACGAATGTAGAAAGTTTTCCGTTGACAATTTTATTATTGCTTATAAACATATTGTCAATTTCAAACATTACTTTTCGTCTGCCGTCTTCTAAGTATTCTTTTTCCTGAGCCTCGGTAATGTCTCCTGTACGTTTCTTTTCTCTTAAAACATCGCGGTAATCCTGTTCAAAGGAATCTCTCGACGGATCTTTTCTTCCCTCATAGATTTCTTTGAGCCATTCCGGCAAAGAATAAATGGGGCAGGAAAACGCTTCGTATTTTTTGCTTATCATTTTGCACAAATATACAATCTGGTTTTCATCTAATAGACGTTCGTCAATATAACCGTAATTTAAGAATAATTTCACTGCCAACGGAGCGTTTTCATTTTCAAACCACTGGAAAATACAGAGTTTATATAACTTGTAAAAAATTCCAGTAATCTGCTTTTTCAGTTTCCTCATATCGTCTTGCGTGGAAAGACGGTCATTGGCATTTACGAACGCATGAATGTAAGTAACGATTTCTTTTTGCTCTGCATCCGGAACTTGCGCATATTTTAAAATCTGGAACAGGGAATTTTTCAGAAGCGGCATAGGGTTTTCAATTTCCTCATCTGGTTCAGCCTGAAGCTCCTCTTTTTGCTCTGCAGCGGTCAAGATAGAAGCAAACCTGTCTTCTAAATATTTCATATTTGTCAGAATGCCTTTTGCATAGAGCGGATTTCCTGTCCTGTGATAATACATTTCCTCTAAATATTTCAATGTGGATTTCGAGGATGCAAAAATTTCCTGTACGATGTCGGCAATTTCTTCAGATTGGTAAAGAGCGGCATCTTTACTAAACGAATAGTATTTCTTTTTTACCTCTAAAGGAATATTTTTAATATCCCGATAGCCCGCCACCTTTTCTTCACTGCATTCTAGTTGAAACGCAGCCCTTGGAATGGTTTCTTCTGAACCGTCCCCGCAATGCTCATATACTTTCGTGGCAAGACCTAAAAGATTTTCCCGCTCGTTTAGATAATCTGTAAGTTCTAATGCCATAGAATGAACTATGATTCCACGGTAATCAACGTTATTCACCATAAAAGCGTCTAACAGACTGTTGTTAATGACCGGTATTGCATAAAATATGGCGTCTTCTTCTGTAATATAGTCGGCAAGATACTGTTTCTCATACATATCCGCTATGCCGATGATTTCTCCTTTCATTGCGATCCGAAGCATTCCATTTCCATGAATACGGATACTTCCCTTCACAATCATGCCAATACAGCGGATTCCTTCATCTTTGGAAAAAAGCCTGACCCCTTTTCCTATCTGATTTAATTCATTCATTTTTAGAACTGTACTCATGTCTATCTCCCTTACTCACATTAATTATTATATTATACTATCTTTTTTCACATTCGTAAATATAAAGGTGAAATTAAACCGGAATCAATTTGTAAATATAGAAGAAATTTAACCGGAAGATAGAAGAAGCAAACCCATTCTTCCTTGAATTATGGGTTTGCTCCTTTACTGCCTATCCGCTCTCCTAATTTGACCCTTGTTTCGATTCCCCTCATTGTGTTTTTTAACAGATCTTTGTCCGGTAAAACTGCATCTTTTTGCGTCATTATAATAATGGTCGAGCCTCCAAATGCAAAATGGCCTTTTTCCTGCCCGCGTTTCGCTTCTGTTCTATTTGGAATGTTTTCAATTTTCCCTACCAGAAGGGCTCCTACTTCCATTTGTATCATAGCGCCAAAGTTTTTTGATTGGATTAAACAGTATTCTCTGGCGTTTTCTTTGTAAATAGGAAAATTATCATTTGCGATTGGATTGACTGTATGGAATATGCCGGGAATTTTAACCGTTTTTGACACTTTGCCACTGTCTGCATAAATATAATGATGGTAATCTTCTACGCTTAAACGGAATATCCAGATATATCCTCCCGCAAATTTTTCTGCAAGCTTTTTGTTTTTAAGCAGCGTTTTAGCGGTATATTTCGTATGTTTCACTGAAAAAACGCTTTTATGGTCTATTTTAGAAACGCTTAATTTACTGTCACATGGGCTGATAAACAAGTCCGGTTCCATTTCTATTTCCCGCCTGTCAGGCAGAAGTTTTCTTGTAAAAAAATCATTGTATGAACGGTATTTTTTCTGCTCATATTCCTCCATCGGTATAGAATTGTTTTTGATAAAAAACGGAATCCAGAACTTTGTAATGGGCAGGTTTAAAAGAAATCCGCCTATTTTTGAAACCGCAGGGGAAACAAGCGGTTTTAACAAGATTCTCCCAATCCAGTGTGTATATAATTTTTTTAATATTTTATCCTGAGTGGAATTCACTTTCGTTAAATTACCTTTGCGGTCTGCAATAACCTGCATAGATTACCTCCCTGTTAAATGGAAAAATCTCCATGAACTGTTTTCTACAAAAAGCAATGCCAGCACTGCGACTGCGATTGCCACGACAATCAGAAAAATCTGTAGCGTTGTTGGTTTCTTGAATTTAAAATCCGTTATAAATAAAATTCCAACTGCCGCTACTAAAATATGCAGGGCAGCCATAAATAATGTCTGATTTGGAAATAATGGAGAGGATACAAACAATACGGGAAGCAGCATCGCCATAGATGTAATCGGCAGGCCCTGATAATACTTTCTAGCATCGTCTGTTTGATTTTGACGCTTTTCTTCCACCACATTAAAGTATGCCAGACGGATTAAACCCGCTAATCCATATAACGCAAGAATAATCATGCTGTAAATATGGTTCATTCCAATTTGAAAGCAAATCATAATTGGAAGGATTCCAAAGCAAACCATATCACAAAGCGAATCGATCTGGATTCCAAAACTTTTTTCTTCTTCAGTCCTGTTTTTCTTCGTACGGGCAATTTTTCCATCAAACATATCGCAAAATCCGGATAGCGCTAAAAAGAAAACAGCGTACTCAATATGAGACGATAACGCGCAAAAAATTCCTGAAACCGCTGAAACAAGACTTATATATGTAAGAATTACAGTATAATCCCAAAAACCTATCATTTGTACCCTCCTAATGTTTTGTTTTTTCATCATGCCTCAGCGTATAATGAATTTGAGCCACTATGGTAAACGCTGCGCTTATCAATAGCTGGCTGTAATAACTAAGCCCACGTGACACTACCATAGCAGGCAGGGTGAGCGTTTGGAACACAGGTTTAAATATTTTTAAAAATAAACTTTCACTGATTCCCATTCCACCCGGCAGGGGAAGCATATCTACGGACACAGATATGACTGCCTGTAAGAATATAATTTCCCAAATGCCTGTTCCGGATAATCCAAATGCAAGGTATACGAAATACGTTGCCGCAAATAATGCCAAACGCTGGATAAAGGTAATAAAGATTACATGAAAAATCAGCATCTTATGTTCTTTTAGGTAAAGAGCCGTCTCCCGATAAACCTGCATGGAACTTTGAAATTTCTGTCTTCTGCTTTCCTTCTTCTTTATAATATGCATCCATTCAAACAAGTCCATACCCTTTAGAATAATTTTTTCCGCTAAAAGCGGATGGAATACCAAAAGAGTCATAAAAGAGACGCAAAACACATTGAGAAACAGCCCTAAATAAAATACGGGAAGTATGTCAGATAAATATTGATATAAAAAGCCATTTGCAAATATCGGTATCCCAATGCCAATCAGCACTAAAACCAATTTATATGTAATTGTAATAATCATTAATATAACCGTTGCAAATGGAATAGGTATTTTTTCCTTTTTCATATAGTATAACTGCATTGGCTGCCCTCCGGTTGCAGAAGGCGTTATGCAGCTAAAAAAGAATCCGACAGAAGAAAAAAGAAAACAGATTCTTTTTTTTAAGTATACCTGAAAGGAACGCATCATATACCATATGATTATGGATTCTCCCCAAATAAAGAAAAAAACAAGGAAAACTCCGGGGATCAGCCATTTGATGTCTGCGTTTCTGATTGCATGGGACAATTCGCTTAAATTTTGCCCATGAAAAATTCCATAGATCGTTAAAATGAAAACGACGGCCAGAAACACAAAATTAAACACCGCTTTCTTTTTTGTCTGCATGTACTTATTCTCTCTCTCCCATGAAAAATTTCTTATTCAGCATATCTAGAATTTTTTCATATTTTTTCCAGATGAAGGGTTTCTTTCCTATCCAAAAGCAAAGTTCCGCTAACAGCACTCCTCCAATCACATCAATAATCACATGCTGTTTTGTCAGTAACGTTGACAGACATACTAAAATTGCCATGATACAGGAAAAGACACGGTACCATACTGAAATTTCTTTTTTTTGGCGTATGCCAATATAACAAAACCAGCTCACAAGACAATGAATGGAAGGAAACAAGTTATCTGCCGCATCAATGGAATACAGATATGTCATAACCTGATTCCAAAAGCCTTCAGAAGGTATTTCCGGTCTGACATTCGTCGTTGGAAATAACAGATAAAATGCCAGACATACAATTCTTGAGATAAAATCAGCGGAAAAGAACTGGCAAACTTCTTTTTTCCCCTGTCTGGCGATTAAAATATAATTTGCCGCCCAAAACAGGTAACAGCCCAGATAAATAACCGCTGACGGCGGCCAAAATGGTATCCGCCTGTCCCATGAACTTTCTATATTATAGTGATGCCACTCTCCCGCTATCAGCCTTGAGCCTACATAAACTATCATATTAAAGGACACTGCGGCTATCAGTGGAATTAACCTGTTTTTTTGTACTAATTTTACCATACTTTTCTCCTATTGATTATCCTTATCAAGTATAACAAGTTTTGATTAGATACTCAACAAGATTCACTATATCTTAATGAAATATTCAATTTTTAAATCTCACTTTCCAGCTTATGGAAAATTTTTTAGTTTTAGGCTTTTTTTGCCATATATCCTAGTAATGGCGTATATCGGATCACGCTATGGTTAATTTTTATTTTAAAGATCTTATCCTATCTTTTTTGTAAGGACATAATTTTTTCCTTCACAAAGATATTTTTTATCTCCTCCAGATACCGTTCGTAATTCATTTTTGTGTTACTATATTCTTTTTCGATTGCTTTGCATTTCTTTATAATATCTACCTGTACTGTATCCTTCTCAGGCAGGACTATTTTTAATCTTTTAATTTGGTTTAGATAGATGCCCTTTTGGGCTAAACCATGCGCTTCCATTAGTATTACTTCATTTATTGCTTCTAAATAATATTTAAGATAAAAGGAATCCACCTTATTATTATTTGGCTTTAGGACGGCAACGCTTCTTTGGAACGTTATATGTTTCATATCTTTTGGCGCAACTGCCGTCCTGCCGATTGCCCCGACTATTGTAAGCAACACATCTTTTTCCCGTACTTGTGTTCGTTTATCTTCTTTTTCAAAGTCAGATTTTGACAAGTAGCGCGCTTGGTCATAATTTATTTTTCCATCTATAATGTTTCTTGAACTTAACATCATGTAATTACTCTGATCGACTCCAACAGGAGGATTATGGCTCCCATCTGTCACACTATGACAAATTAATCCTAATTTCACGATCGGATACTCTGAACGAACGATATATTTTTCTTTAGACAAAACAGATATTTTCTTATTAAAGACAGCGCTTTCAAAATCAATCATATGTTCAAGTGATTCATAACTCATATATTCTTTCATTTCATTCGAAAGCTCAAGCGTTTCATTTTGAAAATTTTTTCTGATAAAGTAATTTATTTTTGAGGGATCATTATAATTTTTTGGATTTACCAATGGCGTAGTTAGTACATGAATCCCTTGATTCATGCTGATAAAACTGTCTTCTTCAATTTTTGCTCCGATATAATGTATCCCCTCTTTGCCTTTTGCATCACTCCATTCATAGCCAATGAATTTTTTGTCTGTTTTGCCTTGTTTATTTGTGGGAGAATGTATCACTAAAACCTTTCGATTATTCCGCGCTAAAATATATGTTTTGAGTTTTTCTTTTTCTATATGTTTTATAAAACTTACTTTTAACCTTAAAAGTTCTTCTTTCTGCTGCTCTTTTTTCTTTTTTTTGAATGTATCGTTTCGCTTTAATTTGTTTATCTCTGTTTGTTTTTCAAATAAATCTTCATATTCTTCCCACATATCATTTACAATTTCTTCAGTAAATTTGTTTTCCAGTAATTGTTTGTAAGCCAAGTAATCATATCCCATAAATTTACAATATGATTCCATATAATTTGTATCTTCAAAAATAGTATCTTTCTCATAATTTCCGGCAAACCACGAATCTACTCTGTTTTTGACATGAATGTATAATTTAGGGCATTCCTCTCTTTTCCTTGCAAAAATAACGACTGTTTTTGTTCCTGTTTTTCCAAATACCCCGCTTCCAAAAGAAACAAGAGATAGAATTTCAAAATTCTCTATTAGAATTTCTCGCATTCTTTGATAAACAGCATTCACTTTTTCTAATACTGTAGAAGGGAATATAACAGCCATGTACCCTCCCGGTTTTAAAAGATGCTCTGCTTTTTCCATGAAATAAGTTTCAACCGAATTATTCGTTGAATAACTTTTAGAATCAATATAGTTTGTCAATGTATATTCTGTTCTTTCTTCCTCTGTTAAAGTTTCTAAAAATCCCTTTACACTATAGGGGGGATTGGATATTAAAATGTCAAATGTTCCGTTAGCGATTTTATAATTCTTTGCCAGAGTATCTGCATAATATATTTGGATATTATCTTGTCCATACATAAATGCGGACACTTTTGCAACTTTTGACAATCTATATTCCTTTTCTATGCCGACTATATTAGAACAATAGTCCTGAAAGTTTTCTGTTCCTGTACATTTTTTTATTTGCATTGCATATTCATTTAAAAAATGTCCCGCCCCACACGCATAATCAATTACTTTTGGAAATTTACCTTCTTCTTTATTTATTTCTTCAATAGGCAAAGAAGAAACAATAAATTTTACTATTGGAATCGGCGTAAAAAATTGCCCTTCACTTTGTTTTACTCCACTATCCAAAAATCCTTCAAATAAATCTCCTAAAAATTGATTTTCTTCTTCTGAAGTCAACCTGAAGTCCTGTAACATTTTTATTATTTTTAGCAGAACTTCCATATTTTGATAGAATAACGATTCATTGTGGACGTCTAAAAAAGCAAAGTCATTGTTCGTGAAAAATTTTAACTGCCTAAAATATTCTAATATTGTTTCTTTTGTTGCATCTGGATCGTTTTTGAATAATCGAAAAGCGCTTTTGATCTCCTGATTATCAATATAAGTGACCTTCTCTCCTAAAAATTTTTCCATGCCTATTTTATATAATTTTTGAATCCGATCTTGCAAACTAAAATAGTCATCAAACGCAATGCCTTTCCAATAGAATTGTAGATCTTTTGAATTTATGGTTTCATCTACTATTTTCGTCAAAAAAAGATTTACTAATTTATCAAATGCGTTTTCGTGTCCTGCGATATTATGCTGCCTTAAAATTGTCGCAAATTCATTATATTTCGTTCGAATGTCTTCTTTTCCAAATTCTTTTAAATCATCTATGCTTATTTTGCTTTTTCCAATATGATATGGTTCAATTTTATCTTCAAAGATACCAACTGTATCGTACGATTGATGATATGTTTCTGTCCATGCAGCATATAACTGCTGAACATCATCTGCGGCGTCAGAGTATGCTTTTGGGTTTTGAATCGTTTTTAGATATTCTTTGTTATCAATTAAGGATATGATTTTGTTTGAGTAAACTACAGTTCTCGCAGATTCATTATAGTCTGTTGTATATAAACACAGATATTTCACAGCGCGTTTCTGTTGGGCATAAGAGAATAATTGCCCGCCGTCATATTGCATTTTTTTCCATTCTTTTTCATATTCTTCTCCGGAAGTCTTGCATTCAATTATCATTAACGTTTTTCCGGCATTATCAGAAACCATTATATCTGCCCAGCCTCCACTGGCGCCATGGCCAACTTTAAATTTAGGCTCAAGTGTGATGTGAGCTGGATCATATCCTTTTTCTAATAACCTGCAAATACAATCAAGTTCAACAAAATTTTCATTTTTTTCAAAACTACATGTTGAATAACGAATGATATGTAAACCTTTTTCTTCAGGATAAATAATTGTCTCTGCGTTAAAATCAACTCGGACATAGCAATCATATGTTTTAAAATATCTTTCTAATACATTGCCTTTCTCTATAAAATTAATATCTATCAAAAAATTTTTTAATGTTTCTTTATTTAACATGTAACCCTCCAAATAATTTCTAAATCTATCTTTTGTTGTTTTTCTTTGTTTTTTAACACTCGATTTCTTTTAATTGTATGATTCTATCTTAAATATTCTTTTAGTTAAAATTTGACAATATATAAGCTTTTTAATGTATTCATTCTAGTTTATAATATAATTAGAAACGCTTCGTTTTATGTGATTTCTTTTTTCTTTTACAGTATATCATACTTTTTTCTTATGAAATAGTTCTCATTTTAATCGTTTACTTAGAATAAAATCCTTATTTCGTTTCTTAAAAG
Organism: uncultured Lachnospiraceae bacterium; assembly: GCA_910589105.1. Lineage (GTDB taxonomy): Bacteria > Bacillota > Clostridia > Lachnospirales > Lachnospiraceae > Roseburia_B. Next base: position 15,232 of record CAJUST010000031.1, read on the forward strand.
TTCTTTTACAATGGAAACTGCAATATCTTATGTTATATATTGGTTCCGTTTGAGAAATCCTCACTTTTTTAATTTGAGTACTTTTAGTACATTATTTTGGAAAATTAGCAGAAGCTCTATCGCATCTAACCGCTCATATGGCAGTGGCAAAACAGAACGGTTTATATGACATTTAAAATTAGGAAAGTATAGGTGGGCATCGGCGCAGTGTAAGCATCTAATGCCTTAATTTTATTACAAAAAAAATAATCGACCTAAAATATTTGATTGTGTAATAAAAAGAGTGAGGATATAATCAAACTATAAGTTATCTGAGAAATATAGAATGTTTCGGGAGGCGTAAGCGATGTTAATGGATAATATAAAAGAAGAATTAGCGCAGGATTTGACAGATATTTTCAAAATAATATATCTATGATTATTTTATATGGGTCGGCGGCAAGAAATGAAGCGACATATGAAAGCGATATTGATATTGCCATCACAGTAAAAAAAGAAATGGACAATCAGAAAAAAAAGCGTTTTATTAATTGGGCGGCAGATATGGACATCCGTTATGAAAAAATCTTTTCTATTGTTGATATTCAGGAAGATAATATGAAAAGGCGGGAAAGAGTTCTTCCATTTTATCAGAGTATTCGGAAGGAGGGGATTGTTTTATGGAGGGCAGGTTAAAAGAATTAGCAGGATACCGATTAGATAGGGCTAAGGAAATGCTGTTATCTTCGGAGAACAATCTTAAGATAGGAGAGTACAAGACTTCGTTGAACAGGTCATATTATGCGGTTTTTCATGCAATGCGTTCAGTTAATGTTTTAAAAAGATTTGATTCATCCAAACATTCCGGGGTATTAGCTTTTTTACGAAGGAATATTTGAAAACAGAAACATTGGATAAGAGTCTGGCTGCTATAATAAAAGATAGTTTGCTAAAATGCTTCAAAGCTATGAAAAGGAACAAAAATCACTGACGCAGGAAGTGGAAGAAAACCGCCAGACCTTGCAGAACGCTGAACAGCGGGTAATGGATTTAAAGCTTGTCTTACTCGCTTTGCGAGAAATGACCGACATTAAGGAGCTTACCCCCTACGCTTGTCAATTCGCTGATTGAGCGTATCGAAGCCCACAACAGTGACAAATCCAGCGGTCACAGCCATATGAAGGCGGACATTTATTTTACAGCGGTGGGCATGATAGATATTCCCGCGGAAAAAGAAATTCTTGCCACGATGGAAGAAATGCGGAACAACCCGCAGGACTTCAAGTTCGTAGCATAACAAAAGGATACGGTGTAATCCCTTTTATAGAGTTCACTGTATCCTACATAAAAACATCCTTATCTGGCGACAGCAAAGGCTGCTATACCTTTACAGTTTAGGGAGATTTTAGTTCCAATATATAGAAATATGACTTAAATTTTTGGGGTACAAAGATCCCATGATTTGATAAAATTTTTTTAACAGATTATCCTCTGGCTTTCTATGTAATATGTATAAATAACACCCATTGCTTATAGGCATAAAAATCCCCCCAAACTTAAAAACAGGTTTGGAGGGTAAAGCTATTTTCATATGGGCGTGAAGATACAGCCCACCAAAACACCGTTTTTTTAATTTGGCAGACTAAAGATGAAATTGAACCTTTATCCTAAAGATTTTAAATTATTTCTATACTTCCTCATCTCCATTTCATCCGTATTATCTAATACATATTGCAATTCACTTGTGACCTTTTCACGGTCATATGGAAGATACGCCGTTACGGGCGTGAAATTTGAAACCGTGTTTGCAAATAAATGTGTGCGTATATTTAAGTTGTTGATTAGCATTTGCAGTTCACGGATACGCTCTTTTTCTTCAGCAGGAACAAACAAACCTTGCTGCGCCATCTGGTACAGCTCTGTGTCTGGGAAAAGTGTAAGAGAGTCCACGGAAACAAAATACGGATTGAGCTGGCTGAACAGTTCAGCACTATTCCTTGCATTACGGTATCCGCCGTCTTTTCCCGCAAGACCTGTCATGTAAACAAAGTAATATTCAATACCCGCTTCATCTAATTTTCTGCATTGTTCCAGAATATCAGCAGCCGTATATCCTTTATTTGCAAGGGCAAGCGTTTCGTCATCACCACTTTCCACGCCGATACTCAGTCCATTAATGCCCATTGCCTTTAATTTTCTAAGCTGCCATACCTCTTTATTTTTAATATCACGGATGCTCGCAAACATAGCCATTGTCTGGCATTTAATCAGATAATCCCTTACGGTCAAAGCCCTAAGTTTCAGATTCTCGTAACTCATGGCAAAAGGATTTGCCCCTGTCCAGAATATTCTCCTTGCATATGGCTGGTAGCCTTTTATCTCTGCTAAATCTTCCTCAAATTCTTCCATAGGCGACATTCGGAAACACTCATTTTTATACAGACTACAAAACTTGCATTTATTATAGGTGCAGCCAGAGGTAGCCTGTATGATGACCGAATGAGCTTCATACGGTGGTCGCCAAGTTCTGCCTGTAAAGCGCATGAAAATCAACTCCTTTTATTTCATATTGCGTATTAGGCCTTTGAGTTCATCCATGTCGATTTCATATATTCCTTGATATGTTTTTTCGATTTAAGTTCCACTATCTTTTACATCATAGTAAATACATTCAATAACTTCTTCGCCATTCAAAATGATAAATTCCCCATAGTAATTTGAAGCAGGATCTTCTTGTATGGCAGGCTTATCTGTTGCCTGTGCAGATGAAATAACAGACACGAATTGCCCAATCCATTCTTTATCAGAACATGAGCATGAAAAGCCATCTATGGTTATGACTTTAACGGCAGTTATTTCTTTGGTATCTGGCAGTCCAAGATGGGGAACGGTTGTTTTGCTCCCACACCCTGTAACAAGCATAACAAGCATAACAAAACAAATCAGCAATCCCTTTTTTCTCATGATGTTCCTCTTTGCTTACAAATGATAGACGCTTTTTCTATACCGCTGTAATTCTTCTTCACTGACGTTTCCAATGATTTCATCGAGAAATACCAACAGCTTTTCCTTGTCTTTCGGCAGTTGCCCGTGAAACTGGAACGCATTGGAAGCCCCCATTGCCGCAAAGATGGTAGGTATCTGCAAATTTTCAATGAGTGTCCGTACCTCTTTGTATTTTTCAACTTCTCCTTCTTCCTGCCAGTTCCCACGCTGTATTTCTGCAAAAAGTTCAGAATCGGGATAAATCGTAAGCATATTTGCCCCTATGAGCGTAGGGTGTATCTGGTTGCATATATCAGCCGTCAATTTTGCTCCAATCTCTCCACGACCTGCCCCAGAAATACTTACCAAATAAAAGAAACTGTAATGAATGCCTGCTGCATCTAATCTTTGGCATTGTTCTATGATGTCGGCAGAAGTATATCCCTTGTTCATAAACCGCAGGGCTTCATCATCGCCTGTTTCTATTCCTATTGTCAGACCGTCATATCCCATATCCCGCAGTTTGGCAAGCTCCTCATCGGTTTTAGGAATAACATCTGTAATTCTCGCAAACGAGCCGATAGATTTAACTGACGGAAGATATTTGCGGATTAGCTCTGCAATCGCAGTTAATTTGTCATAAGACAAAACAAAGGGGTTAGCTCCCGTCAAAAATACTCGGTCAATACGCCCGCTGTTCCAACCTTTTGTTGCTCTTTTAACCTCCCGTAAATCACTCTCAATATCCTCCAGAGGGGACATTCTGAATTTGAACGGCAAATCATTATACAAGGTACAAAACTTGCATTTATGATGCGTACAGCCTGCCGTTACCTCTAACAAAAGTGATGCCGCTTCATACGGCGGTCGCCAAATTGTTCCTGTGTAGTGCATAAACACATCTCCTTTCCTTATTGTTGGCATGTTTTTCGCCATAATGGTATACCCGTAGGGTGTTTCCTTATTCCTGCACTTCTTTTTGTGCATATAGGGATACCCGCAGGGTGTTTTCTGTAGTCTATACTAATTATACTTTCGTACAGTGATTTTACAAGTACTGTACTTTTTTGTAGTACCTATATCAAAGCGGTACATTGATTTTTAAGAAAAGGCGTGTTATACTATTTTAGAAAGGAGTGGCAGGAATGAAAAAAAGTACATTGGCTGTTGAACGCTGCAAAACAGTTTCTACCATACAGAAAATCTTGGGCGGTAAATGGAAAATTGAAATCATCTATTACATCGCCTTTCGGGATATACACCGCTTTGGAGAGCTTCGCAGGCATATCGGTGACATTACGGAATCAAGCCTGACAAAGCAGCTTCGGGAACTGGAAGCCGACGGCTTTATTACCCGTTATGACTATAAAGAAGTACCTCCCCGTGTGGAGTATAACCTTACTGACTTAGGCAAAAGTTTCATTCCCGTTTTTGAACACATGAAACAATGGGGAGATGAAAACCTCAGCGAGTAAATAAAGCGCAATATCTGACAGACACATAAATAGTTAGGAAGTAATGCTTATGGCAACAAACAGCATACGCTACATATATAACTCAAATATGGGCATGGAATTGATTTTCTGCGAAAATTCAACAATATCCTATCCCACACATAACCATGTTTCTATGCTTACAATCGGCATTGTATTAGATGGCTCTATTGCGCTTACTGAGAATAATAGTGCAAAAGTTTATGAAAAAAATCAGACCTTTATCATTTGTCCATATATGCCGCATAGTATCTCAGCGCATAACAGCTATACTTTGTTAAGTTTATGTATTAATAAAAATATTGCCGCACACTATTCCACCGATAAAATAAGGCATAACATAATGGCTCTGTTAATGAGCGCTTTCAATACAGAAAGAATCAATCTGTACCAAATATTACAACTATAGAACTGCTTAAACTCGTTTGCCGTCTATACAGACTGGCACTCTGAAAGCCAAAATCCATTTATCAATAACCTAAAAAGGCAGTTGGAATTATATCCCGAAACCAAATTTAGTATTGAAGAAATGGCACAAAACGCATTTATCAGTAAATACCATTTTATCCGAAGTTTTAAGGCAGAAGTGGGGCTTACACCGCATCAGTTTCAACTTCAAAACCGCATCCGTAAGGCGCAACGATTGATGCACAACGCCGAAACAATAACAGAAGTGGCTTTGTCCACAGGTTTTTGCGACCAAAGCCACTTCATAAAGCAATTTGAAAAGCAGGTAGGCTTACCTCCGCTGACTTACAAATTATCTTCCCAAACAATCCTAAAGGATACCTCTATGCCATTCGGCAATATTGAGGAAATTAAAACTGGGGAGATGAGTTAGCGCAACGAAATCGGCAGCTACCTTGGCTTTCAGATGGAAGTTTTCTATGATACCGTCAATGCCCACTACTGCTTAAACCTCTGTGGAATGAGGAAAAACAAGGTAGATTTAGGCGTGGACGCCCTCGGTAATCTGACCAGAATCGAGAATGAGATTGCCAAGCTCCCTGCCCGACTGGAAGCCGCTAAGACCAGAAAGGCGGAAACCATTTCACAGCTTGAAACCGCAAAGGTAAAGGTAGAGAAACCCTTTGCCTTTGAAAATGAACTGAAAGAAAAGACGGAACGCCCTCAATATCGAACTGAATCTGAATGAAAAAGACAACGCTGTTATTGACGATGAGCCAGAGCAGAATAATGAGCAGTCAGAGAAAAAAAGTGCGGACTGGGAGAGGTAAAATCCAGTTTGCGTATTTGTATTGCTTTATTTTTTGCAGTATAATAAGTGACGATAAGAAAAAATTGGAGGTGAGAAACAATGTCTGATGCGTTCAGATTTGAAACTTTTGTAGACGTTCACAGCAATATTTTTAATGAATACCTTAGCTCTGTTATAGCAAAGCTGTCCAGAGAAAATGAGGAATACCGCGCCGTGCGAGCCGAGATTGAGATCCTTTATGAGAAATATCCGAAAATCTTAGGCGTGTTTGATACGGAAACATCGGCGGGACTGACCGAGGAGGAATGCGCCGCGCTCATTCAAGTGATGGAGCTTAGGAACAAACTCACGGATATGGAGATGCAATCTGTTTACTTCCGTGGCTGCTATGACAGTGTAGGGTATCTGAAAAAAGCGGGAATTTTATAGCGGACTGACCCATGAAAAGGCGGTGTTGGCGTGAAAGGGGTCTAATATGGATTACTATGTGGTTGATGCTTTTACTGATAAGTTGTTTAGTGGCAATCCAGCTTGCATATGTGTGTCAGAAAAAACACTTTCCAATGAAGTTATGCAAAATATAGCATTTGAAAATAATTTATCCGAAACAGCATTTATTTATAAGAATGGCAAGGATTATATATTAAGATGGTTTACGCCATCATTTGAAATAGACCTTTGTGGTCACGCAACATTAGCAGCTGCTTTTATTGTCTTTAATCACTTAGATTGCAATTCAGATAAAGTTAATTTTGAAACTGTTAGTGGCGTTTTAAGCGTTATTCGAAAAGGGGATTTGTATGAAATGACTTTTCCAAAAAGAATAGCACAGAGTATTATGAAAAAGCCAGATATTGTTGAATCACTCAGTTTTGAGCCGCTTGAGCTTTATTCTGAACGGGATTTATATGTAGTAATGAATAATGAAGAAGAAGTTAAAAATTATATTCCAGATTATACGAAACTTAAAAAATTAGATTCTTGGCTTGGAATTGTAATAACAGCAAAGGGTAATAATGCTGATTTTGTTTCGAGATATTTTTGTCCAGAATTGATGTTTGAAGACCCAGTAACAGGTTCTGCCCACAGCACTTTAGTACCAATATGGAGCAATAAGTTGGGAAAAAATAAACTATTGGCAAAACAATTATCTAAAAGAGGAGGCACTCTCTATTGTGAATGTAGCAATAATAATATAAAAATTTCAGGAAATGCAGTCATTTATTCAAAAGGAAGTATTTTGTTATGACTATGATGCGACCAAATTTTTATTTTTTTAAAGTATAATAGACGCTATGGGGATTGAGTAAAGAGGGATAGTTTTAATGAAAGTATTAGATATTTTTTCATGGTTGCCTGCAAAAGAAATTAGTTTGGAACAATTAGAGCAGATTTTTATAGATTACAAATCTGGTATTTATAATAGTGAATACATTGTTTTATCTGAACTTCCAAATAATGTATCCGAAGATATTTTGACTTGTAAAAATGAATTGCTGAAAGAGGGGAAGAAAGCTACTTTCATTTTAAAAGAAGAAAAAGTCATTGCTGTCATTGGTTATCAAGAGTGACAGAGAGAAAGATGAATTTTGTTTGAAAGGTGTGGTGGTGTATGGAACGGTTTTATAATTATCGGAATATGTCACTTGAGCAACGGGAATCCGCTTTAATTTCTTTAAGTTCCATTGGTTTTCTTCCTGCATATGGAAGCATAAAAACAATGCGTCGGATAATGGATAAGTCAGTTGGGGAAAAAATGCCGCAATTCTATTTTGTTTTTAGAAATATGGAGCTGTTAGGCTATATGTTTCTGATTGGTGATGATAGAATGTTTCGTGCATTTCCGTGGCTTGCAATTGATAACCTTGATGAATTGCCAATGAGAGTTGTAGAACCATTAATGGATATAGCAATTAGGGCATGGAATAATGAGGATGGCGATAGTATCAATGCAGGCGGTAGTATTACTGAAAAAAGTCTGATTGCCCAAAGCTATAAACAGCGTTTAGAAAATTACAGGCACGGAATTGGAAGACGAATTGAAAAAAATGTCGTTGATAATTTTAGCTTATAGAGGTGGTGGAGAATGAATCAAAGAGAAAGGATAATCCGTTTGTGGTTTGATATGTGGCTGCAACAAAAAGACTTAGGGATAGATGATATTTTTACGGAAGATGTTATTTATATTGAAAGTTGGAGTCCGAAATATGAAAACCGCATAACCGTTAAACATTGGTTTGAAGAATGGAACACTCGTGGTAAAGTTCTTGTATGGGATATAAAACAGTACTTCCATAAGGAAAGCCAAACTATTGTAGAATGGTATTTTAAGAATGAGATGAACGATGGTAGCATTGAGGAATTTGATGGTATGTCACTTATCGAATGGACATCTGATAACAAAATAAAATTGTTAAAAGAATTTGGCTGTAATTTAAATAATTATAACCCATATCAACATGGCGATGTACCACAATTTAGAAAAGAACAGGCAAATTGGTTTTGATATAAAATGTGGAAATCATAGAGGTGTCATATTAATGAAAGAATATATAACAAAGCGGGTACATGAATTGTACTGGAAAGAAGATATAAATTGTGCAAGGACAGCACTTGTCTGTTTGAGCGAATTATTTGAAATTGCCATTGAGCCGCAAACAATCTGGTCTACGGTTGGATTGCATGGTGCGGGTGGATATAGGGCACAGTGCGGTTTGGTTGAAGGCTCGCTTATGTTTATAGGAATTTATCTTCACACGATAGGGAAAACAGAAGATGAAATTGTATCTGCCTGCTATAATTTTGCGTCTGCCTTTGATAGAGAATTTGGTTCATTAAGATGTTTTGAATTACGTCCTACGGGTTTCTCAGAGAGCGACCCGCCACATATGTGTGAAAACTTGACTTGTAATGGAATCGGATTTGCATATCAATATATTTTGGGAATCACATAAAAGTAAGCAAAAACTAATTTGTTAATGCACAATAGTTAGGATTGAACATTATTTGATTCATAACTAAATAAAGATAAATTTTCTATATGGCAGATATATAAAAGGCTGGATAATTTAAAATTTACAGTCTGGAAGTAAAAGCAGACTTACAAAGCAGAATCTAAAGGTAGGACATTATGAAGAAAGCATCTCTGATACTGAGTATATTATTTATCATTTTAACCTTTGTTGGTTCAGGATATGTTTTGTATAATGGTGGAAATATAAATGCGGGATATGCTATTATTCCAATGGTATTTGCCCTTGTTTGTATCGCCTTTTACCGAAATAGAAAGTGACTATTTTATGTTTATCTGTAAATCATGAGTGAAACCAGATAAGGAGAAAACTAAAAATTATGTTTAAGACAACAGACACCATAATGTGGAGTGAATATCTTATTTGGAGGAAATAGAAAATGGAAAAATCATTATTTGAAGAACTGGGCGACAGATATGAAGGGCAAGGCATTATATAATACCGTGTTTGACTGTACCCGCCGAAAAAGAACAGCCCATAGGCATATGGGGACAGCGGCATTTGGATTATCTGAAGCAGTACCGAAAGGTTACATATACCAATCTTCTTACAATCGGCAGGCTCAACGCTTATATTGCCGACATTGACAGGCAGGCGCAGGAACACTTTGAAAGGTTCATAGAGGGCATGAAACAGGCACAGGGTTCACAGAACAGCTAAAGGCAGAAAACGCCTTAGAATGGACAGGAAGAATGAATAACATAAGGGCGTGTGCGAGGGAGATTGTATATGATGAAATCATTTACGCATAGACAGCAAGGCGACAGAGGGGAAAAGCTCTGTCGCTTTTCTTTTCGGGAAGCATCTGATTTAATAGTGATTTTTTTCTGAATATATTGACATGGCAGTAATGAGTTACTATGCTATTCGGCAGGAACTTGTTACTACTAAGTACAAAGGAAAAATAGATGAAAATGGATGAACTCTTTGAAGAATACGACTGTGATACCGAACACAGAGTACAAGCGATATTTTCAAGTATCTTTATACTACAAAATCGTATGCAGACAGCGGGTGAAAAACTTCAAACGGAAATATCCCTAAAGCAATGGTTATTACTTGCAATGACAGCTTGCTGTCCAGAGCCACGAACATTAACAAATATCGGAAACCTTATGGGCTGTTCCAGACAGAATATAAAAAAATTAGCTTTAACTCTTGAAAAGAAAGGATTTGTCCGTTTGCTATTAGAGGGAAATAATTCTGTCCGTATTGAGCTAACCGATAAAGCAGGTCAATATGCCGAAGAAATAGGAGAACGCCATTCACAGTTTTTGAAGTTGCTATTTACAGATTTCAACGAGGACGAAATAGATTTGCTTTTCCGTCTTTATGTAAAATTATTTGCTGGCATAGAGCGGGTAGAAAAATATGCGGAGAAATTAGGCTAATGAACATTGGTAATGGGTAAACGATTTTCATCATCACGCATAATTTGATTGCCGCAAACCGATTTAAGGATTATTTAATAACTTCTATGCTAC
>CAJUST010000032.1 GCA_910589105.1 uncultured Lachnospiraceae bacterium
AGGATTTAGCGGAAAAGTGTGGAGTGACAAGACAGTCTGTTTCTAAATGGGAAACGTCACTTCTTTTTTCTAACCTGCATTAAGAACCAAGTTGAAATTTAACATTTACTTTTGTTTCTGGCATTTCTGAGATTGTTTTTTCAGAGATATATTAATCTATTCAATATTATATTAAACTTTTACATTATAATTAAAGGAGATCTATATGATACTTGTCTGCTTAACAAAATCCGAAAAAACATTTATATGTTATTAAATAATTGAAAAATATTTATCAAGTAGCAATTTATTTCTAAGAGTATTCTCACTAAATGGACTTACTAATATAATTCATTTTTCCACTTGGTGGAAATTTTTAACTTATTTTAATTTCTGTATTGCTTAAGTAAATGTTTCTCTTACAAAAAGACAAATTGATATTAAAACTCAACAAGTTTATCAATTCTAATTGTTTTTTTATATCTTTGAGACTAAACCTACTAATTCTATTCATTTTTGCTCATTCATAATTTATTTTCATTCTGCTTTTGAAAAATTCCACCAAGTGGAAATTTTTCAAAATTTATTTTTCCACTTGGCGGAATTTTATTTTACATTAAAATTCATAAAAATTTTTTCTTTTTTCCACCAAGTGGAATTTTTTAATGCTTGATTATTAAAATTAAATACTGTATGATAAAAAAACACACTAAAAAAACATCCAAAAAAGTTTGAACAAAAAATAATTGAGAGGATGGAATTATGGCAACATGGAACAAAAAAATGCAGACTTTGCTAAAACAAAAAAAATGGGATATGAAGGACTGGCATAGGGCTTTAGGGGTTGATCAATGGTCGTTGGAAAACTTAATGGAAATGGACACTTCCGAATTAGATAAAGATTCCTTAGATAAAATCTATCAAGATACAAAACAGGCAAAATTGGATAAAAAAATGATGAGGTTTCACAGTCCTGTTATGATTGTAAGTTGGACGCATAAGGGCGGAACTGGAAAGTCAACAACTGCAACAAATCTTGCTTATGAATTGTCCCAAAGAGGATATAACACACTTACCATAGATATGGACAGCCAGTCTGATATGTCAAGCGTGTTATATCCAGATTATCTAAACAATCCGGATCTTAGTTTTTATGAAGCATTTTCATTATGTGAAGATTTTAAGGAAGACGCATATATCCAGCATACAGAATATACAAATTTGGATATTATTCCGGGTTCTTCAAAATGCGAAAGTCTGGAAGGACAATTAACCGTAATGAACGAAAAATTAAGAAGCCGGATCTGGGAAAAGTGCCTCAAGAGCATTCGAAAAGATAATTATTATGACTTTATTATCATTGACATGGACAAAACAGCGGGAATTTTAAATATAACCACACTGGCAGAAGCTGACTATGTGCTTTCTCCCATAGAATCCATGATTTTCGCCGTAAAGTCCATTCCTCCAATTTTAGCCCAAATTGAAACCGTAAAAGAAACCAATCCAAAATTAGAACTTCTTGGCCTTTTATATAACAAAGTAGATATGCGTAAGAAAAAAACCCTTGCAGAAGCAATGGAACTTGTTGAAGAAATTGCGCCCGGCTCTGCTCTGGAAAAATTTATTAAAAATGACGCCAATGTAGACAATTCACAAAGAGAGCATATGCCTCTTGGCGTTTATAACCGCAGCAGTGTTGCAAATAAACAGATGATAGAAGTGGCAGACGAAATTTTAGAAAGAATCCGAAAAAGATCAGAAAAGGTGGTAAAATAAATGGCAGGAAAAAAGGGAAGGGTTCAAAACTCTGATTTTTTAAAACAGCTTACAGCAAACACAGGCTCAACCGCTAAAAACGTTACAGACACATTGCGAAACTTAGGAGAGCAGGCAAATGAAATTGAAACAGGCAAGAAAAAATTAAAATACATTGACGTTTCTTCCATTGACAATGCCCCTGATGACTGGAATTTGTACCCTCGTCTTAAAGATACGCAAAAAGACAAATATCTGGAATTAAAATTCTCTATTTTTGAAAAGGGCGTGGAGGAACCCTGTGTCGTCTGGGAACAGGAAAATGGAAGGCATATGATGCTTTCCGGGCATAACCGAAAAGACATTAGCATGGAACTAATTGAAGAATACAGTGAAGATCCGGTTTTTGATGAAAACAAATACCGTTATCTTCCTTGTATTGTATACAGCAAAACCGAACTGGACGAAACGCAGGCTAAAAATATTATAAATGATACAAATCTGTATCGTGACTTTTCTAAGCTTCCAAGGCGGATCAAAACGGAAATCATAAGAGTAAGAATGAACAGCTACAAAACGCGCCGTTATGCAAAAGGTGAACGTATCGAACAGCTTGCAAAAGATTTTGGCGTAGAAAAATCTGCTTTGTATGAAGAATTAGCGATTGAAAAAATATATCCCCCATTGCGGGAATTATACTATTTTGGTACATTAACGCGTAAAACCGTATTGAAATTCAATTATTACGCTATGGATACACAAGAATGGATTCATCAAAATTATGCAGAAAAGATTACAGAAGCCAAGGTAAAATTGTTAAAGAAAAGTATGGGCAGAGAAGATATTTCCATGCTTTTTGAATCAGCAATGGAAGTAACAAAAAAAATTACAGTTGATGTGCCCATTGGAAAAGTTGACGCATTCAAAGAAATGTTTGCTGAGTGGCTTGAAACTCAAAAAAATCAAGATTAAGATTGACTTTTCATTTCCATCTACTCACAAAATAGAATAAGTGAAGTAGAGAATGAATACGAAAACACTTTTAAAATTAGAAGAAAATAAGAAATCAATTCTGATTGGCCGTATTTATGTTTTTGTTTTCTTGCATATCCTTGATACAGTGATTGTTTATTTTATTGGATTAGATTATATAAATGCCGCCAATCAAAATGCTAGTCTGACGTTATGGTTACCTCTGTTTATCTTCCTTTTTTTATCTGGACTTATTTGACGAGACAGAATTTCTACAATTACCATAATCGAAAAATTATATTTTTTTCATTATGTATCGGAAATATATGCAGCTTATTCCTACCTTTTTTCTTAAAAATAGAAATAGAGTTTCTCTTGCCATTAATATTGAAAATTCCAGTGTCTATTTGTATTACAGAATCTATGTTAATTCATTTATGCCGTTTTCTGTTTTTCATATTTTCATTTTTTCCTACAATAACGATTTTTATTTTATGCTTCAAACTGCTTCAAAAAGAAGAAATACATTACATTCCAAAATGATATTCATGTAGCGTGCAGATTAGAAAATGAAAGATAGCGTGCAATTAGACAACAGGATCGCATGCTCCATACTTGGCTTGATGAAACAACTGGAACCGGAAAAACTTTTTCAATTATGACTGTTGCTATTATAAATGATGTTGGGAATTTTTAAAGAAAATAAAAATTGGCAGTTCTTTTCATGTAACAGGTATTATGAATATATATATTGGAAAAAACAGATTATATTAAATGAAATGTAAAATAAGGTTTTATAGAAAATTATTTTAATTATAGCTCGGGAGATAGAGTTGATTTTTTCTTATCTTTATGCAGCAAAATTTAAACATGAACTTTCTGGAACTTTAAAAAAATATGAGGAAGGAATTTGTTGTGATGATTATGAAACAGCGAAGTGATATGTCTTTTTAGGCTTCAGTTTTTTTGTAGCTGGCAGGGATAGAGGAGGTATGATGAAAAGAAAAGTGTATGCATATAGTAATACAATACATATAAAATAAAATATTATAATACATTATTGATAAATAGATTGTGAGAATAGTTAGGATTAAAGCTGGTTGGAAACATTTTTGTTAATTGAAAGGTTGCTAGATAAATATACATGTTTCTAAAAAAAAGATTTTTTTACTGGTTATTTTTAAAAATAGGTTACTATTTCAGAATTTATAACATAAAAATTTGAAAAGTTTCCAATTGTGGATAAAATAAAGGAAGGAAATTCGACGAAAACTTGCATTTAGCATTGTTCTAAATAAATAGGAGGAATATGTGATGGATCTGAGAAAAAAAATAATTTTTTTGGGTATAGGAAAGAAACTTCAATTTTGAATTAGGAATTGAGGTCATAGAATCGGCTGTTTGATTGAGTGATAGTCCTTACTAATGCGCCGACATTATCAATTTTTCTTTTTTGAAGTATAAAAGAATCATATACCGTGTGTAATGCGTTTATGATATGAATGGGCTGGTATTGCAGTGCAATGTTTGCAATATCGGCTTTTTCTTTTTTGGTTAGAAACCAGTGTTTTCCGAGTTTGTATCCTAACTGGTTTGCTTTTTCATTAATGCTTTTTATACATTCGTCTATTTGGAGCAGACAGTCTTTTTTCAAATTTTCTGCTAGCTTGTTTGGATTAAATGCTTCTACGATGTCAATGAATACGGTGTGCGCAGTATGAGCGATTTGAAACAGGGTATGAAATGTTTTCGTCTCTGTTATTCGTCTTACGAACTTGTTACAGCAATAATTTGGAAGGAGACGGCGTATTTCTTTATAAGACGTTTCATTGTGGAGTAATTTTGGGGTTGTGCCGTCTATGGCTGACGTCAGTATCCGGAGTGACAGACGTATGGTATTGATTTCCTTTTCCTCGGTCAATGTCTGGAACGTGTTGTAAGAAAGGGAAATGTAATTTCGGCCGCCCTGTTCCATTGTGTGAAAGTATTGCGGGTAGGACTGGATGAAAGCAAAATAAGTTCCCGGATATTCTCCTTTTTGCAGGGAAATGTAATTTAGCTTATTCAATAGATGAAGGTTATTCCGTATGGAACGTTCTGTGCAGTGAATCGTTTCTGCCGCTTTTGAAACAGTAACTTGAACCAATCCGTATTGATCGGGATGCAGATAATGAAGATATAGGAAAAGCAATAGCGCGTTTCTTTGAAGCGGCGTTTTTTCGCCATAACGGTTTTTTTCATTTACATATTTTACAGTCTCATCTAATTTATATTTTTTCTTAAGGCAGCGGATGCAGTGATCAGATGTATGCAGTTTGCAAGATGCAAAGTGAGGGCATGAAAAACAGCCGGACCCAGATTCGTCCAGAACTTGTGTATATGATATTGTTTTAAAGTTATCCATTAATCTCATAGCAGGAATTAGGTTAATGAAACCCAACTTAGCGATAGAGGAAGGTTCCGATGAATACATATGCCATTGTCCTTTCTTACTGCAGTTAAAAACTGATATTTGTATTATATTAAATAGAGTGGAAATTGGCAAATTGGCTTAAAAATGGTAAAAAATGAATAATGAGATTTATACGTAAGAAAATCGGACAAATGACAGTTTTATACGTAAAAAAAACCGGACAAATGACAGTTTTATACGTAAAAAAGCCGGACAAATGATAGTTTTATACGTAAAATAGTCGGACAAAAATTTTTTTGCCCCTTACGTATAAAAGTCTTTTTATACGTAAGAAAACCGGACATTTTATGCGATTTAATTATGTAAAGCAACGGGATAGGGAAAACCGGCTTAATATATGGTTGTTTTGTAAAGAAAAGACAGACATTTTGTATAGGTTTTATATGTAAAGAAATGGAATAAAATAATTAGGGAAAATTGCTTATTGAAAAATTTAACATTTTATGTAAGTTTTATACGTAAAGAATTCGGACATTTTTGTAGGATTGTAAAGGAAGTATGAATCCGGATAAGGATAAAATTCAAAATTGTAATAAGAAATCAGACAAAAGAATGTAGGGTGAATCTTTTATCTGAAGGAAACAGAGTATGGAAAAATCATTATTTTAGCAATTAGGAGGCGAATATTGAGAAGAAAAAATTTTCTAATTCCATGCCTAACCGTTCCCGGTGAAGAAGATCTGCCGATAGGCATATGAGGACAGCGGCATCTGGATTATCTGAAGCAGCGCCGAAAAATTACATTCGCAAATTTTCTTACAAGTGGCAAACTCGAAAAAAAAATTGCAAATATGGGTTGACAAAATTTTTTTTCGGGTGTAGAATGCGATTTGTAAAGGCAAAGACGTCTTTTGAGGAATTGCTCCAAAAGCTGTCTTTGCCTTTTGCTTTGGGTTCTATTGAACAGAACGGCAAGGAAAAATGAGCAAAATAAATCAGGGCATTGGTTATTGCTCAGGCTTATTGCAAAACAAAAAAGTAAAAATAAAGGCAAAGGCGTCTTTAATGGAAAACATTAGAGGCCCTTTGCTTTTTTGTTTGAAAGGAGTTATCACCATGAACACAGTAGCAGATCTTTTCGGAAACAAGGTTTTTGACGACAGAGTCATGAAAGCGACGTTGTCAGCCAAGGTTTACAACTCCCTCAAAAAGACGATTGATGAGGGTGCGTATTTGGATAATAGTGTGGCAAACGCCGTAGCAACCGCTATGAAGGATTGGGCAGTTCAAAACGGTGCGACCCATTATACCCATTGGTTTCAACCACTGACCGGTATCACGGCAGAAAAACACGACAGCTTCATTTCACCCTCCCCAGATGGCGGCGTGATTATGGAATTCTCCGGGAAAGAGCTGATTAAAGGCGAACCGGATGCTTCTTCTTTCCCTTCCGGTGGCTTGAGAGCTACCTTTGAGGCGAGAGGCTACACCGCGTGGGATCCTACCTCCTATGCTTTCATTAAGGGAAAGACCTTGTGCATCCCTACAGCCTTCTGCTCTTACGGCGGCGAGGCGTTGGATAAAAAAACTCCGCTGCTCCGTTCCATGGAAGCGCTTAATAAGCAGGCGCTGCGTATTATCCGCCTGTTCGGAAACGATACTGTGAAATGTGTGAAGACCTCCGTCGGGCCGGAACAGGAATATTTCCTCATCGACAGAGAGATGTATAACCAGAGAAAGGATCTGGTGTTTACTGGACGAACTCTTTTCGGCGCGAAACCGCCGAAAGGACAGGAGATGGATGATCATTATTTCGGCTTCATTAAGCCCCGTGTAGAAGCTTATATGGAAGACTTGAATCAGGAATTGTGGAAGCTGGGCATTCTTGCAAAAACAGAGCATAACGAGGTGGCTCCCGCCCAGCATGAACTGGCTCCTATTTATACCACCACCAATATTGCCACCGATCACAACCAGCTTACCATGGAAATCATGCAGAAAGTAGCGGCAAAGCATGGACTGGTATGCCTGCTCCATGAAAAGCCTTTCGCCAGAGTGAACGGCAGCGGCAAGCACAACAACTGGTCGCTTACCACCGATACCGGCGTGAACCTGCTCTCACCGGGAGAAACACCTTATGAAAACGCGCAGTTTCTTTTGTTCCTGTGCGCTGTTATTAAAGCGGTAGATGATTATCAGGATCTGCTCCGTATTTCGGTTGCTGCCGCAGGCAACGATCACCGTTTAGGCGCGAATGAAGCGCCTCCGGCCGTTGTTTCCATGTTCATCGGCGATGAACTGAACGCCATTCTGGAAGCTATTGAAACCGATACGCCTTATAATGCGGCGGAAAAGACGCAGATGAAGCTGGGTGTGAATGTGCTTCCGAAGTTCACAAGAGATACTACCGATCGCAACCGTACTTCACCCTTTGCCTTTACAGGAAATAAATTCGAGTTCCGTATGCTTGGTTCTTCCAACAGCATCGCCTGTGCCAACATTATGCTGAATGCCGCAGTTGCAGAATCTTTGAAAATCTACGCTGACCGTCTGGAGAAAGCGGAAGATTTTGAAACTGCTCTGCATGAGATGATCCGCAAGACCATTAAGGATCACAAGCGCATTATCTTTAACGGCAATGGCTATGATGACGCATGGATCAAAGAGGCCACAGAAAAGAGAGGGCTACTGAACTACCGTACCACAGCCGATTGCATTCCACGCCTTCTTGATCAGAAAAATGTGGATATGCTGACTGCGCATAAGGTGTTTTCTGAAGCGGAACTGAAGTCCCGCTGCGAGATTACGCTGGATAACTATTGTAAGACCATTCTGATTGAAGCGAATACAATGGTAGAGATGGCAAGGCGCGAGATTGCTCCTGCGGTAGAAGCTTACATTAAAGAACTTGCCAAGACCGCGGCGCTCAAAAAGTCCGTCTCCGACGAGGTGTCTGTTGTTTACGAAAACACCCTGATTAAGGAGTTATCTGTTCTTACCGAGCGGATTTTCCTCACAGCGGGTGATCTTGAAAATACATTGCTTACTGTCGAACAGCATGACAATGTGATTGATGAATCCGCAGTTATTCGCGACACGCTGCTTGTGAAAATGAACGAATTGCGTGTTCCCTGTGATGAAGCGGAAACATTAACTGCCAAGAAATATTGGCCGTTCCCCACTTACGGCGATCTGCTGTTTGGGGTCAGATAAGGAGATGAATCTACTATGTATAGTTCAGTAAACGCCATATGTATTGCTTGGAGCTGCTCTGGCGTTCTTCATGCAGGCCGGATTTTCACTCTGTGAAGCTGGATTCGCGATGAAAAGGCAGATGAACTTGCCGGTCTTGATGTTTCTGAGCATGGTTTACAGTGTAATCGAAACTGCCAAGAAGGTATTGTATACCGGACATATCGGTTATGGAAAGATTTATGTTTACGATGTGGAGAACGTCGTAATGGTTCGTACCGGTGAAGAAGGATACGATGCGCTTCAAGATGTAGAGTAACAAAACAAGAAAAGCGTTTGAGATAGGAGAAGTAACACAGAGAATCGCTCACAGCGAGCGTGGGACGGTGAGAGCCGCGCAGTAGATTCTGTGTGAATAACACCTGTCAAGCTGCAATCTGAAAAAGGTTTCTTTAGTAGGCGCGCCGTAGGGTCATACGTCAGTTGGCAAAGCTTTCCGCAAAAATTGCTGTGGAGCTTAAAAAGAGAACAAATATAGGTGGTACCGCGGGAACAGCCTCGCCCTATAGAATGCTGGAAAATTTCTTAGAATTTTAGGAGGATTGCACTATGTGTTCTATTATGGGCTATTGTGGAGAAAGCGCTACTATCGGGGCATTTTGTTCTGGCTTTCAGCAAACTGTTTCTCGTGGGCCTGATGACAGCAAAATTGTCGATACAGGAAAGGGACTGCTCGGTTTTCATCGCCTTGCTATTATGGGGCTACATCCGGAAGGAATGCAGCCTTTTCGTCTTGCAAACAGTTATGTTGTCTGTAACGGCGAGATTTACGGCTTTGAAAAAATCAAACAAATCCTGTCCGATAAATATACGTTTGAAAGTGATTCTGACTGTGAAGTTTTGCTGCCGCTATATCAGGAATACGGAACAGCTATGTTCGCCATGCTGGACGCTGAGTTTGCGCTGATTCTGTATGACGGAGAAACAAAAGAGTATGTTGCAGCCAGAGATCCCATTGGTATTCGTCCGTTGTATTACGGATACGATGAGTCCGGAACCATTCTATTTGCCAGTGAAGCAAAGAACTTGGTTGGATTGGTCGCAGAGGTTATGCCGTTTCCGCCTGGACATTATTATAAAGGCGGAAAATTTATTTGCTACTGCGATATTGCAAAAACCGAATCTGTTTGCCACGATGATTTGGAAACGGTATGCAAAAACATTCATGATAAATTGGTTTCCGGTGTGGAAAAGCGTCTAGTGGCCGACGCCAAGGTGGGCTTCCTGCTCTCGGGCGGCCTAGATTCTTCCCTAGTATGTGCGATTGCCGCGAGAAAGAGTCAACAACCCATTAAAACCTTTGCAATCGGTATGAGCGAAGACGCGATTGACCTGAAATATGCCAAGCAGGTTGCTGATTTTATCGGCAGTGATCATACGGAGGTGATCATCAGCAAGGAGGATGTGCTTGCCTCGCTGGAAACGGTGGTACATCTGTTGGGAACCTTTGATATCACCACAATCCGCGCCAGCATCGGCATGTATTTGGTTTGCAAATGGATTCATGAAAACACCGATATTCGCGTTTTGCTGACCGGAGAGATCTCCGACGAATTGTTCGGCTATAAATATACCGACTTTGCGCCCTCTGCGGAAGCGTTCCAAAAGGAATCGCAGAAGCGGATCTTGGAACTGCATATGTACGATGTACTGCGCGCCGACCGTTGCATCTCGGTGAACTCGTTAGAGGCAAGAGTGCCGTTCGGTGATTTGGATTTTGTCAAATATGTAATGGCGGTTGATCCCGAAATGAAGCTGAACAAATACAACAAAGGAAAATATCTTCTTCGCCATTCTTTTGAAGGTGAAGGGTATCTTCCAGACGAAATTCTCTGGCGGGAAAAAGCGGCTTTCTCCGATGCAGTCGGTCATTCTATGGTAGATTATCTCAAAGAATATGCGGAAAGCTTTTATACAGCGAATGAATTTGAGGAAAAGAGCTGTAAATACAGCCATGCACAGCCGTTTACCAAAGAGTCCATGCTGTATCGGGAACTGTTTGAAAAATATTATCCCGGACAGAGCCAAATGATAGTAGATTTCTGGATGCCGAACAAGGATTGGGAAGGCTGTGATGTGAACGATCCTTCCGCCCGTGTCCTGTCAAACTACGGCGCCAGCGGAAAATAAAAAAGGCAGAAATTGCCCGAATGAAAGGAACAGACACCATGATGGTAAAAAGATTTCTATCGTTCCGTTTGAAGTGATTGTAAGAAACATTGCCGCCGGCATTACAGATGCGGACTCGGGCGGCCTGACCTTTTCCGGCGCTTCTGCGGATGGACGGCTTGTGGAAACGATGGGGATTTCTGACCGTAATTTTTATGTGGGCGTCCAGTATCATCCGGAATTCAAGAGCCGCCCCAACCGTCCTCATCCATTGTTCAAAGGCTTTTTCGGCGCAGCTTTCCGCCATGCAAAAGGAGAAGAAAAATGAGTATTCATGAAGAATGTGGTGTGTTCGGTGTGATTTCTCCGAATTCATGTGAAATTGCAAATGTGGTCTATTACGGCTTATATGCCCTCCAGCACAGAGGACAGGAAAGCTGCGGCATTGTGGTCAATGACGACGGTATCTTCGCCTCCCATAAGGATTTAGGATTGGTGGGCGAAGTCTTTCAGCCGGGTATTTTGTCTGCCATGCCAAATGGAAAAATCGCGGTAGGTCATGTCCGCTATGGCACTACCGGAGGAACAAACCGCAATAACTGCCAACCTATTGAGGTGAACCATCAAAAAGGGAGAATGGCCATCGCTCATAACGGTAATTTAAGCAATGCGGCCGAGCTTCGAAACCGCTTGGAATTATCCGGCGCTATTTTCCATACCACCAGCGATACGGAAACCATCGCCTATATTGTAACAAAAGAACGGCTTTCCTCCGCTTCCATTGAAGAAGCCCTCAGCAAAGCCATGAACACGTTGGACGGGGCTTACTCCTTGGCGCTGATGTCCCCGCAAAAGCTGATCTGCGCTAGAGATCCTTACGGATTCCGTCCCCTCTGCTACGGGAAAACAGACGATGGACTGTATGTTGTCGCCTCGGAAACAGCTGCGCTAAAAGCAGTGGGCGCGAAGCTGGCGCGCGATGTGGAACCTGGCGAAATTTTGGTCTTTGATGGTAAGCAGGTGGTGTCCCGCAGGGAGCGCTGCGGTGAGAAGAAAAAACGGCTTTGTGCCTTTGAGTATATCTATTTTGCCCGTCCGGATTCTGTGATAGACGGAGTGTCCGTCCATGCGGCCCGGTTTAGAGCAGGACAAGTTCTCGCAAAATATCATCTGGTAGATGCGGATGTGGTGATCGGGGTTCCGGATTCCGGCCTTGATGCCGCTCTCGGATACAGCAGAGAATCGGGCATTCCGTACTCCATCGGCCTGATCAAAAACAAATACATTGGCAGAACCTTTATCGCTCCCGGGCAGTCCAGCCGCATGGATCAGGTAAAAATCAAACTGAGCGCCATTGAAGAAAACGTAAAAGGCAAACGTGTCGTTTTAGTTGACGATTCCATTGTCAGAGGGACTACTAGCGGACGCATTGTAAAGCTGATCCGGGAGGCAGGCGCTTCGGAAATCCATATGAGGATTTCTTCTCCTCCTTTTTTGCACCCGTGCTATTACGGAACCGATATTGATTCCAGCGAGCATTTGATTGCCTGCAAATATACAGTAGATGAAATTGCTAAGATTATTGGCGCGGATACACTGGGCTATCTACCGGTGAAGGAACTTGCCGCCATGACAGGATGCAATCAATATTGCAGCGCCTGCTTTGATGGCTGTTATCCGACTCCTGTTCCAATCGATACGAGAAAGGATCGGTTTGAGCAAAAGTTATCTGCAAAAAGTGAAACACAAGAAAAATGAAACGAGGTGCAAAACATGGTGGAAGATTATAATTGCAAACTGATTTTTGAAGATGGAAACGAGTATCTGGGATACTCTTTCGGCGACTTCTCGGAAAAGGTTTGCGAAATTGTCTTTAATACATCCATGGTGGGATATCAGGAGATTTTATCCGATCCCTCCTATACCTATCAGGCGGTTGTTATGACTTATCCTCTGATTGGAAACTACGGTATGGCTGAGGATGATTTTGAAACGGCTGTACCTACTATCGGAGCTTTGATTGTGAGTGAATACAATAACGCTCCGTCCAACTTCCGGAGCGCAGCAACGCTCGGCGAAGTTATGAAGAAATATCACATTCCCGGCGTCAGCGGAGTGGATACCCGAAAACTCACACGGTATATCCGCGATCACGGCAGCCGCAAAGTTCTGATTGCGGGAATCGACACTCCAACAAATAAGGGTGTTCAAATACTTAGAAATACAGAGCTTCCTGTTGACGCCGTATCAAAAGTCAGCAGTAAGAGCATCCATTTTGAAAAGCCGGAAGATGCCAGATTTCATGTGGTGGCGATTGACTGCGGTATGAAGCAGAATATTGTCCGGTCATTAAAGAAGAGAAAATGCGCGGCTGCGATCGTTCCCTATGATACAACCGCTGAAAATATAGAAAAATTGAATCCGGATGGTATTTTTATTTCCAATGGGCCGGGAGATCCAAATGATGTTCCTTGTCTGATAAATACCATCCGGGAACTCCACGGGAAATATCCCATTTTCGGCATCTGTCTTGGTCATCAGATCATCTGCCTGTCCTACGGAGCTAAGTGCTATAAGCTGAAATTCGGCCACCGCGGAGGAAATCATCCTGTTCGGAACACGAATACAGGAAAAATCGAAATCACCTCTCAAAATCACTCCTATGCAGTTGATGAAGAAAGTTTGAAAAATACGCCGCTTACTGTAACTCACATCAATCTTCTTGACGGCACAATAGAAGGCGTTTGCTGCGAAGCGGATAAGGTATTTTCGGTGCAGTATCATCCGGAAAGCGCGCCGGGGCCGGAAGACAGCGGATATTTGTTTGACCGGTTTATTCAGATAATGGAGGAGGATAAGAACAATGGCTAAAAGAACAGATATCAAAAAAGTATTGGTGATCGGTTCCGGCCCTATTGTCATCGGTCAGGCGGCTGAGTTTGACTATGCAGGCACACAGGCTTGTCTTGCCCTGAAAGAAGAAGGCTATGAAGTGGCGCTGTGTAATTCCAATCCGGCAACCATTATGACAGATACCGCGATAGCGGACAAGGTGTATATGGAGCCTCTCACTTTGGAATACATTTCAAAAATCGTCCGTTATGAAAGACCCGATGCAATCCTGCCCGGTATCGGAGGACAAACGGGCTTAAATCTTGCCATGCAGCTTGAAAAGAAAGGCGTCCTTGCAGAATGCAGGGTAGAGCTTCTCGGAACACCAAGCAGCAGTATCGAACGCGCAGAAGACCGCGAACTCTTCAAGGAATTATGTGAAGAATTGGGAGAGCCGGTTTTACCGTCCGATATCGCCACCTCCATGGAAGAAGGCCTTGCCGTTGCGCAGAAGATCGGTTTTCCGGTCGTCCTCCGTCCGGCGTTTACGTTGGGAGGTACGGGCGGCGGATTTGCTGACAACAAAGAGGAATTCCTCCCCTTGATGAAAAACGCACTTTCCCTCTCTCCGGTTCATCAGGTTTTAATTGAAAAGAGCATCAAAGGCTTTAAGGAAATCGAATACGAAGTCATGCGGGACGCCAATGATACGGCCATTGCCATCTGTAATATGGAGAACTTAGATCCAGTAGGCATTCATACCGGGGATTCCATCGTGGTATGTCCTTCCCAGACTCTTACCAACAAAGAATATCATATGCTCCGAAACAGCGCTCTTAAAATTATCCGGGCGCTAAAAATAGAGGGAGGGTGCAATGTCCAGTTCGCGTTGGAGCCGCATTCGTTTCAGTATTACCTGATTGAAGTGAATCCAAGAGTTTCCCGTTCCTCCGCCCTTGCTTCCAAAGCGAGCGGATATCCGATTGCGAGAGTATCCGCCAAAATAGGCGTAGGGATGACATTAGATGAAATTCAGATTGCCAATACGCCGGCATCCTTTGAGCCGGCCATGGATTATATCGTCACCAAAATGCCCTGCTTTCCTTTTGATAAATTTACCGACGCCAACAACTCACTCAGTACGCAGATGAAAGCAACTGGTGAAGTCATGAGCGTCGGGCGGTCGGCGGAAGAAAGCCTGTTAAAAGCTGTCCGTTCCCTTGAAATCGGTCTGACCCATCTGCGTCATACGAAATTCGATAACAGCGCGGTAACTGAACTGCTGAGCTATATCAAAATCGGGACGGACGACCGTATCTATGCGATTGCCGAACTGTTTCGGAAAGAGTGCGGGATAGAAACAATCACAGAGTCCACTGCCATCAACCGTTTTTTCCTGCAAAAGATCAAAAATATTGTGGATATGGAGCGTTGTCTTTTAGAAAACCAAGGCAACGATTCTGTCTTTCGCAGGGCAAAGCAGATGGGTTTTTCGGACAAAGAAATTGCGCGGCTTTGGAACAGAAGCGAAACGGAAATTTACGGAATGAGAAAAGCGGCAGGCATCCATCCGGTTTACAAAATGATCGATACCTGCGCCTCTGAGTTTGAGAGCTATATTCCTTACTTTTACTCCACCTATGCGGACGAAAACGAATCGGTTATTTCCGACAAGAAAAAAATTGTTGTTTTAGGTTCTGGGCCGATCCGTATCGGACAAGGCGTCGAATTTGATTATTCCACCGTTCATGCGGTCAAGACCATTAAAGAAGCTGGGTATGAAGCCATTATTATCAACAACAATCCGGAAACAGTTTCCACTGATTATACCTGCTCCGATAAGCTGTACTTCGAGCCGCTCTGCGTAGAGAATGTCATGGACATCATCGACATGGAAAAACCATATGGTGTGATCGCTACTTTAGGTGGACAAACGGCCATCAATCTGGCGGAGCCTCTGGCAGAAATGGGCGTTCCCATTATCGGCACCGACAAAAACGCCATTGACCGCGCTGAAAACCGGGATTCCTTTGAAAAGCTGCTGGCGGAACTTCATATCCCACAGCCCAAAGGAAAGGCTGTAACCAACATTGAGGACGGGCTTTCAGCTGCTGAAGAAATCGGGTATCCCGTTTTGGTTCGTCCCAGTTTCGTGTTGGGCGGCCGGGCCATGCAGATAGTGGCAAAGCCTGAACAGCTTCGTCACTATCTGAAAACGGCTGTTGAGATCGATGAGGACAAGCCGGTGCTGGTAGACAAATATATTCGGGGCAAAGAAGTGGAAGTGGATGCTGTATGCGACGGAGAGCGGGTTTTCATCCCCGGCATTATGGAGCTTGTGGAACGAACTGGCGTTCATTCCGGCGATTCCATTAGCATATATCCTTCCTTCAGTATTTCCGAACAGGTAAAAGAAAAGATTATTGACTACACCAAGCGTCTTGGCATTGGTATCGGCATCATCGGGCTGTTCAATATCCAATTCATTGTGGATGAGCAGGAAAACGTGTTCATTATTGAAGTGAATCCCCGTTCTTCCCGGACGGTTCCTTTCCTTTCCAAAGCAACCGGCTTCAATCTGGCGGATATCGCCACCTTGGTGATCATGGGAAAGAATTTGGAACAGCAGGGATTTACCGATATCTATCCGAAAGAAAAAGAACGGTTTTATGTAAAAGTTCCTGCCTTTTCCTTTTCCAAGCTGCGCGGAATGGACGCCTATCTGTCTCCTGAAATGAAATCCACGGGCGAAGCCATCGGATATGATAAAAAGCTTCACCGCGCCATGTATAAGGCAATGGCGGCATCCGGCATTCATCTGCAAAACTACGGCACGGTAGTTGTTACCCTTGCCGATGAGGATAAAGCCGAAGCCCTTCCCCTTGTCAGAAGATTCTATAATCTTGGCTTTAACATCGAGGCTACTGTGGGAACAGCAAATTATCTGAAAAAGCATGGAATTCGCACAAGAATCCGCCGGAAATTAAGCGAGGGCAGTGAAGAAATTCTGAAATCCATTCGTGCCGGATACGTCAGCTATGTGATTAACACCCGCGCTATTTTGTCCGGTGTACATTACGAGGACGGCGTGGCAATCCGCCGGTGCGCTGCGGAAAATAACATCACCATGCTGACATCGCTGGATACGGTTAAGGTGCTCTTGGATGTGCTGGAGGAAACCACCATCGGCATTTCTACTATCAATTCATAAGAGAGATTACAATGAGATTTACAAAAAGGCATGGGCTTGAAATGATTATTTCTATTTTTACGGAGACTTGAAAAATCCGGAAGAATAGTCTCGAAGGCTTTCTGACCGGCATTTCGGAACTAGCTCCGATGGAATTATCACTATTGGTTCTTCTGATTTTGCCGATTTTAAGATGAGAATCTTCAATGCAGACGGCAGTGAGGCCATGATGCGCGGAAACAAAATCCGCTGTGTCGGGAAATATGTCTATGACAAGAGGTATACCGATAAAAAGCGGCTGAAAATCGAAACCTTGTCGGGCGAGAAATATTTGTCCTTGCAAACATGGGGAGGCAAGGTCACTGAAGTTACCGTGTCGATGTGGAAATCTATGGCAGATCCTCCCGTGACTCTGAATACAGCCTATGGAGGGGTAAAAATAACGCCTGTTTCCATGGGATCAAAAAACTTTTTTTATTTTTTCCTAGGTCTTGTTTGTGACGCTGCGTAATGATTTATAATCTTACTCAGGAGGTAAAAAATAATGGCAAAAAACAGAACTATTCCAAAGGGATTTATGACAGTGGGCGAAGCCGCAAAGAAAATGAACGTTACTGTCCGTACTTTACAATACTACGATAAGGAAGGGCTTCTTTCCCCATCTGCAGAAAGCGAAGGAGGACGTAGACTTTATACAAATAAAGATTTAGTTATGCTTCATCAGATTATATCTTTGAAATCACTGGGGTTTTCTTTGGGCGATATCAAACGCCGATTGATTTCTTTGGAAACGCCGGCTGATGTTGCAAATGCTCTTTCAGATCAGGCAGAGAACATACAGAGGAAAATAGAACAGCTTAAAACTTCTCTGGCGGCTGTCCTGCAGCTAAAAGAGGAAGTTTTACAAATGCAGACAGTTAATTTTAGAAAGTACGCAGATATTATTGTCAACCTTCAGATGAACAATGAATATTACTATTTAATCAAAAAATTTGATGATGATACGCTTGACTATATCCGTACCCGTTTTAACCAAGACACCGGTTTTGAATTTATCAATAGATTTCATTATTTGAGCGATAAAATACTAAAGCTTCAAAAGGAGAACGCCCCGCCAGAAAGCGAAAAATGCCAACAGGCAGTAAAGGAATATTGGGACATGATTATGGAGTTTACAAACGGCGATATGAGTATGCTTCCGAAATTGATGGAGATTGGAAACATAGACGCCGCTGCAAACGCATGGGAAGAAAGGCAAAAAATCGTAAACGATTATCTAGAGCCAGCTTTGCAAGTCTATTTTTCAAGGCTTGGAGTAAATCTGTTTGGGGAGATGGAACAATGAGAAACGTAATACAAGTCTGTGATTTAAAGAAAAGTTATGGCAGTCATATGGTTCTCAAAGGGATTGATTTTCAAATAGAAAAAGGAGAAATTTTTGCGCTGCTTGGCGTAAACGGGGCAGGAAAAACGACAGCGCTTGAATGTATCGAAGGTTTAAGAAAATATGACAGCGGAGCAGTTGCCGTAAATGGAAAAATGGGCATTCAGTTACAATTATCATCTTTGCCCGCCCATATTAAGCCGATGGAGGCTGTCAATCTATTTGCAAAGTGGAATAAAGTAAAAAGTGATGATACCATGCTAAATGCGCTTGGCATCAAAGAAATGCAAAGAAAACAGTATATTCAATTATCCACAGGCCAGAAAAGACGGTTACATCTCGCCCTTGCGCTTATCAGCAATCCTGATGTTATTTTTCTCGATGAACCAACTGCAGGGCTTGACGTTGAAGGAAGACTGTCACTCCACGAACAAATCCGAAAGCTAAAATCACATGGAAAAACAATCGTTCTGGCAAGCCATGATATGGCTGAAGTGGAAACCTTATGTGACCGCATTGCCATTTTGAATAACGGAAAAATTGTCTTTTGCGGCACAGCTTTAGAACTGACTGATAAAGCCGGGAGAAAATACGTGATCCATATTAAGACACAGCAGGAAGACAGAGAGTTTGAAACGGACAATATCGAAGACACTTTGATATCCTTACTCAGTGAGTTAAAACAGAAGAAAATTCATGTGTTAGATATTAAGGTTGACCGTGGCTCACTGGAACGGCATTTTATCGAAATGGCAAGGAGAATAGAAGAATGAACATTTTTTTATATAGTGTAGCGTTACAGTGGAAATTGGATATACGCAGTAAATCTTTGTTAGTTACCTGTTACATCGTTCCGCTTATGTTCTTTTTTCTGATAGGCGGAATTTTTACTTCTGTAATGCCTGAAATGGGAAGTACACTAATACAATCTATGGTTGTGATGAGTGTTTCCATGGGTGCGTTTATTGGGTTACCGCCATCATTGATTGAAACTTATGGAAGTGATGTAAAAAAAGTTTATAAAGCAAACGGAGCGCCTTTATATTTAGGTCTTGTTACAATGTTCCTTTCTGCATTTGCGCATTTGATGATTAGCTGTGTCATTATATTGCTGCTTGCCCCTATCCTGTTTAAAGCAACTTTGCCAGCGCAGCTTCCGCTTTTCTTTCTTTCGCTTGCTTTGTATAGTATTGTATCACTGAGCATTGGAAGCGTATTAGGGTTGCTTGTAAAAAATCAGGCAAAATTGACGATGATAGCGCAGCTTTTGTTTTTACCCTCGATTATGCTTTCGGGGATTATGTTCCCTATCGGCTTATTGCCCGGTTATCTTGAAACCATAGGGCGTATTTTCCCAGCTTCTTGGGGATACTGCCTGATGTTAGATAATGGATTTTGCTTTGAGAATTTATGGTATCTAATTCTTATTTTTTGTGTGGCAGTATTGTTATGCGGATTACTTTTAAATAAACAAAAATCTGAATAGATTGGAGGACAGCCGTTTCATATAGAATAAAATGAATAGATTGCCCCGACAATCCCGAAAACAGCATTATAATACAGACAAAGGGGCAAATCCCGAAACGTAGATTTGTCCCTTAGAAACGAATGATATATCTTAGATCAGTTTTTGACCTTTACACAAGATATATTTTAGATCAGTTTTTGAGATTTACAAAAGACATGTCTTAGATCAGTTTTTGAGATTTACAAAAGACATGTCTTAGATCAGTTTTTGAGATTTACAAAAGACATATTTTAAATCAGTTTTAACCTTTACACAAACTTTGAAATAGTCTTATTATGGGAAAAATAAAAAGCTAACAAACCTAAATTTTTATAAGTTTGTTAGCTTTTGGCTCAACATATCAATGCTTTTCTAGGATTTTATCAATCAACCCGAAATTTACTGTTTTTTTGAGAGCCATTCTTGGAGAGATTCCCCAGCCTTTCCCGCGCCGCGCGCTTTTTGGATCGTGCGCCATGCGGCTTTTTCATCGTCTGCCGGCAAAACCAAGACGGCTTTTTTGCCCGAAAGATCCGAGTTGGAATTATCGTCTAAAATGCGTGAAACGTCACAAACTCCGAAAATTAAAATGTCCATGTCTGCTGACGAATAGAAAAACTAAAATCTTCATCTCCTGAAATGTCAATGGCCGTTCCCTGTTCATCTTGCATAACGGCCCAGTAAATCCATGGATGCGTATCTGCCCATTTCCTTCCGGATAACTGTAGGCTGTTTAGACAAATGCCGTCCTCATTGTTGCCAAACACATAATGTTTGCGCGTCAGTGATGCCCGCGCCGGGATAATGGCGGATTCGTTTTCTCCAGTTCCCCAGATCAGGCAGGCGTTTCCAACAATCTCCGGTTTTGGCTGATCCATGGGATTGTTGAAGCGGTGAATGGCAATCTGCAGGATGCTTAACAGCAATACCGCTCCCAATATGGCAAGGAGAATGCAAATTGGTTTTTGGATTATTTTTCATCTAAAAACCTCCTTTTTATAGTGTGCAATCCACATAGCTTGCATCCATTAAAGTAAAGAAGACAATTTGCATTAAGGAAAATTCGAAGTTATGATTACTGGAAGCTACATATAATATTGAAAAGATTTTGGCAGTTTTTTATCCTTGGCTTTGCGGAAAATAAATGGGCATAAAAATGAATCGGTAATTTTATTTTAAATGTAATTTAATAGTTTTCAGCGCTTATTTCAAAGTAACTCTGTGGGTGGGCGCAGGTAGGGCAGACTTCGGGAGCTTTTGTTCCGACTACAATGTGTCCGCAGTTTCTGCATTCCCAGACTTTCACTTCGCTTTTTTCAAAGACAGATGCAGTTTCCACATTTTTTAAAAGCGCGCGGTATCTTTCTTCGTGGCGTTTTTCGATTTCTCCGACACGGCGGAATTTTTCAGCTAATTCAGGGAATCCTTCCTCCTCCGCTGTTTTGGCAAACCCTTCATACATATCTGTCCATTCATAATTTTCTCCGTCGGCTGCAGCCTTTAAGTTTTCAGCGGTGTCCCCAATCCCGTTTAACTCTTTGAACCACATTTTTGCATGTTCTTTTTCGTTATCTGCAGTTTTTAGAAAAAGAGCTGAAATCTGCTCGAATCCTTCTTTTTTTGCTTTAGAGGCAAAATATGTATATTTGTTCCTTGCCTGTGATTCGCCTGCAAATGCGGCTTCTAAATTTTTCTCCGTCTGTGTTCCGGCATATTTAGCGCTCATTTGATTTCCTCCATATATTTTGATATTAGTATTTATAGTTATAGTATTGAAAGGATATTTTGTCAATAGTTGTTTCGGAAATACATTTTCTGCTTTGTAGGATTACAATACATCATGTAAACCAGAAGATGAGAAAACTTTAAAATGTGTTTAAGATAACAGACACAACGTGAAGTGAATATCTTATTTGGCAAAATTACAGAATCTCCGTTATTTTATTTTGACAATGCTAAAATCTTGGTTCCCAGAATTGTATGCCGTTGCAGCCGTATATTTTCTATTCGACTTTTTTTAAAGATAGGACTTATTAGCGATTGCTTTCACTAGCAGCATCATGGGACGACGCAGTTCGTCTTTCATGCCCGGAATATGCATCATTTCTTCGGGTGGCTGCGCTTCTTCCACCACTTCAAGCTTAAAACCACTATTTAGTAAACCCATTAAGATTTGCGTAAGTGTGTGATGTTGTTTTGTTACATTAAATCCGAGAAAATTTGTTTTTCGCTCTCCGGGATAAAAGTAATGATCAAGCGGCCAGTATTGCGGTTTTCCCTCATTGGCATAAACCCAGTCTTGCCCTACGCCAGATGTAAAAATTGGGTGTTCCATGTTGAAAAGAAATACTCCGTCTGGTTTCAACGTTTGATGTATTTTTGAAATATCTCATCTATATTTTCGATATAGTGCAGAGCCAAATTGGAGACAACGCAATCCCATGTATTTGCCGGATATTCATATTCCTCT
>CAJUST010000033.1 GCA_910589105.1 uncultured Lachnospiraceae bacterium
AAGCAACGCAGCAGGAGCAAAAATTGGTTCTTCTCCGACCGTGTGTTCCTTTGTTCACTGAGGGTAGCATTGGACTTTACAAAGCTCCGGCAAAATGTATTTTTCAAAGTCCACCCCAATCTGCTCACAGATTTCCTCTACCGGAGTATCTGACGGAAGATAATTTTTGTAGCCGTCAATCGTATACATATCACCGGAATAGTACGGCGAAAGCATCCCGCAGTATGGAAGAAAAGCAAACTGTCTCAAATCACACGTCTGATTATATATCCATTGATTGGAAAGCTTATCTCTGATTTCATCCTTCTTCACTGCGCTGATATGAAAGCGAAAGCTTACCCCCGTGTAAATATCGTTAAATTGAGAATTCATCATATGTATTATCACATACCCGTCTTCTATCTCACGCCTCCAGTCCATGCCCGAAGTCGTAAATCCATGTTTTTTAGGAGCGGCTTAATGACCTGCTTTACCACAATATCTCTTTTCTCCGTCGGCCTCATGCTCAGCCTGCTCTCCATTTCCTGCCTGTAGTTTTCAATATCTTCATCGGAGATATCCAGCTCCAGCTTAAAATGGCTGCTATCGTAAGGAAGATGTTCCGGCATAGATGCCAGCTCAAAGTAATGCGCCACTCTTTCTCCTTTTGTCATCCTTGTACTCCTTTCCCAGCTAACTGCCGTTCCAATCTTACCGTCTCAGTTCTTTCTGCCAATATCATTTCCAGGCTCTTTTTGAATGATCAGTCTTCTCTCAGCTCCTCCAACCAGGCATCAATTTCAATAATACATACTCCAATCACTCGTAATTTCTGCTGATAATTTTATTAGCCGTTCTCCATACGCAGCAATACTTCAAAAGCCAAACGCTACACAAAAAACTGTTTATTATTTTTATGAAAGATTGGACTTATTAGCGATTGCTTTTACTAGCAACATCATAGGACGACGCAGCTCGTCTTTCATGCCCGGAATATTCATCATTTCTTTGGGTGGCTCTGCTTCTTCCACTACTTCAAGCTCAAAACCGCTATTTAGCAAACCCATTAAAATTTGCGTAAGTGTATGATGTTGTTTTGTTACATCACATCCGAGAAAATTTGTTTTTCGTTCTCCAGGATAAAAGTAATTATCAATCGGCCAGTATTGAGGTTTGCCCTCATTGGTATAAACCCAGTCCTGCCCTACGCCAGATGTAAAAATCGGGTGTTCAATGTTGAAAAGAAATACTCCGTCCGGTTTCAGCGTTTGATGTATTTTTTGAAATATCTCATCTATATTCTCAATATAGTGCAAAGCCAAATTGGAGACAACGCAATCCCATGTATTTGCCGGATATTCATATTCCTCTATTCCACAAATACGGTATTCAATCTGGGACTTATTGTTTCGCATTTTTGCTTCTTCTATCATTTTTTGGCTTAAATCAAGCCCTAATACTTTTTCTGCTCCTTATTCCGCTGAAAATTTACAATGACAGCCATAACCACATCCCAAATCAAGAACTTGTTTTCCTTGAAGCTGTGGAAACAGAGGTTTTAATTGGCGCCATTCTCCGGCAGAACTTAAACCGTTTTTACTGCGTGGCATTTTTGCATATTCTTCAAAAAATGTTTCATTATCATATTCGTTAGACACCGTTGATGCTCCTTTAAAAATCACAAGTTGACACTTAATTATTCGGACACATACAAATAGCAGCTTTGCGCATGGTCATTTACAATTCCGATTGCCTGCATATACGCATATATGATCGTACTGCCTACAAATTTAAAACCGCGTTTTTTTAAGTCTTTGCTAATTTTGTCCGAAAGCGGCGTTGCAGCCGGAATTTCTGCTTCTGATTTGAAATGATTATGGATAGGTTTGTGATCAACATAAGACCAGATAAACGCATTAAAACTTCCATATTCTTCTTGAATTTTGATGAATTGCTGCGCATTTGTAATTGCCGACTTGATTTTCAATCTATTGCGTACAATATTGGCATTTTGCATTAATTCCTCAATTTTTGCTTCATCGTAGAGAGCGATTTTTTGGTAATCAAAATTATCAAAGGCTTCTCTAAATCCCATTCTTTTATTTAATATCGTTAGCCACGATAATCCAGCCTGCATACCTTCGAGAATTAGCATTTCAAATAGTTTCCTATCGTCATGAACTGGTTTTCCCCACTCACTGTCATGGTATTCCTTGTAGAGTTCCGTAGTTGCCCACGAACATCTTTCTTTATCGTCCTTCTTCATAAGCTCTCCCGTTTCTCAAATTCCGTTTTCTCGCGCTATTCGCTATTTCTATTTTATCATAGAATGCGAATTTTTCCATTCATAAATTATGTATTGTAATCCTACATTGCAGAGTGGGTTTGTTAATGCGGAATGCTTGTTTTTGATTTTTTAATATGCTATATTTAGAAAGAAAAATGTTTGCTTGATTTCACAGGAATTTTTATGGAGGCATGGTATGGAAGAAAAGGATCGGACGGAGTTGTTTATGCAGGAGATTCTTGACAGCATTGATTCCGGGATTTTTAAATATTATCAGGAAAAGAAAGCATCTGGCAATCCGTATTTTAAAAATACATATGAAAAAGCAGTGTATGACGTTATTGCTTCTTATTTTACCATACCGATAAACTTTGACAATATGACGAAAGTATATAGGAAGAACCGGGATTATAAGGCAAAGAAAAAGAAGCGCTGGGCAGAAAATTTAATGCAGTATGCGGCGTGTTCTTATGAAGAAAAAAAATATCCGTTTCGGGAAATTGCCAATTTTAAAATGTTTGCTTCTGCCGATGAGTGGAAGGAGAAGTTTGGAGCTTTTAGTTATGAAGAAGTGATAGAACAAAAAATAAAAGAAGTGGAACAGTGGAAGTCTTCTAAAAATGCGAAAATGACGGATTTTCCCATTATGGAGGCTTTTTCTAAGAAATCAGCATACGCTGCGTTTGAGACAGATGTTTTTTTTGAAGCTTACAATGTAATTTACCGTTTATTTGATAGGACCAAAAACAAGCGCCTTAGATCTTATGTGCTCGAAATGGGTGATGCCCCATATTTTACAACCAGCAGAAAAAAATATGATCTGGCTGCCGGAACTGGGGAAATTCCAATGTCGGAAGATGGAAGCTCAAAGCTTGTATTTCAGGTGAATCAGGAATTTTTAAATCAGATGGTGTCTTTAAAAATGATGGATGCAAAAGATATGGAAATATTAAATTATCTTTTGGACGTGAACCCCGAATCTTTGATGCGTAATCTTCCGATCGTTGTAGAAACTGCGGCTCTTGCTAAAATAGTGGCGGGAAATGACAGACCGTCTTCCTTACATTATGATGAAGCGGAAAAGCGCTGTTTTCAAATGGCGAACATAACATATAATAAATTTGTAGACGATAAGCAGATAGGCGCAATTAACTGGATTGATTCTGTAATTAAAAGGAACATAGAGGGCAAACGGTATGTTGAAATTGTTCTGGGAAGCCGCCTTGTCGGAGCAGCCATAACCAATAAAATCAGCAGGCTGCCTTCCCCTGCCTATGACAAACTGAGCAACAGTAATGCAAAGCTTCTTTATCTTCCGCTTCAAAAGCGAAGAATTTTAATTTTCCAAAGATATGATGCCGGTGAGGTGGAAATGTTAAAAACGACCTTTACTTATAATGATTTTCTGATGATGATAAATTTTGGATCGGGGCGTAAGGCGAAGAATTACAATACAATTTGCGAAGCTTTTCAGGAATATGTGGATAAGAAAGAGGTGATTGAACATTATGACACGAACCGCGCGTCCTATACCATTGACGTGTATTTTTATCCACTGACAGACGAAGAAAAAAGAAATATGAAGGATTATAATATTTTGAATGATTGCGCTAAGAGATGATTTTTTTAAAAAATGGTGAGTTGTAATAAAAGAAAAGCTGCGCTAAGATAACAACATAATATTTTTTCTATTCTTTAGCGTTTGGAATGCTTTGGTGTGAGGAAAATATCGATTTTTGGCTTAATACAGCGCAAGAATTTATTTTAGAAAATAGAAAAAGGGGATTTTTTGAACTATCAGTTCGGCTGACATGCATCTGGTTTGGAAATCTGCTTAATTTGTGTGATTTTTCCATGAGAAAGATAGATAATTTTATCTGCATATTCCAAGAGTTCTTTTTTATGTGTTACGATGAAATAGAAATCATATTCTTTATTGTTTTTGATAAAACGCTGTAATTCTTTTTCTGACTCTTTGTCGTAATTTGCAGAGGCTTCGTCTAGCGCAAGAATGTTAGTCTTGCGATTTAATGCGCGAAGCAGAGCTACTTTCTGTTTTTCACCGCCAGATAGATTGGCGCCCTCACTTCCAACTGCAGTATCGAATTGATTTTCCAATTTACCAACTGCTTTTACGCAATATTTTGGAAACCAATCCGGATGATAAAGTGATTCCCCGTTAAGAATAATGTTTTCCTTTACTGTTCCGTCAAATAAGTGGACGTCTTGCAGGACTGCGCTGAAATTTTTTCGGTATGAAGCAATATTGTATTCTTGGATTGGTATGCTGTCAATTCGGATTTCTCCTGAAGACGGTTGGTATAGACCGAGCAGAAGGTTTAGAATGGTAGTTTTGCCGCTTCCATTCTCCCCCACAAGAACAACTTTTTCCCCTTTATATATTTCAAAATTTATATTTTGCAGGATGATGCGGTTACGGAAAGATACTGATACATCTTTAAATTCAATTTTAGAAATTATGGATTCAGGAAAGAGAGAAGACGTATAATTTTCTTCTTCCAAGGCAAAAAAATGTTGTATATCTTCTATACAAGGCTTTATCTGTTTTAATACAATCCATAATTGCATAATCGCATCGAACGGAACTAATAAATAGGAAGAAAATGTGATAAACTTCATCAGACTGCCAAGAGTGATTTGGGCTTTTCCAATCAAAATAGCTCCGGGCAGATAAATTAAGTTTATAAAAGCAAGTTCTGTCATCTGCATAATCCGGTTATTTTTTGCAGAAAAAAGTGATGCATTTTTTGATGCTTCGTTTATATGGTCAATTTGCTTTTCATATTCGCTTGTTTTTGCGTCATGAAGATTCCATAGTTTAATATCGACGATACCAGATATGAGATCAGAAAACCATCCTATACAAGAAAGGTTTGACATTCCCGTAGATATGGTATCTATTGGAAATATAAGCTATCAGTTATTGGAAGATGAACTAGATATCTTCCTTGTATGAGCGTAATAAAATGATGGTGGAAATAACCCCAAACAACTCCCTCCGTATAATCGCCAAATTGCGTCCATATACCGTAATTTCTTATAAAACAAAACCTTACGATATAATTCTATAAATAAGCAGTTTACTTTCCAAATTTTCATTTCTTTACTCAACTCCCAATTTATATAATTTCAGGCACTGTTTTATTATACACTATATAAACATACACTTTCTATATAAGTAATTATTATTCTTTAATTATCTGTATATAATGCATCTAAATAGAAAGCGGTACAAAAATGAAATAATTGCACATCAGAATAATACAACTTTTACAAGAAAACCAACTATCAAAAACTAAAATATGCAAAGATCTCAACCTTCAAAGAGGAAATTTTAACCGATATTGTCGTGATGAGTTCCAAAGAATAGATGCTGTTTTAATTTTGAAATTACGTGAATATTTTCATTGTTCTATTAGTGAATTATTGAAAATACGAGAGAAATAACTGAGTGGTTATCCCTATAAACTATTCGCATAATTCCACTTTAACGAATACTTTATGTGAATATAAGAACTTTCTAGCCCTATTGTATTATATTTCTGTTTCTTATGATAATGTCTACATATACTATATTTGATATAGTTGGTATAACTGCGCTTTTAAGATTTTCCTTATGGGTTCGTCTATTTTTTAATATTATATTTTTCACTGTAATATCCATCTTTTGGAATAAATATAGTAATAACTCCAAAAAACACAACTTATCAAATTTTAAATCAAATAATGGCTGAAAACGCTTTTATTCTATAATATAGATTATATAAAATATTTCTAAGCATTTGGATCGTTCTTCCGTAAATATCAGCTGCCATTCAAAGAATGGCAGCTCCACTTAATCCAAGTAGATCCCTACACACTGTTATCATACAATAAATGTCACTCTCCATGCCCAAAAGTATTTCATCATTGGCGCAGTCATAAAATTATGTTAAAATAAAAAATGCTGAAAAACAGACATCATTTAATTCTAGAGGCATTTCAAACATGGAAGAATTATATATATTTGCGCTTTTACTTAATGAAGAAATCATTCCAGAAGAAAGTTATTTTAAAAGGCTTGATGAGTTATTTCTTGGAAATCCAAAAAACGAAATTCTTCTTAATTTAGAATGGGAAACAAATATAAGCGAAGCCATGCTTTATATTAAGTCACAGATTGACGGCAAAATTTTTAATGATGAACTGTTCGGAACAATCCTAATGGAAAAAATTAAAATGTATTACGAAAATAATCCTAACATAAAGATTTTTGCAGACAAAATGTATCTCCTATGGAAAAGCCTGCCAGAAACCCTCCAGAGGAAAGAACCCTTTTTTGCCTTGTGCTACGCTGACGATCCCCTGTCATGGGGAGAT
Organism: uncultured Lachnospiraceae bacterium; assembly: GCA_910589105.1. Lineage (GTDB taxonomy): Bacteria > Bacillota > Clostridia > Lachnospirales > Lachnospiraceae > Roseburia_B. Next base: position 6,647 of record CAJUST010000033.1, read on the forward strand.
GAGGAACAGACTAGAGAACTTTATGAACATATGATGAATTACTATAAAAATTAAATTCCCTGCATACCATTATAATTCTGTAATGCTTAAATTATAAGCCATGCTTTTTCCTCATTTCTTCCAAAGCCCTCCGGGTATCTTTTACATGTCCGATTTCCATGCTCTAAGTCGTGGAGGATAACACGCTTTAGCTTGTCCTATACGCTTTAGATACTGGTATCAGAGAAATTTACCTCGACTAAGTAATTTGTTTTTTCTATCTTTTGTTGTAATCAGGGCGGCGTCTCCCTGTGTTGTCAGTTTGAATGTTATCGCTTATGTTCCTCCTTTTGGGAGCAAAAAAGCGCATGGTATACATTTCTGTCCCATACGCCTCTACTCTGTTATTCTACTTTTTAATCAGTCTAACTATTTATGCAAATTGCATAAGTTCTTCTTCAATCTCCTTTGCATCGTCCATTGTCAAATCTGGATAACAAACTGGAATTTCCTCAACTGTCAATTTCCCCATTTTTAACATATGTTTAGCGTTTTCCATTAGCGTTTCCTTTTTGATATCTTTTGCATAAGTCCTCATAATTTGTTCATCATCAAATAAACTCATCATAATCGTTACTACCTCCACTTCCTTGCTGCTTAGATACTGTTTTAAAACGTTTCTGTCTTTGCAAATACGGATAGTTTCTGTAACTGCCTGTTTTGTCATCCCATGCTCTTTTATCTGCTCGTTAAAAACTTTACAAAAAACAATGTACTCATTGATTATATTGTCCTTATCGCTCTCATATATTACTTTGGCTTTTATCTCAATATCAATATCTGCACTGTCAAAAAATTCCTGCGATAAAGATATTGTATCGGGTTTTCTACCTTTATTTCCTGTAAAAATCACATAAAGTTCAGGCTTTGGCATTTTCACTTTCTTGCTTTTATATAGGCTCTGACTAGTTCTCTCAAAATATTCATGGTAGCTTTGCGCCAAATACAACAATACTCTAATTAAAATATTTACCGTCCAACTGGCTTGCGCTTCCAAAAGTAAAAGCAATCTGTTATTACCCACCATGATGCCCAAATCATTATATAAGTTATCTGTAAGCACATTATCTATCGTTACAATATCCAGCGTGTCCTCTGTTGCGTCTGCATCCTCTGGGTGTAATGTTTTATACAGTTTCAACAAATTCTTTTTATCTTGGAAAAGGTCTAAAAAAACACTGTTTTTTGCGGTACGCTTTGCTTTAACTTCCTGAATCTGTTTTATATCGTCCGACACCTTGCCACCTCGATTTCTAAAAATCTATGGCAATAGATATAATATAGCTTACTCCTGCCACACTTCAATTATACAAAAAAACACCTGCCTTTACAATAAAATTCACATTATATTTCTTCCTCGTTCCGTTTAGTCTTGTTCTGTTGCCTGCTCTGCTGTCGGCTCTCGTTCTGAAGCTCTTTCAAGATTTTACTTGTTATAGCTGATTACCTGCGCATACGCTAATTCTGTGGCAGTTTTGGTCTACTCCTTTCCAATACTGTCATATTCGGATTGCAAAGACTTTATCTCGGTTTTCCACTGTTTCGGCATTATTTTCGCCGTTCTATAAAAGGCTCTGCATACGCTCTTTTCATTCTGGGCGCTTCGATATGCTGTCTTTATGCTCCTTACCCTATTTCAACTTCGCAAGTCTTCTAAGTAACTGGCTTTTTTATAGGTGACTTGGATTGGCGCATAGAGGGCATACATTTTTGGCACTCCCTTTCATCGGTATGATTTGTGGCATTCGATATATCTCCCCTCTGAAATAAATGAACAATAGAAAATGTTTTTCTACTCTTTTTTCCTTTTATAAAAATGACATAATTATACCAATATATCAACCAATATATATATTGATATAATCATGTTTCTTTCCTAAAAAACGGAACCGCCCTATTCTGCACACAGATTTTAAATATATTATAATAATGAAACAATCTCAGGCATCAACACATTTTTAAACTCCTCAACCATCGCTTTCCGGAACTTAATTTTAGACAGAGCGGCGTTGCTTTTTTTCTTATAAGCTGCATAATCCACACTGTCCTTTAACTTATTTTCATTTGCCAGTTCACCATTCCTGAAATTGAACGCTTCATACTTGACGTCTTCAAATTGCAGATACCATTTTTCCGAAAAATTTTTTATCTCTTTTTCAATGGCTGCGTACCGCATTTGGTTGATTATAACAGAAATGTCCCGTCCCAGAAATCTCTCTTGGTCGTTTTCAATCTCATCTACAATCTGCGTAAGTAAAGCGCTTAACTTGGGATTATCAACAGAAAATTCAGCTATGCTTTCTTTCATCTCCCTTATCCCAGCTTCAAATTCAGCGGCGCCAAAAACATTTTCCGGCTGGTCTAAAGATTCTACAAACCCCTGGATCAATGCCACAATATACTCATAATCGATCCGCAGTTTGCTGTATGCCGCTAAATCATAATCGTCCCATACAGGCTGCGCATCGGGATCTTTGCTATCCTCCGGCTTTTTTAGTTCTTCCATTACATTTTTATACATTGCGGCATAATTGATATATTCATCTTCGGAAAAACCAAACTCATCAAGTACGCTGGGTTCATATACCGAAAATGCTTTCAGGTGCGCAAAATCATGATCCAGAGCCCTAAAAAGATTGACAAACGCCTTTTTCTGCTTTCGTGACAACCCCGCTATGTCTTCAGCCGTCTGCGCCAGATTGCGGATCGTTTTCAATGATGTAGAAAAGGATATTTTCACATCGTCCCAATCTTCTGCAATGGGATTGCCATTTCCTCCGCGTGAATACAAACTGATCGCTTTATTTATCGCTTCTTTGTATTCTTTTGGGGATTGAAATGTCACAATATGCCCATACTGCTTTTTTTCATCAAATAATCTGTTTGTGCGTGAAAACGCCTGAATAATGTTCTGCAAAGCCATAGGCTGCCTGTCCATAAACAAAATAGAAAGACACGGCGCATCAAAACCAGTTAAAAGCCTGTCAACAACAATAACCAAGTCAAGCTGCTGGTTCCGGTTCAGATACTTCTTTTCTTTTCGCGCCAGCCGGTCATTAAGATTGCTGTTATAAGCGTCAATCGCTTCTATCTTATAACTTGTCCCAAACATGTCGTTATAATCTTGTAACGATTTTTTCATCTTATCTTGATTGACCGCAGATGTTTCTTCGTTCTCCGACAACGAATACGTTATGGCAAATCTGGGGAAATCGACAAGCGCCTTATGCACATCATCACAAATCTTTAATTCATCATTTCCTTCTTTCACCTTCTTTAATAAATCATAATACTTCTGCGCCATTGCGATTGAACTTGTCGTCAATAAAGCCGCATACGTCTTGCCCCTGCCATTTCTCATGCCAAATTTTTCATACGACTGGTTTAAAATTATATCTAATACTTTCCGCATATGCGTTTCCGTTTCATATGCTTTTTTTGCATCGTCAGCGCTTAAATTTTTAGCCCCGAGATTCTCCACCATAAAACCCAGAACCGCTTCATCGTGGATCGCCTCTTTTATCGTATAGCTATGCAGGCGCTCTCCATAAAGCTGCTTTGTGGTCTGTGGCAAATCACCCTTCTGCCCATAGCTGTTTTCATCAAAGATAGGCGTCCCCGTAAAGCCGTACCATAGGGAATTGACAAAAAAATTCTCAATTGCTCTTTTTGTTTTCGGGGTGACTGCCCTATGGCATTCATCTACAACAAATGCAATCTTAAGGGATTTTATCTTATCATACGTTCTAGTCCCTTCTTTCAAACGGCGGTTCAGCATAATCTGCATTTTCTGTCTGGTCGTTACTATCATCTGCCGTCTGCCATCTATCAGTTTCTTTATAAGGGAATCCACATAATCAGTGTCGTCCACATCAATCGTGTCATTATCCGCATAGGATTGAAAAGCCATTTTCGTCTGCTCATCAAGATCTTTCCTGTCAATGAGAAAGATTGTTTTCTCAATAGACGGTATATCCATCAGCAGATTTCTTGTAGCCTTATATGAAGTCATAGTTTTTCCGGAACCTGTCGTATGCCAGATATAACCGGATTTTCCCTGTTTTGAAGCTGCCCGCATTGCTTCAATGGCATGAATCTGATATGGGCGTAAAATCAATAGTTTTTTCTTATCATTGTCAAGAACCATATACCTTGAAATCATTTCATGCGCTTTTGGTATTTTAAGGACTTCTCTGGCAAAATCAATATAATCACAAACAGGCTGGTTTTCCTTATCCAGCCACCCAGTCATAAACTTTTTATTTAATTCCGTACTCCTTGCAGCGGAAAAATATTTTGTATCAACAGCGTTGCTTACAACAAACATCTGCACATTTGAAAAAATGCCGTGGAATTTTCCCTCTGCAATATATTTTTCAATCTGACGATACCCTTCCATATATGAATGTTCTTTATTTTTAAGTTCTATATGTATGAAAGGAATCCCATTAATCAGAAGCGTCACGTCAAAACGCCTGTCCCTGTCATTTCCTGTATCTTCTGATTTAAACGCCTGAAATTGGTTTATCACTTCATATACACTTGTACCACCAGTTATATGTTCATGATTCATCACTACAAGATGCAATGTTTCATTCCCTCTCTGGACATGGACATATACCCTTCCATTTTCTCCGGCAAGCCATTTCCCCGCATCATAGAATGAAGCATTGGATAAATCGTTCTTTATCTTTTCAAATTCAGAATCGCTTAGAGAAACACCGTTTAGTTTTGCCTTATTGTTTTGTTCCAATATGTATTTAAAATTTTTCCATAACTGATTCTCAGTCCTTATGTCCGGCCGGTATGTCCATTGAGATTCATCTAAACAAAGCTGGTCTATCAACCGCTTTTCCAATACAGATTCTAATTCAGCCATTTTTATCCTTTCTTTGGAAACATATTTTGTAACATAAACTTTTTTACTTCTTTTAACTCATCGCTTTTGCGCTGGTGAAGGGTGATCAAGTAATCAAGGGATTCAAAATACCCACCTATTTTTCTTTGCTCATCTACATTTGGAAGCGGTATTGGCATTTCCATGAATTTCGATGATGAAATTGTAAATCTATCAAACCTAGCTCCTGAATCTCCATTAAGTTCCATGAATCTATGCCAGCCTGTTGTCTTATAATAAAATTCTAAATACAGATGATCTATTCCATGTGTTCTGAAAACTGTATAAAGTGGAGACATTACGCCAATTTTACCAAGTCTGTTTCTATTGATCGGTCCCACAGGCGCTGTCACAGATATTCTCGGATTATAAACAAAGTCATTTTTTCTGACTATATAATATCCATCTAAATTCTCCTGATTCACAACTTCTCGATCAAAATAATCTTTTTGCATGATGATTCCATGTTCCGCTGAATTTGTAAATGGTTCAGAAAATTCATTCCTTTTATTTTTTTCAGTCACTTTATCAGCTATCTCTGATAACTTACGTTGTTCCCAATCGCCAGAAAACCCCGCAAATCGTATTTCTGGAATTTTCTTACCTTTTTGCGGAAACATCTTTTGAAGCATATATTTCTTCAGTTCTATTGTCTCGTCGCGCTTACGCTCGTGAAGGGTGATAAGGTGGTCTATATTCTTCAAGTACGCTCCAATTTCTTTTTGTTCTTCGTGTGTTGGAACATCAATAATCAACTCTTTTACAATATTTCCAGACAGGTTTCCTTGTCCTCCCTGAAGATATGTTCCAATGATATTCTCTTTGCTTTTTCTAAGCCATTGCATCAAGAATTGACTATCATAATTCTGATGTGGTTGAATTGCTAAAATCGCCTGATTTATGGCTCCTTTTAGCTTTGAAATACTTACTTCTCCACTTGTTGCGCCATAAAGCGCATACAAAATATCTCCTTTTTTTACCATCTTCGCAGATGAGCTATTTAACCCTTCATCAGTTATAAAAAGTTCTGTTTTCTCACTATTTATTTCACCAGAACGAATGAATGGAATATCGCCATCGTAATATTCTTTTTTTCCTGCTGTAGGAGTTCCTCCAGAGTATGACTCAGTGATCTCCCCCAGCTTACGCTGTTCCCAGTCATCACTGAATCCCTTAAATCTTATCTTCGGTACATCTGCCACCATTAGACCTCCCTGAGAACGCTAATAAATTCTTCAACGGCATCTTTCGTTTCCGTATCTGCAAAAGTCAATTCCCCTTTAAACGCCTGAAATTGATTTACCACTTCATATACACTTGTACCGCCAGCTATATGTTCGTTATTCATTACTACAAGATGCAATGTTTCATTCCCTCTCTGGACATGGACATATACCCTGCCATTTTCCCATAACTGTTTCTCAGTCCTTATATCTTGCTGGTATGTCCATTGAGATTCATCTAAACAAAGCTGGTCTATCAACCGCTTTTCCAATACAGATTCTAATTCAGCCATTTTTATCCTTTCTTTGGAAACATATTTTGTAACATAAACTTTTTTACTTCTTTTAACTCATCGCATTTGCGCTGGTGAAGGGTGATAAGACGTGTGATGCCTTTTTCTTTTGATAGCTCTGCTCTTGATAAGGTATTATTTTAAAGTTATAACCCCTTATACTTATATTTCTGCCTGAATAATATGCCCAAAATTCATCTCATCTTTGAAAAGATCGTATATATATTCTGAACTTTCCAAATACAAACCTATTTCCTTATCTTGCAACTTTTCAAATACTTCCGAATTATAAAATTTATTCATTGCTTCATCGTATTCAATCTTCTGATCTGTGGCAAGCATATCAACAATATCTTGAACTATATATTCTATTAATTGGTCTTGTTTACTCATACTAATCATCCGCCTTTCGCAAAAGCCTAATCCCCTTTTCCGTGTGAAAAGAATATTGTGAAGATGTTTTCTTATATATCATTCCTTTCAGTAATGTCTCAAAATCAATCAATTCATTTTCATACTGACGAAATAGCAATGCCATATTATCATCTGCAACAGGACCGATAACAATATCGTATTTATTATCTTTGTTACACAGAGTGTTGACTTCATCTGTAAATGCCCTATTCCTATTATTCATTACAAATTTTGCCCATTCTTCTGTTGTTTGTATTCCAAAATCCTTAATTTTAATATCTGACATTTTTCTGAAGTCATCTTGTATTTCAAAAGTATTTACGACTGGAGAACCTCCATAAATTCCAGACACTCTTTTCGCCATCTGTTTTGCTTGTTCTTCTATATCTGTTAAATAAAAGCCCTTTCCAAAATCTTTATAAGGTCTGCACATTGCTAAATTGATACTTTCTATCACAACATTACTTCCATGGTATAATCTCATATCACACCTCCGTTTTTACGGCATAATATTCCCAAATCCTCCACTATTGTTCCAAAATCTAATGTGTGTTCCACTTCATAATTTTCTTTTATAAAAGAAATGCCTTTAAATTGAAAAAGATAACGAAATGATTCTTGTATACTGAGATTATGCTGTTGGGCAAATTCATTTACACACGCAACAGTAAAACCAATCTTTTTTTTCTGTTCACTCATTTAAAAACTCCCACTTTTCTATTCTTTTTATTATTCTCATCTATTTAACGTATACTGAAACACATCGTAAGCCGTACCATTTTTTATGTCATCAATCTGCGTATCATTTATTCTTTTGCCAGTCTGATTTTTCTCAAAAATCTTGCCAATGATTTAAACAAACATATTTTGCAGCATATATTTCTTGATTTTCACTAATTCATCACACTTACGCTGATAAAGGGTGATGAGGTTGTCAAGGCTCTTGAAATTTTCAGCAATCTTGGTTTGTTCTTCTATTGATGGCACATAAAATTCTATGGAAGACAATACCGGATATTTTAAGTTCCATGTATCAGATGTTAAACCTTGTGACCATCTTTGGAATATCTTCAATGTCGATTCTTTCTTGAACAACTCCATAAAGAACTTGCCGTTTGCTTGTGCTGTTGGTACGAGTACAGTGTACGCAGGGCTTACAATTCCGTCATATTCAGAATTTCCGACCGCTCCTTGCCACATTCTCATAGAATTGTAAGGAACATCACCCTTGCGTACAATTTTATAATTACTTTTATCTTCCGAAGCTATATTTCTCTTAACAGAATCTGCTTGTCTAATAACACCATTTCCTATCGTTACCGACAGTAATTCTTCATCTCCAGTTGCCCGTTCTGTTCTTTCTTTAAAGATCGCCCCCAGCTTACGCTGTTCCCAATCGCCAGTAAATCCCGCAAATCGTATTTCCGGAGTTTTTTTGCCTTTTTGCGGAAACATTTTTTGAAGCATATGTTTCTTGAGTTCTATTATCTCATCGCATTTATGCTGGTGAAGGGTGATAAGACGGGTGATGCCTTTTAAATATGCTCCTATTCTTCCCTGTTCTTCTTCTGATTTTGGATAAATTATATCCGTATTCTGCATGGCAGATTTTGAAACCGAAGTTACCTTTATCCCTTGCATTAACGGTATAAGTTGCTGATGGTAGGCATTAGAGTTTAAGTAATATCCCAAATACCCAGAAGCAAATTTAATCTTTGGTCTATATGGGATTGTATGAAGCCCTGAAATTACAACATCATCTGTCAGGCCTGCTATTTCACTACATTTTCCAACTGTTGAATCCTCTGCCGTATCAGCCATTATAACATCTCCGTTCTGCAAAAACGAAGCGCTATATTTATTCAAAACCTTTTCATCTGCAATCATTGATAGTTCTTCTTTGCTTACATCTAACACTTCTCCATATTTAACCAAAATATCTCCATAATGAATATTTTTGGCAATGCCTTTTTCTTTTGATAGCTCCGCCCTTGATAAGGTATTATTTTGTAAGCTAACTAAAATTTCCCCCAGCTTACGCTGTTCCCAATCATCGCTGAATCCCTTAAATCTTATCTTCGGTACATCTGCCATGATTAGACCTCCCTGAGAACGCTAATAAATTCTTCAACGGCATCTTTCGTTTCCGCATCTGCAAAAGTCAATTCCCCAAGCATTTCCAATAAGGCGTCATTTTCAGCTTTAATTGCTTTGTCTGTTTCCCTTATGCGTCCGGAAAGCTGCCTGAGATCCACTTTCACTTCTTCCTCACTGGCGTCTACATACCTTGGAATATTTAGGTTATAATCATTATTTTTTATATCTTCGTAGGATGCAAGATATGCCGTTTTATCCACAGATTTCCTATCAAGGTATAATTCCAACACCCTGTCAATATGTTCCTTACGCATCACATTTTGCTTCTTTTCTTTTTCGTACAGCCTAGAAGCATCAATAAATAATACGTCTCTCTTTTCCCTATGCTTTTTTAATACCACAATGCAGGTAGGAATGGAAGTGTTATAAAACATATTTGAAGGAAGCCCGATGACTGCGTATATTGAGCCATTTTCAAGAAGCGTCTTTCTGATTGTTCCCTCTGAAGCCCCTCTAAACAAAACGCCATGTGGAAGGACAATCGCCATCGCGCCTGTCTGCCTTAAATGGTAGAAACCATGCAGTAAAAAGGCATAATCAGCTTTTGACTTAGGCGCAAGCTTACCCCCATAATCCATAAACCTCTCATCTTGTTTGAATCCCTCTGCGGCAGACCAATGAGCCGAATAAGGCGGATTCATCGCTACCACGTCAAACTCTGTCTCCTCGTCCGTCGGCCAGTCAGCATCAAGGGTATCCCCATTTCTGAGATGTTGGTTTTCCGGCAAAACTCCATGTAAGAACATATTCATACGCGCCAGATTATAGGTTGACGGCATAAGCTCCTGACCATAATACTTTATGTAGTCCGGTTCTTCTGAATAATTCCTACAGCTCAGCATCAAAGAGGCAGACCCCATACACGGATCATAGACCTGCAATCCTTTTTTGCCTTCCTGCCCAGACATCGCAATTCTGCAAAGAATCTGCGCCGGCCCATGTGGCGTATAAAATTCTCCGGCTTTCTTGCCTGTTTCCGATGCAAACTGGCCTATCATATATTCATACGCATTGCCGAGGACGTCCCCCTCCGTATGGATAATGTCCACGCCATCTAACGCTTTGATAACTTCTGCAATCGTCACACTTTGCTTCTGGTCGTTAGCTCCAAGCCGGTTTGAATACAAATCTACGTCCGCAAACAGGCCATTGAATAACTCGTCTGATTCCTCTATCCGGTTAAAAGCCGCCTGCAGTTTTTCTCTGTTAAATGAATTATTTTTTACCGTATTTAACATACTTATATAAGTCATGTCAGGATCAAGGATATAATGCTTGGACTCTTTTAGCTCCGCCAATAAATCTTCGGCTTCCTCTGAACCCATTGCTTCTTCATACGCATACTGCGCGTCTTCAAGGCTCTTTGGGCTTTCATCATTAAGGAGATCATATGCTTTCGCCAAATATGAATCCGATAAATATTTATAAAATATCAATCCTAAGAGATACGTCTTGTACTCATTTGCATCCATTTTTCCTCTGAGCACATCTGCGCCATTCCACAAAACCTGCAATAAATCTTTCCCTTCAGCCATACTTCATTTTCCTCCATCTTACGTTTTATCACCACCGTAAATTTTTCTATCCCCTCTGCTGGATTTGATGTAATTTCATAAAATTTCACCATTAATCATACACTTCTTTTTTTGCCTTTTCAATTTCTAATTTCGTTAAATTACAACACCCCACAAAGCGTATCTGATCCAGCCGCTTTTGTGGGGTGTAAACTCTTTTTCGTTGATTTTTTAGGCCTGCATGTTCTAATTAGTTTTGCACAGCCAATACACTGCGCCTGATTTGCGTCAGAAGAAACACCATGCTGGCGCCTAGAAGAATATGCCCGATACCGGCAATGCCGGATATTGCCGCATTCATTCCGCGGGAAAGCGTAGGCGCCAACACCTGCGCCACTCCCCTCACGGCAAACATCACCGCAGTCAGGTTTAAGCCGATATGATAAACAGCCAGTATCCGCATAGTTTTCGCATTGGTGAAAGAAAAGTTCTTTTCCAGCAGGAGAAGCAACAGGAAAAACACCATTCCCAACAAAAAATAATGGGTATGGATAACGGAAAGAGTTGTTTTGGCGGTAAACTCATTTAATTTGGTAAACTCCCGGTAAAATACACCGCCAGCCATCGCAAAAATGGCGTATAACAGAGCAAAATTCATATAGCGTTTCATAAACGTCCCTCCTTTACTTACATTCCTGTTTCATTGCGAAATATCCAATGAGCGTCGTCCATACATATGCGCAAGTCTTTGGAATCATCAGCATTCCAATCATAGGAATGACGTCCGCCCACAACACTACCGGAATGTAGAATCCAAAACTTAATACAATCGTCAGCCACATCCAGCGAAACGCTTTGTCCTTATGCTTCTTTGCGCTGCGATAGAACAACACAATCACCAGAAGCCCCAGAAGGGCAAAAGGAATGTTACGGTAGATTCCCCATGAAAGAGGAGATTTGGCGCAAAGCCACTGGTTCTGTGGCATCATGCACAACGCAATCCGCGCGCCTGCCAAACCGTATACGGCGGCAGTAAGGCATCTCCCGCCGTTAATTTTATACCGATGCCGCCAGACATGATAAAGCAACACATAAAAAATCGTCATTGTAACTGAAGTAATCCATTTTCCAATTCCCAGAGAAACCGTGTAATTCTCTAAACCAGAAGCGCAAAGGGCAAGCGCGCGGGGAACCAAATGGAACGAGTCACCTGCCCCCAACACGACTGCCATCCATCCAAACAGACAAAATTGACGGTTTCCTTTACTGCCCCGAATCATCAAAATTCCAATGGTAATGACAGAAATCAGATAGACCGAATCAAACAGGGTTTCTACGATTGCCTGCATAACTTATCCTCCTTTATGTTCTATTTTATTTTAAACTTTGGCAGTGGCATATTCCATTTTATTTTTCTAATCCGCCTTCTGTAATGAACGTTGTTCAATTTATAGGATAAAAAATGCCACATTTCAGTGGATATTTAATAAAGGATTCTTCGGACGATCTCCAACACAGCGGCAGGATCATAGTCCTCTCTCAACAAAGCGGAGAGCATTAAAGAAAATAAGACGTCCGCGAATTTTTCTATTGTGAACTGTTCCGTAAATGCCCCGTCCCTAATTTTGGAATCCTGCTTTAAAACAGAACTCAAGCCGGTCAGAATATGCTGCCATGTCTCTTGCATTCTCCGTTTCCCATCACATTTATCCTCCGGAATAAAACCCAAGGAGTGCAGTGTGAAAAATCCGGGGTACTGTTTGCTGCCGTATTCCATTCGCCCGTATATCCATGCAATACAGTCTTGTGTATCTTGAAACACAAGATTATCCTCTGGGCAATGGAAAATTTCACGCCAAATGCTCTCTACCGTAGCAGTCACCAGCGCAGCTTTTGAATCAAAATAATTGTAAATGGACCCCACCGATACCCCACAGGCAGCTGCAACAGAACGAATGTTAATCGCAGACCAGCCTTTCTTTTGAATCAGTTTCCGGCTGGTTTTCAAAATATCCTCTTTTGACGTTACAACTGTATTCATTCAATCACCTCAATATGAACTTTGTTCAGTATATTAGATCAAATGATATTTGTCAACTATTTTTGCAGAACATAACGGTAGAACTGTTTAATTAATTTAATATCACTTTCATTCAGGCATTATGGCAGAGATGAAATGAAAAAAACCTCAGAAGTCTGAAACATAAAAAAGCGGCTATTCCGTATTCCCTACAGATGTTACTTCTATGTTTGCCGTAACGATATCACTTCACTAACTATTTTTTATAATTCATCTGTGTACTTACGTGGTTTTCTATTCTATTTCATTTCGACCATATTGGTCTTTCCTTTGTGTATTGAGTTTGTACTATATGCCTTAAAAGTCTATCTAGTTTATTGAAGCCTATCTATGTCCTAATCTGTATTGCTCCGCTGTTGTCCAATTTCCCTACAAAGCTTTCGTCATGTCTTCCTCCCCCTCCGTTGGCTCAAGGTTGTAAAATTCCCTATCCATAAGTAGTATGCTTAAATCCCCATGTATATAGATCTTTATTTCCAGCTCTAATTCTGGCGTCTCCGCCATACTTACAAATTAGTCAATATTTCAACTGGCTCGCCATCTAAAATATTCTGTATATGCTCGCAACAGTCTTTTACTTCACACATAAATTCCATTTTGGCTTACAGATTTAATCTGTTTGAAAAGTATTCACATCTTCTTTCTGTGCATATAAATTGTTCTCTAATCTGGTTATTGTCGCCTATGTAAGCTGCTGCTATTAAAAATTCCCCTGAATCAAATCCAAGCGTTTCCAGTTGCAGGATAATGTCACAAATGACATTTAGCGCAAAATAGGGCTTTCCTTTTATATTTACCATGGTTGCAATTATCCCTTGACGTAATGTTCATGTGCGGTAAAGTAACACAAAACTTTAACAGACAGTAGCCTATTATTCCGTGTCTATATTCTTGAAGGCATTTACGAACAATACTATAATTGAGTAAAAAGTAATTATGCAACCCAAAGTTGCGAAAAAGCACGATGAAGTTGGTAGTGTTTTGAGAGAAAAACACCTAAAATAAAGCTATAAAACACAAGGAGGTTATTACGATGACATTTGCTGATAA
>CAJUST010000034.1 GCA_910589105.1 uncultured Lachnospiraceae bacterium
AGGGCTGACAGAAGAAAATCCCACAATAATTGAAGGAAGGAGGAACCCATGAGACAGGGAGCCGGGAAATTTCCGGCTCCCTGTTTTCAATGCAGGGAGTCTTCTATTTTTGCAAGAAATTCCAATCAGGATGCACTGCTAAAATGGTAGCAGTAAGTGGAACTGAAAAACTGCAGAAATGGAAAATGGGAGGTGAGAGACATGAGTAAATATTATGGCAAAAAGGACATAATGGAAACATTGCAATGTGGAGATCAAAAAGCGTTAAATTTTCTAAAGCTGCTTTTCCAAATGCAGTATGCTGTTAAAGTGGGGAAGAGTTACTTGATAAAGGCTGAGGATTTTGACAGGTTTTTTGAAGATTCTAAAGGACAGGAAATCGCAATTTGACAGAATGTTTTTTGAGCGGCATCCAAATATTATATATGGCAGAAATGGTTTACATAGACTGCTTGTTTTGGTTAAAGGAAATTTCGTAATGAGCATTTCAGGATTAGAGATAAAAATTGGAATAAAGAGAATAGTCAATAAATTATGCGTCATCATATCGCTTTCATTGCTGCTGAATAAAAAAGAGCATATAGATTGCTGCCTGCTCTATATGCTCAGTGGCGCATTTTTTCCATTTTATCTAAATTAAATTCTTGCCAGATATTCCGCAGAGTTTGTTTCGCACCGTTTCCATACCAGGGATGAGCCATGAAAATGAGGCTCCCTCTTTTGAAGTACATCTAATAAAATATTCACATCAATCAGTAATCTCATATTTTTCCTCAGTTTTGAATTCCTTTCCTGTTCAAGATCATAGTTTCCATTCAGGATCATGTTTAGGTATTTCCCAAAATGATTCTGCATTTCTGTTGCTGTTGCTATTGCGCCAATCATGGAACATTCCCTTTTCATATGAGCTATTTAAATTCTACCATTAATTAACTGATTTATAAGAAGGTTTTCACAATTTACGGATGGAAAATTGACAAACAAGGAGTTATATGGTAAAAATGAAATAATGGAGCTGCATGGTAAAGGCAGATGGCATTGATAATTATTTTGAAGATTTCAAAGGGCAGGAAATAGTGATTAGGTATCATTATGCATGAAATAACTATCATAAAAACTATCATAATGAAATGTCTGAAGGAATTTAAAAGATTAGAGAATCAAGTAAAATCAAGTGTTTTGAAGGATGGTATAAACAAACTTTGGCAAGATTGTGAATTATAACAACTAAGCGGAGATTGTTAAAAATACACCACTAAAACATCATAAAACACCACTAAACACATTAGAAATTGGTAAATTTTAATAATTGAAATGCGTTTGGCGGTGTTTTATACTTACCTCAGTATCATTTTTTAATATCACTTTTTATCAATTAAATTAAATGGTTTTAGAAAAGTGATAAATAGGAAAACAGGAAAAATTTGCTGATTATAAATGCAGTCAAATAGGGGCATCAAGGGAAATAAATCCTTTGATGCCCTTTTGGGTATCTTTAGAGGTTGATTTGTTTAGCGTTTGGTTCGATCGGCGTTTGTTTTCTGCTTCCTCTTTCAGCGTTGGAATAGAAATGCTTACCTGCCAAACATTACCGATTTACAAATGTATGTTCGTATATTATTATAAATACATCATTTTTATATAGATAAGGCCTAAGAAGGGAGTGTTGGATTTGGAAAGCATTCTGTGTGTCGATATTCCGGTGCAGATGATTTCCTGTACCGATACAGATGGAAAAATTACGCCGATGAGATTCCGGTTTCGGGACAAAACCGGAGAACTCATTACGGTTACAATAGATCAAGTGTTATCCGAAGATCGGGACAGAAACAAAGTGGGAGTCAATTTTTCATGCGATGCCATGGTGTATGGCGTAAGAAAGACCTTTACCCTCTGGTATAATTATTTTGCCCATGAGTGGCGGTTATCCCGTTTTTATGTTTAATGAATCCCGTTTCTATGTTTTGTTTCTATGTTTTATTCCTCCATGTTCCCAAACAGCTCTCCATTGATGGAACGGATCTGTTCTATCAAGAGGGAGCTTCCGTCCATAAAAATAATTCTGCGGTGATATTCGTCTATTTTTTTCACTCTGCCGGAAACGGTTGTGTAGGTTCCGCCGTCCTTTTTGCTATCCGGCTGAAAATAGGAAAATTCGATTTTGGGATTTTGCGTGATATTTTTTTGGATAAGATGAAGTTGGGCGTTGAGCCGTTCTTTCTTGTCCTCGTCAAGCTCTGCAAAAGGCTCAGTCAGATGAGACGCTTCCCGTATTGCGGCATCGTATCCGGCAAGGGAGGCAAATGGAGAGAATTGCGCGGCCCGGTTTAAAAGAGACATTTGAGGATGCTTTTTTGATACATGGTGTGGAAGATGAATAATGTCATTATAGTTCCGGCTGTCTGGATTGTTCATGCTTTGTGTCCTCCGATTTGGCGGTTGCGTTCTATCGCGGTGGCTCCTTCCTGTAAGCTTATGCCCTTTAAAATGGCATTTTTTCCGTATTTCTTTTTTACGGAAAGAATGGCTTCCTGAACCTTTCTTTCTTTGGCAATCCTTTCGTTTTGTTCTTTCCGTTTTTTTTCAAGAGCTGCATAATCCGTGAACAGGTCAATCTGCTCGAAGTGTTTTGCTTCCATAGACTTTGTTTCGTCTATGACATGGTTTGCAGTAATAATGACGCGGCGGATTAAAAGATTAGGGTTTATAATGCGGTTATACAAATCTGTGACGGCATCTATTATAATCTGCGCGGAGGAAGTCTGGCAGTTTAGGTTAGCCGTTCCATGCGCATGTTTAGGGACTTTCCTTCCATAATGATCCGTTATGACCTCTCCTTGATAATTCTTTTGGATTTGGGCATTTGTAAGATTGTCAGTGTCGTACCCGACAGTCAGCGTCATCTGATCCGTAACAAGCTTTTTTTCTACAAGATCCAGAACAAGCGAATCTGTCATTTCCCGCGCGATAAGTTTTCCCTTTTCAAAGTCATATGGGCATTTTAGGACTTGGCCGGAGCTTATGCTGTTAGTTTCCGGCCGGTAGGCTTTGATGAAATCCATAGTGACCGGCTCATAGCCCCATGCGTGGTCGATGAGAAGCTCTGCGTTGACGCCAAACAAGTTATAAAGAAGATCTTCATTGTGGTAATCCCTGTCTTTGCCCAGAGAGCAGCGCGCAATATCGCCCATGGTAAAAATTCCCTTGGCTTCCAGTTTTTTCTGATAGCCATGTCCGATACGCCAGAAGTCAGTAAGAGGGCGGTGATCCCATAAAAGCTTCCGGTAGCTGATTTCGTCCAATTCCGCAATACGGACGCCATGCGTATCCGGTTCAACATGCTTTGCCACAATATCCATCGCCACTTTACAGAGGTATAGATTCGGGCCGATTCCAGCGGCTGCCGTGATTCCCGTACTGTCAAGGACATCCCGTAAAATAACGGAAGCTAATTCTTTCGGGGACATTTTGTAAATTTTTAGATAGCGCGTCACGTCCATAAACACTTCGTCAATGGAATAAACATGAATATCTTCCGGAGCGATATATTTTAAATACGTCTGGTATATAATGGAGCTGTATTTCATATAAAATGCCATTCTTGGCGGGGCTATAATATACGAAAGTTCCAATTCCGGATATTCCGCCAGTTCCGGCGCATGGTATGATGAGCCGGTAAACTGTCTTTTTGGAGCTTTGCTTTTCCGTTCACGGTTGATTTCTTTTACCCTCTCCACGACCTCAAACAGCCTAGCCCTTCCCGAAATGCCATAAGCTTTTAGGGAAGGGGATACAGCAAGGCAGATGGTTTTTTCCGTCCGGTCTGCATCTGCAACGACAAGATGTGTGTCAAGCGGGTTTAACTGCCGCTCCACGCATTCCACGGAAGCGTAGAAGGATTTCAGGTCAATCGCGATATATATATGGTTTTCATTCATGCGTGATCCTCCCATTTGATTGATAGATGGCAGATTGTTTCGATGAGATTTCGCTGCCTAAAATAAATTTCTTCCTATATTATATCAGAATATTTGTTCGATTGCATTATTTTTTTTAGTTTATAAAAAATTTAGTTTTCTGTGGTAGATTTAACGAAATCGAAATAGAAATAGATTTCTATATTAAGGTATAAGAAACAGTCATACTTCCTCGAACATGATACAGATATAATAATAAATGTCAAATAGTTATTTTGAAGAAAGAAAGTTCTAAAAAAATGGATATTTGAAAGGAAGTAAATTTCCAACGAATTGATTATGAAATAAAATTTCAATAATCAATACTAAAAAATAAAATATTTTGACTAGGAAAACAATAAATATCCATTTCTATATAAATCTCTTAAATAAACTTTCAGCCTGCTAAATAAAGAAGCGCCAGTAATTATACCAAAATTATCAAAGCGTTTTGTGTCTGAAAGTGGAGGATTTCGTTTAGAAAGAAACAGGAAAATACACATAATCAGCATACGAAACAGGATATTGGAAAGATAATAAATTTCATGAAATAGGATATTGAAAAGAGGAAGTATTTCGTTCTATCTAATTATAAAAAATGAGAAAACTCTGGGTTACTATTTTTCAAACAATAATATAGTTCCCAATATTTGAAATTTTAAGCGTTTATTTTGTTCCAAAACAAATATTTTTGCCGTTCTAATAAAAAGTTATTATAAAAGAGGGTAATGCTTGTATCCATAGGACATGTTGTGATAATATAAGAGTATTCTTTTGGGAGGGGAAAGAAATATGTCAAATGATAGAAATAAGAAATCATCATTACACAAAGAAAAGTCCCGCAGCAGTTTTTCCGGAAAATTGGGTTATGTGCTGGCTGTTGCGGGTTCGGCCGTAGGGCTTGGGAATATCTGGCGGTTTCCCTATTTGGCGGCAAAATATGGCGGCGGTATTTTTCTATTGGTATATCTGATTTTGATGCTGACGTTTGGATATGCGCTGATTGTCTCTGAAACGGCATTGGGGCGTATGACAAACAGAAGTCCGGTTGGGGCGTTTGGAATGTTTGGAAAAGGCGTTTCATATTTGTTTGGCGGCTGGATTAATGCCGTTATCCCGATGTTGATTGTGCCTTATTACAGTGTAATTGGCGGCTGGGTTATAAAGTATCTGTTTGAATATCTGCGTGGGAGTACGGCAGTTTTAGCAAAGGATAATTATTTTTCCGAATTTATTGCGGATAGCGCCCATGCGGAATTGTGGTTTCTTTTCTTTAGCCTGATTGTAATTGTGATTCTTTTTGCAGGCGTAAAGCAGGGGGTGGAGCGTGTTTCGAAAGTAATGATGCCGCTGCTTGTGTTACTGGCGGTTTTTGTTGCGGTTTATTCAGTGACTAGGCCGGGAGCATGGGAAGGCGTGAAGTATTTTTTGATTCCTAATTTTGAGAATTTTTCTTGGATGACTGTAGTGGCAGCTATGGGGCAGATGTTTTATTCTCTGTCCATTGCGATGGGCATTTTGTATACATATGGCTCTTACATAAAAAAAGATGTAGATATTGAGAAGTCTACGAAACAGGTTGAAATTTTCGACACGGCGATTGCTATGCTTGCAGGACTAATGATTATTCCGGCAGTGTTTGCTTTTTCCGGTGGAGATCCGGATACATTAAAAGCGGGGCCTTCGTTAATGTTTATTACGCTTCCAAAAGTATTTGCAAGCATGGGATTTGGCACAGGCGCCGGAATTTTGTTTTTCCTGTTGGTGCTTCTTGCGGCATTAACCAGCGCGATTTCTCTGGCAGAATCCGGAGTTTCCACTTTTGAGGATCAGTTTGGGCTTAGCAGACGCAAATCCGCTTTACTTATGGGAGCGGTGATTGTGTTGTTTGGATCGGCGTCTGCGCTTGGCTTTGGGGCGTTGGATTTTGTTTCATTGCTTGGAATGTCGATTTTGGATCTTTTTGATTTTTTAACAAATTCACTTATGATGCCTTTGGCGGCATTGTCCACCTGCATTTTGGTGACGCGCGTGGTAGGGCTTGATAAGATTTCAAAGGAAATTGAACAGTCTTCCCGTTTTAAGCGAAAGAAGATGTATTATGTGTTTATGAAGTATCTGGCTCCGGTCTGTATTGTAATCATTCTGTTTAGTTCAATCGCAAATGTCATGGGCTGGATTGCGATGTAGGAATAGAGATTTTTGAATAAGGGAGGCGTTCGTTTACATAAGCGGATGCCTTCTTTCGTTTTTTTAGATGAGGCGGTATTATTGGAGGGGTTTAAAAAAGAGTGGGCATATTTTGGCTGATTTTATGGGAAGCGTTTATTGGAATTTAGATGGTTCAGTGTGTTCTGTAAGATTTTACAAATAGGAGATATGATGATCGCGCAGTGAATTAAATGGGACTTTTTCCAGTTGGCATAAAATGATAACCAGTATAGTTTTTTCCGCATCCTGTTGATGCGGTATTTTTTACATGAAAGATTTTTTTCATTCTTTAGTTAAGAAGCATTTTTTATGTATTAAGGTGGCTTTATTAGGAAATTCCCAGCAAAAACAAATTTAACTTTTGCGCATATATTTTATGAAGAAAGAATATATTTTTCTTTTATGGAAATGGAAATGGGGTGATTTTAATTGAACAACTATAATACAAACTGGTTATTTCAGCCGCCGAATCTGTTTGGCATGAGAAGGCCGCCTAATCGGAACGGGAACCAAAATCAAAACGTATCTCAACCCGCTCAGTATACTAAGGAGAATCCAAATGCCGGCATGTCTGAGAAGAATCAGCGCGCCGATAAGGCAGATCCAGAGAATTGTGATGCTTCTTGTAATTGTGGGTCTGAGTTAGGGAATCCAAGCAGAGAACAAAATACTTTCTGTTGTCCAGATGAATGTAGAAACTTTAAATCGCAGGAGCCGGAGAGAGGAACAGGATCTTG
The DNA here is from genome assembly GCA_910589105.1 of uncultured Lachnospiraceae bacterium. GTDB lineage: Bacteria > Bacillota > Clostridia > Lachnospirales > Lachnospiraceae > Roseburia_B. The sequence continues at coordinate 6,905 of CAJUST010000034.1, forward strand.
TGGCTGCCAATGTAGATGCGGAGAGCATGAACCTTGTGGATGCCGCGGAGAAAAAGGAGAACCCGGACCGCAGGGGCCAAAGGGAGAGACAGGGCCTTGTGGATGCCGCGGAGAAAAAGGGGAGCCCGGACCGCAGGGGCCAAAGGGAGAGACAGGGTCTTGTGGATGCCGTGGAGAAAAAGGGGAGCCCGGACCGCAGGGGCCAAGAGGAGAGGCAGGACCCTGCGGGTGCCGCGGAGAGAAAGGAGAGCCCGGACCGCAGGGAGTTACGGGGCCACAAGGACCGCAAGGACCAACTGGGCCGATGGGACCATGTGGACCACAAGGATCGCAAGGGCCAATGGGACCTCCCGGATATCCGCAAAACAGTATATTTGCATCATTTTTGGAACGGGAAGTTTTAGTGCCGGAAATTTCCAATCTTCCGTTGGAAATTGACATACCAGATATAACTGAACATATATCCCTTTGTAATAATTATTCGGTGAAGTTAGCCTCCGGTTATTATGGAATCTATTATTATATTTCGGCGGAGATGAAAAAACATGGTTTCATGAAGCTTACGCCTGTAATCAATGATTGCGCGCAAAATGTATATGCTGGATATGCAGAAGCGGCAAAGCGAAAAGAATGGCTTGAATTGTCAAGATATTTTATGATTGAGGTCAAAAGCGCCTCTACTTTGTTCTTTATATGGCATTCTTCAGAATGTGAATCTAGGATTAATATGAATCTGTGTATAGAAAAGCTTTTCAGACAATAAAAACAAAGAAGGGGAAATTGAAAATGCCAACAATAAGTCTGTGCATGATTGTAAAAAATGAAGAAAAGAATATTGTTCGCTGTCTGGACAGCGTGGCGGATTTAGTAGACGAAATTATTATTGTAGACACGGGATCGACTGACCGGACAGTGGAAGCGGCGTCTGGTTATACAAAGAAGGTCTATGTTTACCCTTGGACAGATGATTTTTCTGAGGCTAGAAATTATTCCTTTTCGAAAGCATCTATGGATTATTGTATGTGGCTGGATGCAGATGATATTCTGGAAAAAAAGGAACATGAAAAATTTCTGCAGTTAAAGGAATCTCTGTCTAAAAGTACGGACATTGTAATGATGAAATATAATACTGCCTTTGATGAAGCCGGAAATCCTTCGTTTTCTTATTTTCGGGAACGATGGATTAGAAACAGTTCTAAATACCGCTGGATAGGCGAAGTCCATGAGGTAATTCCTCCAAATGGCAGTGTGATTTATTCGGACATTGCTGTCAGCCATAAAAAAATGGATGCTGGGAATCCGGATCGAAATCTGAAAATATACCAAAAAATGCTTACGTCCGGAAAGACTTTGGAGCCGCGGCAGCAGTATTATTACGGACGGGAGTTATATTATCACAAACAGTATGAAGAAGCTGTTTGCGTATTTGAAAAGTTTTTGCTTTCCGCTGAAGGATGGATTGAGAATAAAATTGAAGCATGTTCTATATGCGCAAACTGTTATTTACATCTGGGAAAGGAGGATTCCGCTCTTACAACGCTTTTACGCAGCATGAGCTTTGATCTTCCAAGAGCTGAATTATGTTGTGAAATAGGAAAATATTTTTTGGAACATGGAAATTTCCAGAATGCTGTTTATTGGTATGAGACGGCTCTGAATACGCCTAAAAATGAATATTCAGGAGGGTTTATTCTGCCGGATTGTTATGACTATATTCCTTTATTACAGTTATGCGTGTGTTACGATAAGATAGGGGACAGACAAAAGGCAGAGGAATATAACGAGAAAGCCGGAATCTGCAAGCCTTATTCCAAAGCCTATCTTTACAACAAACGTTATTTTGACAGTTTGAAAAATCCATAATGTTTTAGGGGAAATGTATTTGACATAATTCTTGCGCAGCAGACCAAAAAATTAAAATTTGTAACAAATACAACAAATACTCATAAATTATTTGTAGAAAAAGATATTATTTATGTGGCCGGCCAAATGTCTTTTTCGAATAAGAGGAAGGATGTGTTTGGTATGAATCGGAACAATTCTTGTAACTGCTGTATGGAAGATTGTGAGAATCAATGTCACTCTGTCTGTTGTGAGCGTGGACCTGCGGGGCCAAAAGGAGATCAAGGGCCGATGGGGCCGCAAGGCATGAAAGGCGATCCCGGATGTCCGGGACCTAAAGGTGACAAGGGGGATCAAGGGCCGATGGGAGCGCAAGGCATTCCCGGCGCTCCAGGCGCAAGAGGCCCAAGAGGCAATACTGGACCAGTGGGGCCTACTGGCAATACTGGCCCGAGAGGCTATGCAGGTCCAAGAGGTTATGCGGGGCCGCAGGGCATTCAGGGCATTCAAGGCGTTCGCGGGGATATTGGCCCGAAGGGCGATCCCGGATGTGAAGGGCCAAAAGGCGATATTGGACCGCAAGGTCCGGCAGGAAATCCTGGGCCAACTGGTCCTGCGGGTCCACAGGGTGACATTGGGCCACAAGGTCCAAGAGGCATTCCGGGCAATACAGGTCCGACAGGTTCTACAGGCCCGATGGGGCCGCAGGGCATGACGGGTCCACAGGGTATTCAAGGCGTAACAGGGCCTATTGGAATACAGGGGCCGAAAGGTTGTCCGGGAGATAATGGGGCGACCGGGGCAACGGGAGCGACGGGAGCGACCGGGGCAACGGGAGCCGATGGAGCAACCGGGGCAACCGGAGCAACGGGAGCCGATGGAGCGACCGGGGCAACCGGAGCGACAGGAGCCGATGGAGCGACCGGGGCAACCGGAGCGACCGGAGCTGATGGAGCGACCGGAGCAACGGGAGCCGATGGAGCGACCGGGGCAACGGGAGCAACGGGAGCCGATGGAGCAACGGGAGCAACGGGAGCCGATGGAGCGACCGGAGCAACGGGAGCCGATGGAGCGACCGGGGCAACGGGAGCCGATGGAGCAACCGGGGCAACCGGAGCTGATGGAGCGACAGGAGCGACCGGAGCAACGGGAGCCGATGGAGCAACCGGGGCAACGGGAGCAACGGGAGCTGATGGAGCGACCGGGGCAACCGGAGCAACGGGAGCAACGGGTGCGACTGGAATTGCTGGAACAGGAGCAATTATTCCGTTTGCATCAGGCCTTCCGGTAGCATTAACAACAATCGTTGGAGGGCTTGCGGGACTTCCTGCTTTTGTTGGATTTGGAAGTAGCGCGCAGGGGCTTACATTGTTAGGCTCTACGATTGATATTACAAATGCCAGCGGCACGTTGTCAAACTTTGCATTTCAAGTTCCCCGCGCTGGCGTAATTACCTCATTCAGCGCATTTTTCAGCACAACGGTGGCGCTCTCTTTAATCGGTTCCACTGTTACCGTCAACGCGCAAATATATCAGTCTGCAACGCCGAACAATGTATTCTCTCCGATTGCAGGGACATTGATTAATTTAACGCCATCGCTTTCGGGGGTAATATCCATTGGGACATTGTTAAATGGAGCGCTTACAGGACTTAATATTCCGGTAACAGCCCAAACCCGTCTGATGCTAGTATTTTCAGCATCAGCCAGCGGATTAACTTTGGTAAATACAGTGACAGGATATGCAAGCGCCGGATTAAGCATAAACTAAAAATGTAAATATAAATAAAAATAACAGGGCTGCCACGTGAAATAGTGTATTCTAATTTACGTGGCAGCCTAAAATATTTTTCTTGATATTTATGATTGCTAATGTATATTTAATTCTTATTCTATTTTAGGATTAGCATAAAATGAAGCATTCTCTTTTTTCTAAATGTAAGTAATGGTATCTGTTAAAATTTTGCAATAGAAAAACAGACATTTTATGAGAAAAAATGAAAAGAGGAAGCTATGTGGACCAGATTGTCAGTCAAGAGCATTCTTTTCCCATTATGTGAAAGATACAGGGTTAAAAAAATTCTGGCCGCTATTGTGTTATGGGAAAAATAGATTGACATTCTTCTATGCGTTGTATATAATATAGATAGTTATCTATGGGAGGTGATTGACGGAATGTTTGACGAAAAGAAAACAGCCATTATTTTCAAAGCATTTTGCGACGAAAACCGGATACGGATATTGAAATTGCTTGCCACAGGAGAGAAATGCGGCTGTAAACTGTTGGAAGAAATTCATGTGACGCAGCCAACCTTGTCGCATCATATGAAAATACTGTGTGATTCCGGCGTTGTAGTCGGGCGGAAAGAAGGTAAATGGACACATTATTCGATTTCTTTCGAAGGCGCAGGGATTGCAGTTCGATGCCTACAGGAACTGACGCAAATTTCCAGTTCAGATGAAAATAAGCCGTGTTGTGAAATGTAATCTTTTGCGTTCCTGCGCGGCTTATAGAACTGCAAACTCATGGATACATTTCAATTTGACTATATAAAGGAGATTGCTTTTATGGAAATCTTAAAAACAGCTTGGGAATTTTTTCAAATTGAAATCCTTGGTATGCAGTGGCTTGACCGCGTGATCGGCAGTTTACTTGAATTGTGCGGTCTTGATCTTGAAAGCAGGATTGGTGGGAGCGTGCGGTTTTTTATCTATGACACAATCAAAATTCTGGCGCTGTTAGGCGTCCTGATTTTAACGATTTCGTATATTCAGAGTTTTTTCCCGCCAGAGAGGACGAAAAAGATACTTGGACGTTTTCATGGGATAGGGGCAAATATCCTTGCCGCCCTGCTTGGGACTGTTACGCCGTTTTGTTCCTGCTCGTCTATTCCTCTCTTTATTGGTTTTACGAATGCAGGATTGCCCCTTGGGGTAACATTTTCGTTTCTTATTTCTTCGCCAATGGTTGATCTTAGCAGCCTTGTTTTGCTGATGAGTGTGTTCGGCTGGAAAGTGGCTGTTCTCTATGTTATTTTCGGCTTAGTAATTGCCGTTGCAGGCGGCGCTTTCATTGAAAAATTAAGTCTTGAACATCAAGTGGAGGACTATATACGCAACGGCAGCGTTATGAATGTTCCACAAGAAGAACTGCGTTTCAAAGACCGTATGAAATATGCTTGGGAACAGGTGGCTTCAACCGCGAAAAAGGTTGCGCCGTATATTTTGGCAGGCGTAGGCATTGGCGCCGCCATTCATAACTGGATGCCTGAAGATGTAATTGTAAAAGCGCTTGGAGAAACAAATTCGTTTGGCGTTGCGCTTGCTGTTCTTGCGGGAGCGCCGATGTATGCAGATATTTTCGGCGCAATCCCGATTGCGGAAGCTTTGCTCGCAAAAGGCGCATTGCTTGGCGTTGTCCTTTCTTTTATGATGGGCGTAACGACGCTTTCCCTTCCTTCGATCATTATGCTCCGTAAGGCAGTGAAACCACGGCTATTGGGCATTTTTATTGCGATATGCGTCATAGGCATTATCGTTGTAGGTTATTTATTTAACGTGATACAATATTTTATTCTTTAATTTTAGGAGGCTGTCACTATGGCATTATTTCACTTTGGAAAGAAAAATGAAGAAGAAAAGAAAACGGTTTCGGGCGTTTGTCGCTGCGATTGCGCTACAGGTGAAGAAAAAAGCGCTTTAAGCGGGAGCGGCTTTCAGGCAAAGGCGGATAGAAATGTCTGCATGAAAGTGTTGGGCGCAGGCTGTAAATCCTGCCATGAGCAGTATGAGAATGTAAAACAGGCGGTAAAGGATATGGGGTTTTCCATAGAGGTTACATATATTACTGATATGAAAAAAATAATGGAGTATGGCGTTATGAGTATGCCTGCCCTTGTTGTGAATGAGCAGGTTGTTGCTGCGGGTAAAGTATTGAAACCGAATGATGTCATTGCGTTACTTCGTAAATCGGGTTTTTAGTTATGGATAGGAAAATATTCAAGACGCGGTAAGGATTATGGAGACATTATGTTGGACAAATCTAGTTTGGGAAAATGACTGTTAAGATCTTTGCGCCTGCTATTGCAATTTCAAATGGGGGGGGGGAGAGAAGCGTAAATGTGAAATTTTCTCATACAAACTGTGGAAAATTAAAATAGTCTTACATAGAAAAAAGAACCCTTATAAAGCCATTGCTTTATAGGGGTTCTTTTCAGTTTTAAAGCGCCATAATTTTTGAGCGTATGGCGGCAGTGAAACCTATGGTTATTTTTTATTTCAAAACCAGCTTAAAACTTTCCAGCCTTAGCCGCTTCTTCAATGGAAACAGCGACAGCGACAGTTGCGCCTACCATTGGGTTATTGCCCATTCCGATTAACCCCATCATTTCTACATGGGCTGGAACGGAAGAAGATCCTGCGAACTGCGCGTCTGAGTGCATACGTCCCATTGTGTCCGTCATGCCATAGGAAGCAGGGCCTGCAGCCATATTATCCGGATGAAGGGTACGTCCTGTGCCGCCGCCGGATGCTACGGAGAAGTAATTTTTGCCCTGTTCGTTACATTCTTTTTTGTATGTGCCGGCAACTGGATGCTGGAAGCGTGTCGGATTCGTAGAGTTACCAGTGATGGAAACGCCTACGTTTTCCATGTGCATAATGGCAACGCCTTCCTGAACGTCGTCAGCGCCATAGCATTTTACGGTAGCGCGAAGCCCGTCAGAGAAAGGTTTTTCATAGACAACATTTACTTTGTTGTCTTCGTAATCAAATTTTGTCTCTACAAATGTAAATCCATTGATACGGGAGATAATCTGCGCAGCGTCTTTTCCAAGCCCGTTTAAGATGACGCGTAATGGTTTTTGGCGTACTTTGTTTGCTTTTTCAGCAATGCCGATTGCGCCTTCTGCGGCTGCAAACGATTCATGTCCGGCTAAGAAGCAGAAGCACTCTGTTTCTTCTTCTAATAACATTTTTCCAAGGTTGCCATGGCCTAAACCTACTTTTCTGTGGTCTGCAACGGAACCCGGGATACAAAATGCCTGAAGGCCTTCGCCGATTGCAGCGGCAGCGTCAGCAGCCCTCTTTGCGCCTTTTTTAATTGCGATTGCAGCGCCTACGGTGTAAGCCCAGCAAGCGTTTTCAAAACAAATCGGCTGGATTTTCTTTACCTGCTCGTACACGTCAAGCCCGGCGTCTTTTGTGATTTTTTCAGCTTCTTCCACAGAGCTGATTCCATAGCTGTTTAATACAGCGTTAATCTGGTCAATTCTTCTTTCATATGATTCAAATAAAGCCATTGTCTTTGTCTCTCCTTTCCTTATTCTGTGCGTGGGTCAATGATCTTAGCGGCATCATCTACACGGCCATACTGTCCTTTAGCTTTTTCCCAAGCGGTGTTTGGATCATCGCCTTTTTTGATAAAGTCAGTCATTTTTCCAAGAGAAACAAACTTGTATCCGATTACTTCGTTGTCAGCATCTAAAGCGATCCCTGTTACATATCCTTCTGCCATTTCTAAGTAACGCACGCCTTTTTCTTTGGTCGCATACATTGTGCCAACCTGTGAACGAAGGCCTTTTCCTAAGTCTTCCAAACCTGCGCCGATTGCAAGGCCGTCATCTGAAAATGCGCTCTGGGTGCGCCCGTAAACAATCTGTAAGAATAATTCCCTCATAGCAGTGTTGATTGCGTCGCATACCAAGTCCGTGTTTAACGCCTCTAAGATGGTCTTGCCCTGTAAAATTTCTGCCGCCATAGCCGCGGAATGCGTCATGCCGGAACAGCCAATGGTTTCAACCAACGCTTCTTCGATAATGCCGTTCTTTACGTTTAAGGACAGCTTACATGCGCCCTGCTGTGGCGCGCACCAGCCAATGCCGTGTGTAAATCCTGAAATATCTTCAATTTTTTTGGAATGAACCCATTTGCCTTCTTCCGGAATGGGAGCTGGTTCATGTTTTGCGCCCTTTGCAACAGGACACATATTTTCGACTTCCTTCGTGTAAATCATTATAAGACTCCTTTCAATTAAACATTATATAGCTGCAGATAACGACAGATTCTGCATACTGTCCTTATTTTCTCATATTTTTTTTCGTTCGTAAAGTACTTTTACAGATTTTGTTTATTTTCCTTTAAATCCTTGAAAAAGCCATGAAACTTATTGATTTCATTGAAAAATATGGTAAGATAAATATAGCGGTTTTGCAGTAAATAAATTATAAATTTTTTATAGGAGGGGTAGCAAAAATGGCAAAAAAATGGGTATATCTTTTTAGCGAAGGCAATGCGGACATGAGAGAGCTTCTTGGGGGGAAAGGCGCAAATCTTGCAGAGATGACAAGCCTTGGTCTTCCAGTGCCGCAGGGTTTTACCATTACGACGGAGGCCTGCACGCAGTATTATGAAGACGGGCGTGAAATTAACGCGGAGATTCAAGGGCAGATTAATGAATACATTGTAAAGATGGAAGAAATCACAGGAAAGAAATTCGGCGATAAAGAAAATCCGCTCCTTGTTTCCGTCCGTTCCGGAGCAAGGGCTTCCATGCCGGGCATGATGGATACGATTTTAAACCTTGGTTTAAATGAAGAAGTGGTCGGGGTCATTTCCGAAAAATCAGGGAACCCGAGATGGGCATGGGACTGTTACAGAAGATTTATCCAGATGTATTCCGATGTGGTAATGGAAGTCGGGAAGAAATATTTCGAAGAACTGATTGATAAAAAGAAGACGGAAAAAGGCATAGAGTCGGACTTAGACCTGACGGCAGAGGATTTAAAAGACTTAGCTGGCCAGTTTAAAGCGGAATACAAAGAAAAAATCGGTCAGGATTTCCCGGACAGCCCGAAAGAGCAGTTAATGGGGGCGGTCAAAGCTGTGTTCCGTTCATGGGACAACCCGCGCGCAAATGTTTACCGCCGTGATAATGACATTCCTTATTCATGGGGAACGGCAGTAAATGTACAGAGCATGGCATTTGGAAATATGGGCGATGACTGTGGGACGGGCGTTGCTTTTACAAGGGATTCGGCAACTGGTGAAAAAAAACTGATGGGTGAATTTTTAGTAAACGCCCAAGGCGAAGACGTTGTGGCGGGCGTGCGCACCCCGATGCCGATTGCAAAAATGGAGGAAGAATTTCCCGATGCATATGTCCAGTTTAAAGAAGTCTGCCAGACTTTAGAGAACCATTACAGAGATATGCAGGATATGGAATTTACGGTAGAAAACAACAAACTATATATGTTACAGACGCGCAGCGGAAAACGGACGGCGCAGGCAGCAATCAAAATCGCCTGTGATTTGGTTGACGAAGGAATGCGGTCGGAAAAAGAAGCTGTGGCAATGATTGACCCGCGTTATTTAGACACTCTGTTCCACCCGCAGTTTGATGTGGAAAAGCTAAAAACAGCCGTTCCGGTTGGAAAAGGGCTTGGCGCATCTCCGGGAGCCGCATGTGGCAAAATTGTATTTTCAGCGGAAGATGCCGAAAAAGCAAGCAATTCAGGAGAGAAAGTGATTTTGGTGCGTCTTGAGACAAGCGCGGAAGACATTACCGGCATGAAAGCGGCGCAGGGGATATTAACGGTCCGCGGCGGCAGGACAAGCCATGCGGCAGTCGTAGCGCGCGGTATGGGAACGTGCTGCGTATCCGGCTGTGGGGACATCAAAATCGACGAGGCCAATAAAAAATTCACATTGGCAGAAAAAGAATACCATGAAAATGACTTTATTTCCATTGACGGGACGACAGGAAACATTTACGACGGCATCATTCCGACTGTGGACGCAAATATTTCAGAGGAATATAAACGGATTATGAACTGGGCGGATAAATACCGTAAATTAAAAGTCCGCACAAACGCAGACACTCCGGCAGACGCCAAAAAAGCCCGAGAGCTTGGCGCAGAGGGAATCGGGCTTTGCCGTACAGAGCATATGTTTTTTGAAGAAGACAGGATAGCGGCGTTCCGTGAAATGATTTGCGCAGATACGGCAGAGAAAAGAGAAGCTGCGCTTGAAAAAATTCTTCCTTACCAGCAGAGTGACTTTGAAAAATTATACGAAGCTTTGGAAGGAAATCCTGTGACAATCCGTTTCTTAGATCCGCCATTGCATGAATTTGTCCCGACAGAAGAAGAAGATATTAAAAAACTTGCGGATGCGCAGGGGAAATCCGTCGAAGACATCAAAATGCTGATTGCTTCCCTGCATGAATTTAACCCGATGATGGGGCATAGAGGATGCCGTCTTGCCGTAACCTATCCGGAAATTGCCAAAATGCAGACAAAAGCAGTGATCCGCGCGGCGATCCAAGTACAGAAATCGCATCCGGATTGGACAGTCAGGCCGGAAATAATGATTCCGCTTATCTGCGAATTAAAAGAGCTTAAATATGTAAAGAAAGCAGTGACAGAAGCAGCGGATGCGGAAATTGCCGCGGCTGGCGTAAAATTAGAGTATGAAGTTGGAACCATGATTGAAATCCCACGCGCGGCTTTGACGGCAGATGAAATTGCGAAAGAAGCGGACTTCTTCTGCTTTGGAACAAATGATTTAACGCAGATGACCTTTGGATTCTCCCGCGACGACTCCGGAAAGTATCTGGGAGCGTACTATGACGCAAAAATTTTAGAAAGCGACCCATTTGCAAAACTGGATCAGACAGGCGTTGGAAAACTGATGGAGATGGCATTAAAACTTGGAAAGCCGGTCAATCCGGACTTGCATGTCGGCATTTGTGGGGAGCATGGCGGCGATCCGTCTTCCGTAGAGTTTTGTCATAAAATTGGGCTGGATTATGTGTCATGTTCGCCGTTTAGGGTGCCAGTTGCAAGATTGGCGGCGGCGCAGGCAGCTATATCACAAAGATAGGCGAAAACCATTTTGGACTTTTACCATAAGTTTTGAGGAAGCACAGGCTTTCCGCAGGGCGAATGG
>CAJUST010000035.1:0-8934 GCA_910589105.1 uncultured Lachnospiraceae bacterium
CGGGCCTTTACCCTATTGGAATCAAAATTTTGAACTTGTTTCGCAATTACCTATATTACATGATTACATATTTAGAATAAAATACCCATTCTTATTATACAAAAAAATAAAAAACTGTAAAGCAGGAACACTCCGTGTTTTGCAACTGTTTGATGGGAGAGCAGAATGGGGAGACGCCAAAATGGACAGAGGCCTGTATATAGAAAAATGATTTCTTTTGAGAAATTCCTTCCGCATGAATATTCCCTTTGTTTTTGGAAATAGTATGGAAATAAAAACATATATTCTGAAATAATGGTGGTTTTATCATGGGAAAAAATGACACACAGTATCAAAAAATGCTATCCGCCCCAGTTCCAAAATTAGTTATATCTTTGGCTGTCCCGACAATGGTGAGTATGCTTGTGACTTCTATTTATAATGTGGCGGATGCTTATTTTGTTTCAAAATTGGGCACATACGCATCCGGCGCGGTTGGGATTGTATTTTCCTTAATGGCAATGATTCAGGCGATAGGATTTACAGTCGGCATGGGCGCAGGTAGCGCGATTTCAAGGCTTTTGGGAAAAAGGGAAACGGACAAGGCGCAGAAAATCGCAAGCAGCGCTTTTGCGTTGTCCATTTTGTCAGGCGGGGCATTTTGCATCTTTGGGGTCTTTTTTCTGGAAAAGCTAATGGTCTGGCTGGGCGCGACGGAGTCAATTCTTCCCTATGCAAAAGAATATGCGCGCTACATCTTGTATGTTGCCCCTGTAATGACGGCTTCTTTTGTTTTGAATAACCTGCTTCGGGCAGAGGGGAAGACGAAACTTTCCATGATCGGGATTTTAGGCGGCAGTATTTTAAATATTGCGTTAGATCCTCTGTTTATTTTTGCGTTTGGCTTTGGGATACAGGGCGCGGCGGCGGCGACGGCTGTCAGCCAGTGTGTGGGCTTTGTAATTCTATTGTTTTTCTTTATCCGGAAAAAAACAATTTTAAGGCTGTCTTTTAAAAATTTGTCTGCGGACGTTTCGCTTTATCGGGAATTTATTGCAAACGGAATGCCTTCTTTTTTCCGTCAGGGACTGGCGAGCGTATCTTCCATTGCGTTAAACCGCGTTGCGGCAGGCTACTCAGATGCGGCGGTTGCGGCAATGTCGATTGTGGGGAAAGTGTTTTTAATGGTCTATTGCGTTTTAATTGGGTTTGGGCAGGGATACCAGCCGGCGGCAGGGTATAATTACGGGGCAAAAGAATATGGCAGGGTGCGGCAGGCATACCGGTTTTTAATGGTTGCAGGGACAGTTGGCATGACATGTATCGGCGCGGCATTGTTTTGGGCGGCTCCTTTGCTGTTAAAACAATTTATACCAGAAGATGAAAAAGTGATTGAGATCGGCATACAGGCGCTTCGGATGCAATGTGTGGTTATGCCGCTTTTAACGCTTGGCATTGCCTGTAATATGACCTTTCAGGCAGTCGGGCAATCCGTGAAAGCGACAGTTTTAGCTTCTTTAAGGCAAGGGATTTTCTTTTTGCCATTTATCTGGGTTTTGCCCCGCCTGTTTGGGATTTACGGAATGGAAGCTGCGCAGCCGGCGGCGGATGCGGCGACTTTTTTAGTCTGTGTCCCTGTAATTTGGAAATTTATCAAAGATTTAAAAAAGGCAAAGTAAAGTTTTGGCAAACTCCTTTTTTGCCGCCGGATGGAAGTTGAAATTGTTTTTGCAGGTTTCCTATGATAAAATAAATCAAAATCCGGTTTGGAGTAAATGAGGTGCGTGAATGTCAAAAGAAATCTATGAAATTATGAATCAGGAAAGGAAAGTGGCGCGTATTGATGAAATGGGCCGCTGTAAAATCTATTATAAATCATTTATGCCATATAATTTATATCTTGAAGAAGAAGAAGATATTGACTCTTTGGTGAATAATATCACAAATTTCAATTATTGGTGCGCGACAAGGGTTTTGACGTTAGACAGGAAGTATGCAAAGGAAATTTTAAACAGCATCGGGATGCTTCAAGCCGTCACAGACCGCGAACGGGCAAAAATTGCATTGTCATACCGCTGCGCATCACTGACAGATGTGTTCTGGGTAAAGAAAAAGGGGGAGTGCGTCACTTTTGAGGAGATTAATCTCTACGAAAACCATTTGGACAACACTTTTATTGACATTGCGCTCAAAGGAAGGCAATATACGGTTCAGAATGAATCATTCGCGCGTGATTTAGCCACAAACGGGTGTTTCCCGAAAGCGTGGAAACGGGTGGAGGACGGATTTTTGCTGTTAAAGGACGGTGGGGAGGATGCGGTGGAACGGGAACTGCTTGCCAGCCAAATCTGCAGGTGTTTTGACGTTTCACAGGTTTTGTATGAGGAAGGCAGTTTCGATGGTGAAAAAGTCAGCGTCAGCGCCAATATCACTTCCAAGGAATATTCCATCGTTTCTATGGAAGCATTTGAAATTTATTCGCAAAACCATGGAAGGGATACAAAAAAATATATATTGGGTTTAGACCGTCACAACTACTATATGATGAATATTGTGGATTATCTGATTGGAAATACGGACAGGCATTGGGGGAATTGGGGAGTTTTCGTTAATAATTCTAATAATAAACCGATGCGTCTCCATAAATTAATGGATTTTAATCAGGCATTCCATGCGTATGACACTGTAGAGGGAACAAATTGCCAGACGGCATTCCGTAAGCGCATGTCGCAAAAAGAAGCCGCAGTTTATGCCGTTAAAAAAGCAGGCTTAAACCAGAGGGCGCAGGTCAGAAAGGAAGTGTTTGATTATTTTCCGCAGTATTATGAAATGTTTTGCAAACGGCTCTCTATTTTGAAAAAGGAAGAGCAAAAACACTTGTAAAACGCTGGAAAATTCATTATACTAATATATAGATTAAAACGAGTGAAAATGGGGGAAAAGAAGCGGTATTATCAGAAAAAGAGAAGGAGAATAGGTATGAAACAAAGATGGAAAAAAAGCATTGCGTACATAATGTCATTCTGCATGTTGTTTGGGATCATGCAGACGGCGGCATGGGTGACGCCTGTCTATGCAGAGACAGCGGACGGAGAAGTGGACGAATCACAGGAAGGCATTCATAGTGTAAGGTATTTGACAGGGGATTCGGGAAAGCAGTTTACGGACACAGACACATCTCCGGAATCCCATACGGACAGATTAACTGATTTTATTGCAGAGACTCAGAGCATGACATGGTCGGTAGAGTTCCAGACGACGGATACGAAGTTACAGTCCCTCCTTGCTTTAGAAAACAATGGCAATTATTTTGCTTTTTATTTAAAAGATGGGAACAAAATAGGATTTGAAGCAAAAAATCCGGCATCGTCTGGGGTGGAAACCGTTACTTCTTTTTCAGATGGGAATTGGCATAAGGCAGAGTTTGAAATTATAAAAGGCGAAGCGGCTGTGATCAGATTAGACGATACGGAAGTGAAACGCGTAGAAAATCCCGTCTGTATCAGTGATTTGGCTTGGTCTCCCGCTGCATTTACGATTGGCGGAATGAATCATTATACCGGTAAAGGCGGCTGGCATTTTAATGGGAAGCTGCGTAATGTTGTCTGTAGCAAGACTGTTTCTCTCATGCCTAATCCGGTATGGGAACAAGTGAATCTTGCAGACAGCCGGATTCAGACGGGACAGAGTTTTCAGGAAGGCAGCATTCATATGACTTACCGCCTAAAAGAAGCATTTTCTGACCGCGTGACCGTGTTGACTGTTGGCGATTCTGAGATTTATGTGAATCCTTCCACAAAAAAACTAGGTCTTAAAGCGGGAAGCGTGATTGTGGAACAGGAAGCGCCGGATATTCATTTAGGGACTGCGAAGTGGCATAATCTGACTCTTACGAAAGAAGCTGACGGGATTTCTTTCTATTTAGACGGGGAAGCATTGGGAAACGGCAGTTTTTCCGGAACGTTTGATGTGTCGGCAATTCAAAAAGGGGAATCTGTATATGGCGCAAAAACTCAGTTATATGATAGTGTTTTGACTCCGGCGCAGATTTCGGAACTGCATATGGACACGAAGTTTACTTCTTATCCCGATCCGACAGAGAAGTTGGAAGGATATTATAAAGGAGAGAACAGGGAGATTTTTAATGCGGGATTTGACGGTTCCGTTGCATACCGGATTCCGGCGATTGCGACTTCGAAAAAGACGGGGACGGTAATTGCGTCCATCGACAAGAGGTGGATTACAAACGCAGACACTGGAATTAACGACACAGTAGTGCGTAGAAGCGAGGACAATGGAGAGACTTGGGGACCGGTCATTCCGGCGATTGATATGCAGGACGATTGCGCTTATACGATTGATCCGGAGATCGTAGTGGACAATGATCCGCAAAGCCCTCATTACGGAAGGGTTTATATTTTGGTCGGCATGGCGCGCCGCGGCGTAAGCCTTTGGGGAGCGCAGGCCGGAACGGGATATAAGAAGATAAATGGAAAAGATTATCAGATTTTGTTAGATGAAGATGAGAATGAATATACGGTTCGGGAAAACGGAATTGTGTATGACAGTGAAGGAAATAAAACAGAATATCAGGTAGAAACAAGGGCGGAAGCTCCTTACACGGATATGGGGCGTCTTTATAAAAGTGGGGAATATATTGGAAGCATCTATAAAGGGGACGCCGAACTGAGCATGGTAAATACCTATTATCTCTGGATGACCTATAGCGATGACGATGGCGTGACATGGTCATTGCCAAAAGATTTGAATCCAATGGTAAAAGCTGACTGGATGACATTTTTTGGCACGGGTCCGGGCGCAGGCGCGCAGCTTCAAAGCGGACGGTTGATTTTTACGATGTATTGCATGACTTCCGCAAATCAGGCTTCCCATTTCAGTTCGTATAACGTTTATACAGACGATCATGGGAAGACGTGGCATAGAGGAGCTTCCCCAAATGACATTTCAGAAACGGAAAATGCTACAAACAGCACGCGCGAATTAAATGAAAGCTGTATTGTGGAACTGGATAATGGCCATTTGATTCAGTTTATGAAAAATTCGACGCCTGAAGTTGCCATGGCAGTCAGTGTGACACAGGGAGAAAGCTGGGGCGAAGTGACATACGCTCAAGGGATTCGTGAAGTTTACTGTGAAATGTCCGTTGTGCATTATGGGGATTTGTTTGATCCGGCAGACGGACAGACAAAAGAAGCGATTATTTTTGCCAATCCAACCGGAAACGGAAGAAACCATGGACGGGTTAGGATCGCTTTTGTCAATGAAGACGATACGTTAGACTGGGCTTACGATAAATTAATTGAGGAGAAAAATTTTTTGTATACTTCTTTGACAGTTATGGAAAATGGAATGATTGGCCTTATTTATGAAAATGAAAAAGGTGATTCTACGGCAGCGGCGTTTACCTCCTTTAGCCCACAGTATATTATGGATCCAAACAGATATGAAAATACGCCGCAGCCTTCCGCTATTGAAGTGGCGATCTTTGATGCTTCAGGGGCAGAAACAGATGCGCTTGTGGCGGGAAATAAGCTGTATATTGAAGTGGAATTTGACGATGTGGTATTTGCGGCAGGAAATGTTACATTAAATGTTTTAATCGGAGATCAAACAAAAGAAGCGGCATTGATTGGAAATGTAAATGAAAATACGCTGGCATTTTCTTATCCAATTAGACAGGACGATAATGGAATTGTAACGGCGTTAGCGGAAGTGAACGTCAAGGAGGGCGGCGTGGCGGAAACAATCTATAATGCGCGCCTGACTGACAAACCTTTTGTGACTAAAACAGTGAGAGTAGGCAAAATCAGCGCGGAAGGTTTTGCAGAGCTGCCAACGGCTGGCATGACGGCGACGGCAGGGAGCGCGCATAGTGACGGAGCCGCGCAAAACGTATTAGATGGAGACATTAATTCGCTTTGGCATACGAATTATGGCAACGACGAGGATAAGGCAAGTAACGGCGGGAGGCCGAAGCATTGGATTACGATAGATTTGGGCGGTTCTTATCTTGTAAGCGGTTTACAATATACGCCGAGGAAAACGGCCAATCCAAATGGGACGATTACGGAATATCAAATTGAGATCAGTACGGACGGAGAAACGTTCTATCCATATGAGCGGGGTGAGTGGAAGAAAGACAGCGCAGTAAAAACAGTATACTTTACGTTTGCGGCGGCTGCAGCTACACATGTGAGACTGCGGGCGTTAGAGACAAAAGATGATTTTGCATCAGCGGCGGAGATCCGGATGATCGGAAAAGCGCAGGATTCAGGGGCTGTAAACCGTTTAGAGTTAGCGCAGGAAGTTTTAAATTACGGTGACAAAACGGATATGTTTTCGGAACTGTATCCAGAGTTTTCAGAAGCGGTGGGAACGGCAAAGGAATTGTTGGAGGATTCATCTGTCAGCCAGCAACAGTTAGATGCGGCATTTGGAGCTCTACAGACGGCGAAAACACAGTCTTTCCAAACGATTGACGACGATATAGCGGCCGCAATCGCAGATAAGAATGCGAAGGTTCCTGAGGAGTACAATATCACCTCATGGGCAGCTTACCGTAAGGCATGTGAAGCAGTGGAAAACCTGTCTGGGGAAACAGCGTTGGAAGAAAAACTGAAACTGTTTTTAAATTTGAAAGAAGCAGAGAAAAATCTGGTAAAACTAAATGTGGCGCTTGTGGAACACATAACGGTTTTGTCAAAAGATGATGTGAGGGAGCTTGAAGCAGGCAGCCAGTTACAATTATCGGCTGAAATAGAACCGGAAGATGCAGCCAATCAAGAAGTGGATTGGAACAGCGGCGATCCTAAAAAAGCGTCAGTAGACGAAAACGGTCTGGTGACGGCAATCGAAGAAGGGGACGTAACCATTACAGCGGAAGCGAAAGATGGAAGCGGGATAACGGGAGACATTACGCTAAAAATTACTCCAGAGCCAACGACAGATCCAAAGAAACCAGTGACAAAGATAACCGTCACTTCTAAAGACGGCCAGAAGGAATTGACGATAGAAGATACATTGCAGTTGTTGGCTGAAATAGAGCCTGAGGATGCAACTAATCAAGAAGTGGATTGGAGCAGCAGCGATCCAAAAAAAGCGTCAGTAGACGAAAATGGTCTGGTGACGGCAATCGAAGAAGGCGACGTAGCCATTACAGCGGAAGCGAAAGATGGAAGCGGGATAACGGGAAACATTACGCTGAAAATTCAAGCGAAGCAGGAGGAAAACCCAGAAAAGCCAGTCGAAAGCGTAAGAATTACAGCAGCAGGCAATAAAACCAAACTTCAAATTCAGGAACAAGTAAAATTGACGGCTGTCGTTATGCCTTGGGATGCCACAAATAAAAAAGTGGTTTGGGCCAGCAGTAAACCGAATATTGCATCGGTAGATACAAATGGCAATGTAAAAGCGCTTCGGGCAGGCAAAACAACGATAACTGCAAGACCTGCCGATGGAAAAGGAGGCGTTTCGGGAAGTATAGGGATTGAAGCGCTGCCAAGAAAAGTAACAGGCATTACAGTCATTGCGGCGGGAAACCGAAAAACCTTGACCGTAAATGAAACCGTAAAACTTACGGCATCGGTGAAGCCAACGGATGCGGCAAATAAAAAAGTGTCATGGAGCAGCGGCAATTCAAATATTGCATCCGTAGATGCAAACGGCAATGTAAAAGCGAAAGCAATAGGGGCTGTGGTGATTACGGCAAAAGCATTAGATGGAAGCAATGTGAAGGGCAGCATTACGCTAAAAGTGGAACAAGGACTGCCGGAAGCCGGAGAAATTTTCCCTATAGAGAACAGAAACTATAAAATTATTATTTCTTCTGCGACGGAAAAAACGGCAATGCTTTTAAAATCTTTGAAGAATACGAAGAAAAAAGTTTCCATAAAACCAAGCGTTTCGATTGAAGGACAGGATTATAAAATTACGGTAATTGGAGAAAAAGCATTCCAAAAAGACAAGAAAATGACGCAGGTGACGATTGGATCAAACGTAACAAAAATTGGCAAAAACGCTTTTGCAAATTGTTCCAAATTGAAAAAAATAGTGATCGTATCCGATAAGATTACTAAAATTTACAAAAACGCGTTTAAAGGCATTAAGAAAAATGCGCAAATTATTGTGCCGAAAAAGAAACTTAAAAGATATAAATTTCTGTTGAAGAAAGCAAAGCTCCCGAAATCGGTAAAAGTAAAGAGTAAATAAGTGGGAAAACGCATAAGGGGCTTTGCGAAATAGAAAAAGTGAGAAAAAGCCCATCTATCTGGGCAAATAAAACAAAGAGTTGTTGTGAAATGCAGTTTATATACACGAAATGGATCAGATCTATGCAGGTGGATTCCATCTATTGTATACAGCGTGTATTTTACGACAGCTCTTTTTGTTTTATGGCGGCAAAAATTTTGCCAGCTAAAGCAAGCTAAAAAAATGGTTGACACTGAGACTGGATTGTGTTAAAGTATTTATAGTTTTTAGAAAATGGATAAAATCAAAGATCAAAGAGAGTACCATAGAAAGGTTCCTCACAGAGAGCCGTCATACGCTGAAAGATGGCAGGAAAGTTTTATGGGAATGGGTTTGTGAGATGCAAAGCGAATGGAAGTAGCGGATGCCGTGTTCCTCACGTTACAGAGGTGAGATATGGGAATGGGTTTACCATTTAGTATCAAATGAGACTATGTGATAGGTGGCGAGTATTTTCCGGATCAGGGAAATGCTTTTTTTGTTTTATGCCTGAAATCCATAGTGAATATCGGGTGGCACCACGAGAAAATCGTCCCGAACATTCTTTGTTTTTCAGAATGTTCGGGATTTTTTGCGTGAAGGAGGTTTTATTTGAAAAATTTACAGGGTTAATAAAAAGAAATACGGAAACGAGAAATACGGAAACGAGAAATACGGAAACGAGAAATACGGAAACGAGAAATACGG
>CAJUST010000035.1:9034-17150 GCA_910589105.1 uncultured Lachnospiraceae bacterium
AAACGAGAAAGACAGTATCAAAAAGACTATAGATATATTATTTTTGGACAAATCAAAAGAAATTTTGTGGCTGATGTGAGCAGGGCGTAGAAAAACGGGAAAAAACAAATATAAAACCAAAACATTTATTAGAAAGGTGAGAGAAAATGAATAGTAAAACATATTATGGGCAGTTTGGCGGGCAGTTTGTGTCGGAATCCTTAATGAATACACTGAAAGAATTGGATTTAGCATATGAATCTGCTGTAAAGGATACGCAATTTAAAGAAGAACTCCAATACTATTTGAGACAATATGTAGGAAGGGAAACGCCTCTTTATTACGCAAAACGCCTTAGTGAAGCGTATGGGACAAAAATTTATTTAAAGAGGGAAGATTTAAACCACACTGGAGCGCACAAGATTAATAACGTGATTGGACAGATTTTGCTGGCAAAACGCATGGGGAAAAAGAAAGTGATTGCTGAGACTGGCGCAGGACAGCATGGCGTGGCGACTGCGACTGGGGCGGCTTTATTTCATATGGAGTGTACGGTGTTTATGGGAGAAGAAGATATGGAGCGGCAGGAACTGAATGTTATGCGCATGAAGCTCCTTGGAGCAAAAGTTGTCTGTGTAACGTCCGGCAGTAAGACATTAAAAGATGCGACGAATGAAGCAATCCGCGCATGGGCAAAGATGGGGGAAGATGCTTTTTATGTCATTGGCTCCGCTGTTGGGCCATATCCGTATCCAAAAATCGTAAAAGGCTTCCAAAGCGTAATTAGCCGTGAAGCGAAACAGCAGTTTTTTCAGGCGGAGCAAAGGCTCCCAGAAGCGGTAATCGCATGTGTGGGCGGCGGCTCTAATTCGATTGGAATGTTTGCTGAGTTTATTTCGGAGAAAGATGTAGAGCTGATTGGCGTAGAAGCTGCCGGAGAAGGAATAGAAACAGGCAGACATGCGGCGGCGATGGCCGAGGGGGAAGTGGGGGTGCTGCATGGCATGAAGTCTTATCTGCTTCAGGAACCGGACGGCAATATTAGACTTGCCTATTCCATTTCGGCAGGGCTTGACTACCCCGGCGTAGGGCCGGAACACGCGTATTTAAAAGAAACGGGACGGGCGTCTTATGTTTCCGTCACGGATCAAGAAGCGCTCGATGCGCTTATGCAACTTTGCAGGTTAGAAGGCATTATTCCGGCGGTTGAAAGCGCGCATGCCATTGCCTATGCGATGAAAAAGGCGAAAACTATGACGATGGGGCAGGCGGTAATTGTCTGTTTATCTGGAAGGGGCGATAAAGACGTCCACACGATTTCGCAGTATTTGAAACAACAGGAAAATTGAATTAGGAAAGAGGGAAAATATGAATCGGATAGAAGAAAAATTGTCACTGCTTACAGAAAAAAAAGAAAAAGCGTTCGTAACTTATATGACCGCAGGTCTGCCGGATATTAAAGGAACAAAAGATTTAATTTTTGCGCAGCAGGAAGCGGGCACAGACATAATTGAGCTTGGAATCCCATTTTCAGACCCTGTAGCCGATGGGCCGATTCTCCAGAATGCGTCCTATCAGGCAATCTGCCGCGGCGTAAATTTAGAAAAAATCTTTCAATTAATGGAAGAAGTCCGCAGGGAAGGGGCCAGCGTTCCCATAGTTTTTATGATGTATTATAATACAATTTTACATTATGGCATACATAGCTTTGCGGAAAAATGCAGGGAATGCGGCGTGGACGGCGTTCTTTCGCCGGATTTGCCGTTGGAAGAACAGGCCCCTCTTAGGAACGCTTTAGAGGAATGTGGCTCCACAATACTGATTCCACAAGTTTCTCAGGTTTCGGGAGACCGGATTTACGAAATAATGAAAGGCGTAAGGGGATTTGTTTACTGCATTTCTTCTATGGACGCGGCGGGACAGACGGAAACGTCTTATAAGGAAATGATTCCTTATTTAAAAAAAGTAAAAGAGCTATCCAAGATTCCGGTTTTTATGGAATATGTTATCCAGAAACCAGACGATATTTTGCCTTTGCAGGATTTGGTTGACGGCTTAATAGTCAGGAGCCATTTTGTGGAATTTTTGGAAAAACAGGGGTATTGTCCCGAAGCTGCAAAACAATATTGCAGGAATTTAAAGGAGAAATTGCAGATACATTATTCAGGCAGGAATTGAACGAGTGGCGGAGGGAAAAGAGATAACGGAAGCCGCAGGCAGAATGGGCATTAGAGATTGCTGGAAGGAAAGGCTGTTCAGGCGCTGTCCTAGAGGCGTAAGGCGTTACTATTTTTGCAGAGCCGGAAACTGTAGAAAATGCGTAGAGTTAGTCAGCGTTTATTCCCCGAAGATAAGGGAAAATGCCCAAATTACGGGGCAGATTCCTAACGGGGAAAAGGATAAAAACGGGATATTGACGTATGAAATGCTTCCATTTATATTGACGGATTGTGGAGGTTATTTTGGAAGGAATCCTTCTGGCGGAAGAATCTATTATTAACGGGCTTAAGGCGGCAGTGTGAAAAAGACCTGCGCGCTACTGCGTTTCATGGTTGATATAGGTAGTCTGAAGTTTTGAATACATAATCCTCTGACTGTGGTAAAGCCCAAAATACCCGGAAAGCATATAACTGAATGCGCAGGCAAGCAGATAATAAGGCATGCCTTCATAACCAAACATTTCAAAACTAATTAAAAGCGAGGTAATTGGGCAGTTTGTCACGCCGCAGAATACGCTTGTCATGCCAACTGCCGCGCAAAGCGTCGGGGAAAATCCGGTGACAGTTCCAAACAGGCAGCCAAACGTTGCGCCGATAAACAGGCTTGGCACAATTTCCCCGCCTTTTAATCCGGCTCCAAGGGTCAGCGCGGTAAAAATAATCTTAAGCAAAAACGCATATGGGACTGCTTGTCCGTCTAGCGCCGCTGTAATTACATGTATGCCTGTTCCATTATAATCTTGGTTTCCAATGAGAAACGTCAGGGCAAGCACAAGGCTTCCGCCTGTAAATGCCCGTAAATAAGGGTTTGGCAGAAATTTTTTGTACATTTTCTGGGAAGTGTGCAGTGTGACGCAGAACAGAATGCTTACAAAGGCGCAAATCCCTGCAAGAATACTAATCAGAACCGCATTGGCGGCGGTAAAAGCGGGAAGCGTTTCAATTTGGAATATATGTTCGGATAAATCCAGATAATCTGTTACGGAAGCTCCGATTAACGCAGAAATTACGCAGGGAACCAATGCGGCATAGTGCATAATGCCAATGCTGATAACCTCCATCGAAAAGATTGCCGCCGCCATAGGCGTTCCAAACAAAGCGGCAAACGCGGCGCTCATGCCGCACATAATCATAATATGGCTTTCTTTTTCGTTTAATTTTAAAAACCGCCCAAACGTTGCGCCAAGGCTTCCGCCAAGCTGAAGCGCGGCTCCTTCCCGTCCGGCGGAACCGCCAAATAAATGCGTAAGCAATGTGCCGAAAAAAATAGAAGGGGTCATGCGCAAAGGCACTCTTTGGTTTGAGTAAATTGCAGAGATGACTAAATCCGTCCCGCTGTCTTTTTCATTATGGAATAAATGGTATATGCCGGCTATACAGACGCCGCCGGCCGGAAGAAAACAAATAATGACAGGATGTTCCATGCGAAATTCAGTTACGCCGTTCATACATAAACAAAACGCAGCTCCGGTTATGCCGATAATGCTTCCAGATAGAACCGCAAGAATGACCCATTTCGATGCAGTGTGGAGAGATTTTGCGGCGTGTTTTAGTTCTTGTTTAAAATGTTCGTTCATAGTGGCTCCTTTATGGCAGATAGCTTAAGATCAATTCAATTATATTACTTTTTGCCAGAA
Source organism: uncultured Lachnospiraceae bacterium (assembly GCA_910589105.1). Classification (GTDB taxonomy): domain Bacteria; phylum Bacillota; class Clostridia; order Lachnospirales; family Lachnospiraceae; genus Roseburia_B. The sequence goes on from CAJUST010000035.1 coordinate 12,870, forward strand.
AATTCAAATAGAGAAATGACAGAGGCTTTTCGCATGGCGGTAGAAATTGGTTTTTCAGGAATTTGGCATAAGAAATCAAAATAGAAAAAGAAATGAAAAGTACAGAACAAATGTTTAGTTATGTCTGTACTTTTTTGCATCTAGTGATATACTATAAAGTGCGGCGCATGAAGGGAAATTTATTGTAAAAATGACGGAAAGGGGTTATAATAAATTCAGAAGGCAAATATGTTCTAATTATGGCATTGCTATTGAAGAGTGTAACGCTGAAATTGCAGAAATATTTGGGGCGGGATAAAGAAAATGCGCAGGTTCGATCCAAATGTAAATTGAAGATATGATAAAAAAGGGAAAGCAGGTATTTGTATTCTTTTCTGATAAGCCTATCCGCAGAAGTGAGAGAAATGAGAAAGAGGAAAAGAAAGTAGAGGCTTTTAAGAGAAAATATAGAAATCGGGGAGTTTATGTGGAATATGGCTCTGATGAAGAATTTAGTGAGATAATTACAAGGAATCTTACAAGATATCTTACGGCAGAGTTGGCTAACGAAGCGAACCGTATTGATGAGTATACCAGATTTGACAGTTCTATCATGTCTAAAGAGGAAGTCGATTTGCTTTACGATTACACTCAATTTTGTGAGATAAAATCGGTTACTTCCTATTCCGATCCTAATATTGTGAAAATTGTTACTCATAAGGACTGCTTTGATATGGAAATTAACCTTTGCAATGTTGAAAAGACGGAGAAACAGGAATTTGCAATGGCTTTGTTAGAATATGCTCCATGTGATAATTGGTCAGGATTTTTTGATGCTGGATATTTCTTGGAGTTTGATGCAGTCAGTGGGGGAAATATTAAGGCTTTTCAACTGGAAATAAAAGACGATATTCGTAACAAGATTATTGATAAGACGATGACAGTAAGCGAAAAGGGCGAACATTTCCAGATATGGTTACCGTCAACAACCAGAGATTTGTCTTCGTGGAGAAAAATATCACAGGTATGCTTTACTGTATTTTTTAATGCAGCTTATGTTAGTGGGGGAAAAGGTATATTAACCATCGAAAATCTAAAAATGATACCAAAGAAATAAAGGTAGAATTAGTCAAGCACCTAAGCCGTTGTTGGTTTGGGCGCTACTTTTGTCCTATTTCGGAAAGGGGGATATAAAAAAGATAAGGAGAAGGTAAAGAAAAATATATTAGGAACAGTGTCTGATGTTAGATCAAAGGTTACACTGGATTGGATCGGACGGAGAACTGCAATGAGATTTATGATGCCTATATGGTTGCAGATTTCTGGTTCAGAGCCGTTAAAAGGGTTAGTTGTAAGAATAGTTTTGAATGTTGGATGAGGTATTGCCGTTGCGTGGAATGATTTATGCGATGGCATTTTTAATTGGTAATTCCAGTGTTTGTATAACTATTTATTGTTAAAACGGAGAAAGGAGTATGACTTATTATTGTCAAGAAACAAAAAATTTATAACCAAATATATGGCGGCTTGTAAACAGCGGAATAGCTGTTAAAAAGCCGCCTTTTTCTATGGAGGGATCAGAATGTCAGAAATGAGGTTTGCTTCAAAGGAGCATGAAAATTTCTTTTTCACCATGCTGCATAAATGCGGCAATACGGACTGCTATCACCGTGCCTTTTTCTACTGCGTGGGTATTTCCGACACGGCCAGGAACAACGTGGGCAGGATGTTTGACTTTAAGCAGGACTGCATCAGGCCGGAGGGACTGCATGAGGGGTGGCAGACGGGAGGGACGGTGCGGCTCACCCGCCTTGCGTTCAACCTCTGGAACGGTTATGTGGAGCAGGGGGACGAGCGTATGTCAACGCCCTATGAAATCTTTGACTGCGGCTATGCGCCCTATTTTTACGAAGCCATAAAAATGCGGTATCCCGAATATTGCCGGGATTTGCCCGCAGTTAAGACGAAAGCGGACAGTGCGGAGAGGGGAGGAAGATAGGCATGGAAGCGGCGATTGCGTTACGAGAACAGCCGGAAATCCGGGAATTGTTTGAGGTGCTGGAGGGGAACGGGCTGAAAAAAGAACGTCAGGAAGTGGAAAGCCTTGTGAATTATCTGGAGGGCATGGAAAGCCAGTTCGGCGAGGTCATAAAGGAGCTGAAAGATTTGTGCGAGGAGAAGTTACAGTATGGGCAGTGATTCCATATATGGATATGGCGTTCCGGCGTATTGAAATGTGGCAGGAGAAAACCAGAGGTTATTCCTCTGGCTCTTTTGCCTTACATATCCCCTGCGCCGTCCCTGCTATGATGGTCAGCTCCAAATCACCAAACGTGTCAAAAAGTGCATCCAATTGTCGGCGTAACGTTGATTTTTCTGCCGGAGATTCTGGATGTATGTATTGGTCAACGGATATGTGGAACATAGTCACAAGCTGAATGAACAGTGGAAAGCTGGGATATTGCCCCTCTTTTTCAATGGACTGCAAATGTCTTGCGGAAATGCCAAGTTCTTCGGCTAATTCCTCTCTTGTAATCCTCTGTTTCTCACGGGCGTTTTGAATTGCCTGCCCTAATTCCAGAAAATTCTGTTTGAAAATCCGTTTTGGATAGGATTGTTTGATCGAATAGACGGCGACAAATATGAGGTCTGCAAGATTACGTTCGGCGCAGAGCCGAAAGATTATGAAGTGTATGATTTTCTGCTCAAAAACTGGCATAAGCTGAAATTCAGCCCGCCAGTTAAAACAGAAAAAATCGAAGAACGAAAAATCAATCCCAAGCGTATGCAGAGGGAAATCAACAGCCAGTTGGAAAACAAGGGTATTGGCACAAAAGCCCAACAAGCCTTAAAACTCCAACATGAACAGGGAAAATTGGATCGTAGAGTTAAGTCCAGAGAACAGAAAGAAGCAGAGAAAGAGCGGCAATTCGCTCTGCGGCAGGAAAAGAAAAAAGCAAAGCACAGAGGGAGGTAATGTTCTGATGATAGCAAGAGAATGGGTGCGCTGCCCGATTTGTTCTAATAAGACCCGTGACAGGATTAGGGAAGATACGGTATTGATAAATTATCCGTTGTACTGCCCGAAATGCAAGCAGGAAACATTGATTGAAGCGAAAAATTTAAAAATAACAGTCATCAGAGAGCCAGACACACAGATGCAGAGCCGATGAATTTGTGAGATAGTTTGAAATCACAATACATCGGCTCTGTTTTGTATTCCGCAATTTTTTACAATTCAAATAATAAGCCTGTTGGTATGATGTAAGCAGGCAAGAGAATTGTCAAAAAATTGAAAGGAAGTGTTGGAAATGAATTACAAAAATCTGTTTGAAAAATTCAACGAGGGAGGAAAGCTGCTGTTAAAAGATGCCACAGTTACATTTGATGCTATCCCGTGGTCGAAACATCCTGCTTTTGAGGGTGTGGAGCTGAAGCACATTATCACATCCGAAAGGACAGACGGACAATTTAGTTACCATCTTGTGAGGATAGCCCCTAATAAAAAGATTGGCAGCCATATCCACGAGAAACAACTGGAAACGCATGAAGTAATCTCTGGCACGGGCGTGTGCGTTAATGACGGTGTGGAATTGCCTTATGAAACGGGCGTAATATCCATATTTCCCATAGGCGTACCGCATGAAGTGATTGCAGGGGATGACGGGCTTTGCCTGTTCGCAAAGTTTATGCCCGCCCTCTGCTAATAGCTCTATCTGGTTATATCTCTTTCGTATCGCTGAATGGCATGAGTGCCCCAGAGGGTATAGGGGTATTTGGGGGGATAATTCCAAAAGAATATTTATAAGTTAAAGGCGGCAAGCCTACCTGTTTTTCAAATTGCTTTATGAAGTGGCTTTGGTCGCAGAAACCCGTGGTCAAAGCTACTTCGGTTATTGTATCGGTTTCATGGATTAGGCGTTGCGCCTTGCGGATGCGGTTCTGGATTTGGAACTGGTGCGGTGTAAGCCCTACCTCTGCCTTGAAGCTTCTGATAAAGTGGTATTTGCTGATAAAAGCGTTTTGTGCCATTTCCTCGACAGTAAGTTTACATTCTGGGTATAATTCCAACTGTTTTTTTAAGTCGTGGATATAGGGGGTATGGTTTTTTAGCTGCCAGTTAGAAGAATCCGAGGTTTCATCCAGACAGTTTAATAGCTGTAATATCTGATAGTGACTAATTTTTCCCATATTCAGAGCCTGCATCAGAAGAAATCTAATATGTTTTTGTATGGTGGTAATATCTACGTTGTTTACAGCATTCTTATCAATGCACAGGGTAAGCAGGGAATAGCTGTCATG
>CAJUST010000036.1 GCA_910589105.1 uncultured Lachnospiraceae bacterium
TTTCGTAGATTTGTTTAATCCACGAAGGTTTCAAAGTGTTTATTTTTATTAAAAATGGTGAAGCTGATATGGGCATTGAGTTATTTCCACATAACCAAACTGCATATGAATCTGCGCTTTCGCTGTTAAAGGAGTATGGGAAAGCGGCAGTGATCCACCCGACAGGGACAGGGAAATCAATGATTGCGTTTAAATTAGCGGAAGAATATCCAGCCAGCCGCATTTGCTGGCTGGCTCCAAGCGCATATATTTTTAAAACGCAGCTTGAGAACTTGAAACGTGAGGGCGGGGATGCGCTTTTAAATATTGTGTTCTTGACCTATGCGGCTTTAATGAAAATGGAAAAAGATGGGATATCAGAGCTTTCGCCTGATTGTATTGTATTAGATGAGTTCCACCGTTGCGGCGCTGTGGAATGGGGCAAAGGCGTAGCCCGTCTGCTTTCTGTGTTTCCAAGCGCAAAAATTTTGGGTCTGTCTGCGACAGCCGTCCGTTTTCTGGATAACCAAAGAGACATGGCGGCGGAGCTGTTTGACGGCCATGTGGCTTCTGAACTGACGCTTGGAGAGGCGGTTGTTTCCGGTATTTTGCCAACTCCGGTATATGTTCTTTCTTTTTACTCGTTCCAAAAGGAATTGGACGCGTGGGGCGGCAGGGTTGCCGCCGCTGTCAGCCAAAAACAAAAAGCGCAGGGGGAGCGGATCCTTCAAAAACTGCGGCGCGCAATCGAACAGGCAGATGGGCTTGACGTGGTGTTCAAACGGCATATGAAAGAACGCGCGGGAAAATACCTTTTGTTTTGCGCAGACAGGGGACATATGGAAGAAATGATGCGGCATGTACGGGAATGGTTTTGGCGGGTAGATAAGGAGCCGCATGTTTATTCCGTGTATTTTGGAAACCCCGCTTCATTAAAGGAGTTTGAAGCGTTTAAGGCAGATAAGAGCGATCATCTGAAGCTTTTGTTTTGCATCGATCTTTTGAATGAGGGAGTGCATGTGGAAGATGTAAGCGGCGTAATTTTGCTTCGCCCTACGGCTTCCCCAACCTTGTATTTACAGCAAATCGGCCGTTCGCTTTCCTCCGGTAAGTCTGGGCAGCCTGTGATTTTTGACATCGTGAACAATTTTGACAGCCTTTGCTGCATTGACTTTTTGAAAGAAGAAATGCGTTCTGCCCTTGCCATGCGCGGACAGGAAGACGCACAGGAAATGTTTCCACACAGGTTTTCCATTATAGATGAAACGGGAGACTGTAGGAAGCTGTTTATGCAGCTTAAGGAAAACCTTAAGGCGGATTTTGAGGCTTATTACCGTGTGGCGGAGGAATACCACAGGGAGTATGGGGATTTGAATGTTCCAAAAAACTATTCTTCAAAAAATGGGTTTTCTCTAGGCTCTTGGCTTGCATCTTTGCGGCGGGCGCGGGCGGGAAAGATACGCGGCAGCCTGACGAAAGAGCAGATTTTGCGGCTGGATACGCTTGGCATGGTTTGGGAGCTTCCCTCCGAAGCAAATTGGGAACGTGGCATAAAAGCTTTGGAGGAATACTTCAGGGAGCATGGCGATGCAAATGTAAAAGCCGCGTATGCCGCAAAAGACGGGTTCCGGCTTGGAAGATGGGTCAGCAACTTAAGGCAGAAAGCAGGGAAAGAAGGCGGTTTGGATTTTTTGACAGAGGAGCAGAAAAACAGGCTGCTTGCTGTAGGCATGGTTTGGGATGTAAACGCTTACCGCTGGGAGCAAAATTATGAAGCGGCAAGGCAGTATTTTTTGGAACATGGGAATCTGGAGGTTCCGGCGAAATACTGCGCGCGTGACGGGAAGAAGCTTGGCGTTTGGATACAGAACCAAAAACAGGCGTATGCGGGAAAGAAAGGCGCCGCGGGGCTGACGGCAGAACAGGTTAAAAAGCTTATGGAACTTGGATTGGAATTTAAAAAGCAGGGGACTGCTGCAGATATACGTCCAAATGAAAGAAATCAAAAAACGGACAGCTGGGAGGAACGTTACCGGATTGCCGCGGATTACTACCGCAGGACGGGCAGCCTTGCGGTTCCGCAGAACTGCGTCAGCGGGGGCGTATGGATTGGGAAGTGGCTCTGTGAGCAGAGAAAACGTTACCGCAGGCAGGACGGGGCGGCTCCATTAAGCGATATACAGGCAAAAAAGCTAGAAGCCATTGGAATGGACTGGCGGACGCCGCATGAATCGGCATGGGAAGCGGCGTGCCTTAAGGCGGAAGCGTATCAAAAAGAGCATGGAAATCTGGAAGTCCCCAAGGGGTATCGGTCAGAGGGCGGTTTCCGGTTGGATTTATGGTTAAACCGACAGAAAAAGAATTATAGGAACGGTTCTTTGGATGCAAGCCGGAAGGAACGTTTAACAGCGCTTGGCATACGGCTTTAAGTATGGGAAAAACCGCCTTTGTGGGAGGCAGTTGTTTTAGCAGGCAATTAACGAATGGAAAAAGGGGATGGGGAAATGAGCCATGAATATATGGAATCGTCGGTGGGACTGGAAAAGCCTATAGGAACCCGTGTAGACAAAGGCCCGTTGACCGTTCTGGCGTATGTATTTATCAAACGTGTCTTTGACGTCATTGTAAGTTTTTGCGGGATTGTGGCGCTTTGCCCTGTATTCCTGCTGCTGTCGTGCATTATATATGCCGCTGATCCGGGGCCAGTGTTTTACCGTCATGAACGGATGGGCAAAGGCGGAAAGAAAATAAGGATTTGGAAATTCCGCAGTATGTACATAAATTCCGAAGAAATTTTTGAAAATTTTACAGAGGAACAAAAAGAGGAGTATTACGCGGATTTTAAATTGGAAAATGATCCTCGCATTACGAAGATTGGGAATTTTCTGCGGAAAAGCAGTTTGGACGAATTGCCCCAGCTTTGGAACATTTTCTGCGGAGACTTAAGCTTTGTAGGCCCAAGGCCCATTGTAGAAGGAGAGCTGGCAAAGTATGGGGCGGATGCAAAGAAGCTTTTAAGCGTAAAACCGGGGCTTACGGGCTATTGGCAGGCAAATGGGAGGAATCTTGTAAACTACGACAACGGGAGGAAAGAAATGGAGCTTTATTACATAGAAAACCGGAGCGTATGGCTGGATACGAAAATTCTGTTTCAGACGGCAGGAGCCGTTTTGCGCGGACGGGGAGCGCAGTAGCGATGGGGCATCGGCAAAAGTCGGTCCGTATATTGGTTGCCCTCCATAAGCCGTACCGGATGCCGGAGGGGGAGATGTATCTGCCTATCCAAGTTGGCAAATCCTTGTCGAAACTGGACTTACGGATACAGGGCGATAACTCAGGGGAGCATATTTCCGAAAAAAATAGGAATTACTGTGAATTGACCGCTTTATACTGGGCATGGAAAAATCTGGATGCGGATTATATAGGGTTAGCGCATTACAGGCGCCATTTTTGCCTGAATAGAAAAAAGGATAAATGGAGTTCTGTATTAAACGCTTCCGATGTGGCGCGGGTTTTAAAGGAAGCGCCTGTAATTCTCCCGAAAAAAAGAAATTACCTGATTGAAACGAATGAATCCCAGTATCTTCACGCGCATCACAGGGAAGGATGGGAAGCAATGTACCGGATTATCGCATCCGATTATCCCGAATGCCTTCCGGCTTTAAACCGGATGCGGGAAAGCAGGAAGGGGCATCGCTTCAATATGTGCATTATGAGGCAGGACTATTTTCGAGCTTATTGCGCATGGCTGTTTGACATTTTATTTAAGGTGGAAAAGAGCATTGACATATCCGGCTATTCTGTAAGCGAAGCAAGGGTATTTGGATATTTGGGGGAACGGATGCTTGACGTATGGATAGATGCAAATCAAATCCCTTACAGGGAGGCAGGCGTGGTTTTTATGGAAAAGCAGAACTGGCTGAAAAAGGGATTGAATTTTTTGAAAAGGAAATTTACATGAAAGAGACAGATAATGTGAGGGAAGGAGAAAAATTAACCTCTATCAGTTTGCTGAGGGTTACGGCGGCTGTGGCTGTGGTGTTTTTACATAGTGGAAGTACATTGTTAGAGAATCCGGATTTGTTTCATTTGACGGGATCTCAAAAAACGTTTTTTCAAATCTGCCATATGCTGTCTGTATGGACAGTTCCATGTTTTTTTATGATTACAGGCTGTCTTTTGCTAGATGAAAAAAGGGATCTTACGGCAAAAGATTGTATTTTTAAGTATGCAAACCGGATGCTTCTTACGCTTGGCGTGTTTGGGATTCCGATGGCAATGCTGATTCTTTTGTTTGAAACAAAATCCCTTTCTTTTTCTATGATTGGAGAGGCGGTTTATATGGCATTAAGCGGCAAGACACTGTCCCATTTATGGTATTTGTATGCGATGATTGGCATTTATCTGGTTTTGCCTTTGTTAAAACGGTTTACAGACGCCTGTTCTAAAGAATTGTTAGATTATATATTGGCTGTTTTGTTCGTTATGGATTTTTGTATCCCATTTTATAATCGTTTGTTTCAGTTAGAGCTTAATTTCAGCGCGCCGTTAGGTGGATATGTCTTTTATGTTTTGTGCGGCAGACGTTTCCGTGATTTTTTGCGTGGGGGGGGGCAAAAGAAAGTTTTTTATCTGCTTGCGGCGCTAGGCAGTATGGCAGTTTTACTAATTGCCCTTACCGTCCTTTATGGAGGACAGGATACAATTTTTCCATATCTGGTAGATTATAAAAGCCCTCTTACAGCCATTTACTCTGTTCTTATTTTTGTCTTGTTTGGCAGTCTGAAACCAAGATGTAACCGGAATGCGCTCTGGAAATTGGACAGGCTTTGCTTTGGGGTGTATCTGATACATCCGGTGTTGATACAGACTGTATATCGGGTTTTTCGCATTACGCCGGTTCATACAGGCTGTTATCCGGTAGCGCTGTTTGGGTTTGCGGCAGGTTTTGCCATAGCATCATTTTTAGGCGCATGGGTTTTGTCTTTGGTTAAGCCTTTGAAAAAATATATTTTATAAAGATGTTTTTGGGAAAGGAAAAAGGGATGCATGATGGAAAGAAAGCGGTATGACAGCATACAGGCGCTTCGCGCGCTGGCTGCCTTATGCGTGGTTTTGTGCCATATAGAAGGGAGCGTGGGAGGCCAGTTCGGCGTGGATATTTTTATGTGCATCACTGGGTTTATGATTGCCTATACGACGGACGGAAGCGCTTGCGCCGGGGAGTTTCTGCGTCACAGGGCAGTCAGGATACTGCCGCTTTATTATGCGGTGACAGTCCTTACATATATAAGCGCGCTTGCCATGCCGTCCCTGTTTTGGACTACGGTTGCGACAGCGCCGAATTTGTTAAAATCTTTTTTCTTCCTTCCCTATGAAAGCAGGGGCGGGCATATTCTTCCGGTTTTTCCGATTGGCTGGACAATTAATTATGAAATGGGCTTTTACATTCTGGCCGCCGCGGCTATGAAATGGTTCCCGAAACGGAAGACATGGTTTATGCAGGCGTCGCTTCTTGCGCTTGTTTTAGCGGGCGAAGTGTTTCGGCCCCAAAACGCGGTTTTAAAGTTTTGGACTTCTGAGATCTTGCTGGAATTTTGTTTTGGTATGTTCGTCTTTGAGGCGTTTAAGCGGTTTGGGAAGGAAGCGGGATGCAAAAAATTTCGGGGGGGGGGATTTTTGGTTCCCATATTATTGTTCTGGATGTTTTTGGCGGATTTCCAAAACTTAGACCTCCCAAGATCCGTGAAATGGGGGATTCCTGCCGCGGCGCTTCTTTCCATTTGCGTTTTTTGGTTTGGCGGAAACAGTATGTTTGAAAAGAAGCCGCTTTGTTTTTTGGTGAAAATAGGAGATGCAAGCTATTCCCTGTATTTGACGCATTATTTTGTGGTGAAGGTTTTGGAGAGGGTATTTCATATGGGCAGTGGGAACTTTTGGGGGAAGGCGGCCGTCTGCTTTTTGGGATCGCTTCTTGTGGCGTTTTTTGTATATGAAATGGCAGAAAAAAGGATTGCCGGATTTTATAAGGCGCACAAACAGATAGGAGGAGTTTTTGGCAGATGAATAAAGTTGCGGCAGTAGTTGTCACTTATAACCGTAAACAATTATTAAAGGAAAATATTTCATGTCTTATGTCCCAAACGTTAAGGGAGAAAATGGATATTGTGATTATAGACAACCATAGCTCTGATGGGACAAAGGAAGTGTTAAATGATTTCATAAAAAGCCAAGAGATTCTCTATCGGGACACCGGCCGTAATTTAGGGGGCGCGGGGGGATTTAGTTTTGGGGCGCGGTTTGCGGCAGAATGCGGGTATGAATATATCTGGCTGATGGACGACGATTGTATGCCAAACCCTACAGCCTTAGAAGCTTTTTTAGCGGCAGACAGGGATTTAAAAGGAAATTATGGGTTTTTGTCAAGCAAGGTATTATGGAAAGACGGCAAAATTTGCAAAATGAATATACAGCGGAAATCTTTAGCAAAGAATGTTACGGATTTTCAGAGCCGTTTTTCCCCTGTTTTTATGGCGTCGTTTGTTTCCTTGTTTCTGCCTGTGAAAATCGTCTTGGAATTAGGGATTCCGATTCAGGAATTTTTTATATGGACGGACGACTGGGAGTATACGAGGAGGATTTCCAGAAAATATCCGTGTTATCTGGTGAACCAGAGCGTCGTTGTGCATAAGTCAGAGCATAATTTTGGGGCAAGCATAGAAAATGACGTGGAAGGACGGTTAGACCGGTACCGTTATTTATACAGAAATGACGTCTATTTGTACCGGAGGGAAGGCATGCTTGGGTTTTTCTATGAGCTGTTCCGTTTATCGGCGCATTGCCTGCGCGTAGTGGTAAAGGCGAAAAACTGTAGGAGAAAGAGAATTGCCTGCATTTTGTGCGGGACTGCCGCCGGATTGCGGTTTCATCCAAAGATTACATATATAGAGAAAAAAGGAGACCAAGTGAATGGATTTTGAATCAGTCATCATCTATCTGAGTGTATTTTTAACATCGCTTTTGTGTATGTGGTTAGGGCAAAACCAGATAAATGCTGTCGGTACGGCGGTTTATAACAAAAGGCAAAAGAAGTTTTTTGGGATCTTCTTTTTTTCAGTTGCTTTGCTGCTTCCGATTTTATTGGCGGGGGTGAGGGATACTTCGGTAGGAAATGATATAAATGGATATGTTTTGCCTAATTTTGAATTTGCCCAGAACGACTCTTTAAATTTTAGTTCTTTTTACCGGAGGATGCCGGTAAAAACTGAGTTGTTATATGCGGCTTTATTATATATTTTTGGAAAAATGGATAACTTATTTTTATTTTTTACTGTGATAGAAACACTGGCATTGGTTCCGATATTTATTGTTTTGTTTCAGATGCGTAAGCAGATATCCATTTCTTTAGGCATGGCAATGTATTATTTCTTTTTTTTCAATTTTGGTTTGTCTGCAACAAGACAGATTATTTCCATGTCACTCCTTTTCCTCGCATATTTCTATCTGGATAAAAGAGAGTATAAAAAGGTGATTGCGTTAAGCGTAATTGCGTTTCTATTTCATAGTTCCGTTGCAATAATAATCGCGATCTATTTTGTTGTCAACTGGATTTTAAAATCAAGGTATAAAAAAATCATTCTATCCATGGTTATTATATTTATGTTGCTGTTTTTTATGAATTACGAAGAATGGGCAGAATATCTTGCTCGTCTTGTCAGGCTGGTTAACCCCAGATACGCTTATTATATACGTCATTACTTATTATTATATACAGGATTTGTCCAAGATAATATTCCAATGACATATGCGTTATGTCAAACAGTTTTGGTATTAATCGTTGCTTTTTTCCTGTTTCTGACAAATAAAACAGAGGTAAGGGACAGGCAATTATTGTTTTTTGTGTTGCTTGGGGAATATTTCATTCTGTTTAATGGGGTATTTTATGAATCTCAGCGTATTGCATATTATTTGAATATGTTTCTTTTGCTATATGTTCCGAATATTTTTAAATGCTTTAAAAATAATTTTTTGAATAAGTTCATTGTTTCAATATGCTTAATTGCAGTGGCTATGTTCTATTGGCTTTATGACATTATGTATATTGGAAGTTATGCGACAGAGAGATTTTTATTTCGATAGGCAGAAATTTTTACATAGGGGTAAAGGTAATTATGGAACAAATCAGAGTTCTGGAAATATTTGGAGAACCCATTTTAAATGGAGGTCAGGAAACTTTTGTAATAAATTTTATCCGTCATATGGATCGAAAGAATGTGGCAATAGATTTGCTGACCCCATATGAATGTAATAATCTAATCTTGGACGAGATGCGGTTAAATGTGATTTCGTGGGAGTTTCCTTTTAAACAAGGTCATTTTAATTTAAAGATATTTATGAAATTAATTCAATTTCTTAAAAACAATCCATACCAGATTGTACATATTCATTCAGGGAGCACTTTGGCATTAATGTTAATTTCATTGGCTGCGAAAATAAATCATGTTGGTAAAATTATCGCGCATTCTCATTCCGGAATGGAAAAAGAAACATTGAAACACCGGATAATAAAACTTTGTTCTTACCCGTTTATCAGTTCTTGCCCGACGGATTATTGCGCGTGTTCCATAGAAGCTGGAAAAGCAAAGTTCCCAAAAAAAGTTGTGAGGGACAAATTGAAAATTGTGAAGAATGGAATTGATATAGGAAAATATTCTTTTGATGACTTGACAAGAAGCCGGATTAGAAAGCTTTATCATATTTCTGACAATGTATTTTTGATTGGGCATGTGGGCAGATTTACATATGAGAAAAACCATATGTTTTTATTGGAGATTTTTAAACAGGTGAAGAAAGCAGACCAGAATACAAAATTGATGTTGGTTGGGGAAGGTTTATTGCAGGAGAAAGTATGCCAAAAGATAAAAGAATTGAATTTGCAGAATGATGTGATTTTATGTGGGGCTATATCAAATGTACATGAAGTTATGCAGGCGATGGATATATTTGTGTTTCCATCAATTTTTGAGGGGTTTGGGATTGTTGGTTTGGAGGCGCAGGCATTGGGCCTGCCTGTGATTGCTTCTGACAGAGTTCCAAAAGATTTACAGATTACGGAATTGCTGTCCTATATGTCATTGGAAGATTCTTCTGAAAAATGGGCGAAAGAGATACTAAAACAGAAACACACAGAACGGGAGAATTTCCATAAGGAAATTATATCTGCCGGATACAGCATAGAGCAAACGGCAAACATAATCGGAAAATTGTATCAGGAATTGTGATTGGAGGAATCAGTAAATTGGAACAGGATATGATTAGCGTCATTGTGCCCGTGTATAATACGGAAAAATATCTTTCCGATTGTATTGACAGTCTGTTAAAACAAACATATCAAAACTTGGAATTGATTTTAGTGGATGACGGCTCAACGGATCATAGTGGAAGAATATGCGATGAGTATTCTTTAAAAGATGAAAGGATAAAAGTGATTCATAAAAAAAATGAAGGCGTTTCTTCTGCGCGTAATTTGGGATTGCAAAATTGTAATGGGAAGTATATTGCTTTTGTTGATTCAGATGATTTTGTCACTAAGAATTATTTAGAGCTGTTATGTCAAAATCTATTAAACTATAAGGCTGATATTTCGATTTGTAATTCAAGTTTTACTCGTTATAAATGTAAAAGTGGAATCGTGGTTTGCGATAATCAATTAAATCATTGTAAATATACATTTCTTTATTATACTTGGGGAAAATTATTTTCTAAACAATTATTAGAAAATGTATATTTTGATACAGACCTTACAATCGGAGAGGACTCATATTTTATTGCGCAGCTTTTAAAAAGATCGAAATATATCTATTATGATTCAACCATAGCATATATATATCGGCAAAATCCCACATCTCTTACACATACGGATAATTCTGCATATTGGAACACTGCATTGCTTGCATGGGATAGAATTTCGCAATTATATGAAGAAGGAAGCATTGCATATTGGAGCGCAAAATTGACGTATATGAAACGGTTTCGTCAAATTGTAAATGTCGACCGAAAAGTGATTGGCCGTTATCAAAAGGAGTTTCAGAAAAACAAGAAGTCTATTTTTTTTGTGAGAGAAAGCTTAAAAGAAAAAATCTTGATTCTGTTTCTGGCATATTTTCCAAATATGTATTTTAAAGTTTATCAAATTTTTAAAAGATCTTAAAGAAATAATTCAGGAAGTGGACAAATGGAGAAAGAACTCATATCAGTTATCGTTCCAGTTTATAATATTGAAGATTATATTGCCCAATGTATTGAAAGTATTTTAAAACAGACCTATTCCAATTTAGAAATACTTTTAGTCAATGACGGAAGTACGGACTGCTGTCCTGAAATCTGTGACAGATATGCGGGTTTAGATTCCCGCATTCAAGTGATACATAAAAGCAACGGTGGTTTAAGCAGCGCAAGAAATTCAGGGCTGAATCAAGCTTGCGGCGAATACATTGCATTTATTGATGGAGATGATTTTATCCATCCGGAAATGTTGGAAGATTTGTACTTTGCGTTAAAAGACTGTGATGCAGATATGTCCGTTTGCAATTTACAATATGTAGATGAAAATGGAAATCCGATAAGGGAATATCCAAACCATATAATTCCAAAACAGGTTTTAAATGCGGAAGGCGTATTCGCAAAATCTCTTGAAAGGTATGGTTATTATTATGTTGTCGTCTGGAATAAACTGTATAAAAAGGAACTCTGGGAGACATACAGGTTTCGGGAAGGGAAAGCGCGAGAAGATGAGTTTTCCTTTCATCACATTGTAAGAAATTGCCGATGCATTTCATGCGTTCCGAATGTTTTATATTATTATGTCCAGCATACTGGGAGCATAATGGCAGAAAAAACGGCAAAAAAAGAACTGGACGTGATAGAAGCGTATTTAGAAAGAATGTCTTTTTTTCTAAAAGAAAATCATTTGCAATTTCTTGTCCAGATGGATAAACTCTGTTTTATTACCTTATGTGAAACGAAAAAAATATGCAAAAAGCAGAAAGAGACGCCGCGGTATTTGGATCTGATGCGCGCCTATCAGATATTGCATGGTCAAATTGCGCAGAAAGTGAAAATGCCTTTTCGGATTAAATTAAAACGGGCAGTCTGCAAATTCTTTCCATATTCGGCAGAGTTATACGGAAAAATAAAAGAAACTGCAAAAGAAATTTGGTATGGATTGTCTTATCTGAGTATTTTGCATCAAGCAACACGGATACATATTTTTTCGAAACACAAGCCATGTATTTATTTGATTGCTACGCCAGCGCATGGCAATCTTGGGGATCAGGCGATTGTTTACGCCCAATACAGACTGTTGGAAGAATGCGGATATAAGAAAAATATCATTGAAATTACAAGGGCGTCCTATGAGCATTTGCGGGAAAGGCTTAAAAAACTGATTCGGGAAAATGATTTGATTATTATAGACGGCGGCGGAAATCTAGGAACATTGTGGATAGAAGAAGAATGGAAAATGCGTGATATTGTATTGCGTTTCCCCAAAAACCCGGTTTTTATTTTTCCTCAGACGGCTTTTTATGAGACAAGCCATTTCGGAAAAAAAGAACTTCGGAAAAGCGCGGAAATTTATTCCGGTCATGGGCGCTTGATTCTTTTTTGCAGGGACAAAATTACATACCAGAAAGCGCAGTCGGAATTTTCAGGGGTAAACGCAATCTATACGCCGGATATGGTTCCATTTTTGCAAAATGCAAAACAAAAGGCAGAACGCGCAGGGGTTCTTTTATGCCTGAGGCAAGATTTAGAATCCGTACAAAAGGAGGGTTTTATTGCAGCTTTAAAAGGCTGTCTATACAACAGAGGGATAGACATAAAGGAAACTTCAACTCTTGTAGAGAAAAAAATATCTAAACGGACGCGGGTAAAAGAGCTCAAGAAAAAATGGAAAGAATTTTCTTCTGCGGAGTTTGTGATTACAGACCGTCTGCATGGAATGATTTTTTGCGCTGTGACGGCAACGCCTTGTATCGCGCTTGATAACGTCAGCCATAAAGTAAGGGATGGTTATGAGTGGCTTTCTTACTTGCCATATCTTAATTTTTGTGAAGCGGAGATTGAATCGGTTCTTAGAAAAGTAGAATTGATTTGCAAAGATGAAAAAGAATATCAGTATAATCGTGAATGCCTTGAGCCTTATTACAAAAAAATAAAGGAAGAAATCAGATATGCGTTTGAAAAAAAATGAGACAATTCAAACTATGTTTAATTTAGCCAGCGGAATACTGGCTATGCTGGTAAATCTTTGCATTACGTTTTTTCTTTCCGGTTTTATTGTAGAAAACTTAGGAGAGGAAGCTAATGGATTCACACAGTTAGCCAACAATTTCGTAACATACGCTTCGCTTCTTACCGTGGCGTTTAACTCTATGGCGGGCCGGTTTATGTCGATTTATTACCATCAGGGCAAACATGGGCAGGTAAAATCTTATTACTCTACAGTTCTTATCTGTAATTTTGTCCTTGTTGCAGTTTTAGCTCCCATTGCATTTTATGTAATTCAAAATTTAGACAGCCTGCTTGTAATTGAAAATGCGGATGTCACAGATGTGAAAATTTTATTTACCTGTGTTTTTTTTAATTTCTTTGTCAATCTTTTTGTGTCGGCAGCCAGCCTTTCTATGTTCGTGACAAATACGCTGTATTATCAGAATTTATTAAATCTAATGCGTTATGTTTTAAATGGGGCGCTGCTTCTTATCGCATTTTCTTTTCTGCCTGCCCGCATCTATTATGTGTCATTGGCGGCATTTCTTTTAACAGCGGCGTCTGTTCCGGTTATAAATGGGATAAAACGCCATGTGATGCCAAAACTTAAATTTTCTCACCGGGACTTTCAGCCACAGGCGGTAAAAGAAATGTTTTCTTCAGGCATCTGGAACACAGTCAACCAATGTGGAAACATGCTGATGACGGGGCTTGACCTCTTATTGTGCAACCTTTTTATCAGCCCTTCCGCTATGGGTTTGCTCTCTGTTGCAAAAACGGTTCCAAATGCTATTTTTAATATGGCGGGAATCTTAAATACAAATTTTGCCCCTTCCGTTACGATTAACTGGGCGCGCGGCGATCAGACGCAGCTGTTAAAAGAATTGCGGGCCAGCATGAAAGTTTCAAGCGTTATGCTTTCCATTTCTATTATCACATTTCTTTCATTTGGCGTGGAATTTTATATGCTCTGGATGCCGTCTCTGGATGCCAAAACGCTTACAATGCTGTCTTTTCTTACCTGTATGGCGTTTATCCCATGGGCGGGGCCGCAGGCGCTTTACAATGTCTTTACTGCCGCTAACCGTCTGAAGGTAAACTCAATCGCTTTCACGGCAACCGGAGTTCTCAATATTTTCGTTGTATATGCCGCGTTAAAATTTACGGATCTTGGAGTGGTTGCGATTGCAGGGACAAGTTCCGCGCTTACCATTATCCGCAATTTGGCAGTGACTGCTCCTTATATTGCAAAACTTTTAGGGTTAAAGTGGTATGAATTTTATAAAGATGTTTGGATTTCTATGGGCTGCTGCCTGATTAATTTTGCGGCGGCAGCGCTGGTAAAACAAATTTATGTTCCCAAAAATTATATTGGGTTATTTATGGCAGTTGCAATGACTTGTCTGATTTCTATACTTGCAGACTTCTATTTTATATTAAATAAAGAGGAGCAAAACGCAATAATCCGAAAAATAAGGAGAATGTTACATCGTGAATAAAATCAAAATGCAAAATAGGAATATAAAACATAAATTTGAAAGAAAAAGAAAAATACAGGCAGCCGTTTTAGGGGCTTATGCCTTGTTTTTATTGCTAAATGCCTCTATATTATGGGTTTACAGTGTGGAAGCAAAACACCCAGATGCCTTTATCCATCTTTCTTTTGATGATACGATTTCCATATTTATGGATATTACGGAACACAAAGAAAACTATCAGAGTATATTTGAGAATGACACGCTTGGATTTTTAAAATCCATGCACAACGATTGGGGGGGGGTATTCAGCTTATATTGTTTTTATGAAACAGACGGCTTTAGCCTGTCTGACTGCACGGACAAGTTTGCAAAAGATTTTCAGGATAATGCCGATTGGCTGAAATTTGGGTTTCACAGTTTAAACAGTGAAGAAAGCTTTCAGTATGCGGATGCGCAAAAAGCTGTATGGGAATATGAAAAAACAGTAAAAGAGCTTCTTCGGATTACCGGAAGCGCAGAATGTATTGATACTGTGCCCAGACTCCATTTGTATGCCGCCACATCGGAATCCGTAAATGCTCTTTTAGGGGCGGAACATGGAATTGAAGGCCTTTTGGCAGCAGATGATGAACGGGAGAGTTACTATTTTAATGAAACTGAAAGCAATTATTTACTTGCGCATGATTGCATTAAAGATGAGAACGGGCTTTGTTTTTTTACTACGGATTTAAGACTGGAAAACACAAGGAATCCTTATGGGGATCTGGTTCGGATTTCAAAACAGCCAGACCAGAATAAAGTTATAGAAATTTTCACGCATGAGTGGCTTATGGGACTTAAAACGAAAGCAAAAATTTACGCTGTATGTATTTTTGCGCATAAATACGGCTATGTCTGGAACTATCCTATGAATCGGGTTTCAGATAATTTTAAATAGAAAATGAGGAAAACAGAGTATGGATAAAATAAAAAAAATGATTATGTTAGCGATACCAATGTCAATTTGCAATTTCCGCTGTTCTTATTGTTATCTTTCACAGCGGGATGCGTGTTATCAGGGTGAGCAGCCTGTCATGCAGTATAGTCCAAAGCAGGTGGCAAAAGCTTTGTCAGTAGAACGAATTGGCGGAAAAGCTTTTATTAACTTTTGCGCTGATGGGGAAACGCTTCTTACGAAAGATTTAGATCTTTATGTGAAGGAACTTGTCAAACAGGGGCATTATGCAGAGATAGTTACGAATCTGACTGTAACACCTGCCCTTGACCGTATTTTACAGTGGGAGAAAGAGCTTTTAACGCATGTTGAATTTAAGTGTTCTTTCCATTATTTAGAATTAAAAAAGAAAAATCTGTTAGACATATTTGCAAAGAATGTAAATAAAATATGGCAGAGGGGAGCGTCCGCATGTATAGAGCTTACGCCAAGTGATGAACTTGTGCCTTATATTGAGGAAGTCAAAGAGTTTTCCATGCATCATTTTGGCGCATTGCCACATGTGACAATAGCAAGGGACGACCGTACCAAAAATATTGACTATCTTACAAGCCTGCCAATGCAGGATTATGATGCCGCATGGTCAAAATTTCATTCAGAATTTTTCCAATACAAAAAATCTATTTTCGGGAAAAAGCAGACAGGGTTTTGTTATGCGGGAAAATGGTCGATTTGTATAAATTTAGCCACTGGCGAAGCAAAACAGTGCTATGGCGGAAAAAAACTTTGCAACGTATTTGCATATCCAGATGCCCCATTTCCTGAACAGCCAATCGCGAAATGCCCCTTGGCGCATTGTTATAATGGGCATGCTTTTTTAAAACTCGGCATGATTCCATCTGAACTATCCTGTGAAGGATATGGAGATATTCGGAACAGGACTAAAACGAATGGAGAGAATTGGCTTTCACCGGAATTATTGGCTTTTTTTAACACAAACTGCAGTGAGGCGAATTGCGAGCTAACAAAACGGGAACAAAACAGAGCCACAATCCAAATGATTCCTTATGAGATTTTAAAAAAAGGCATTTCAAAAATAAAGAAAAGTCATTTGTAGGGGTTATCTCAGAGTTTGCGCAAACCTTCAAACTGATGTAATATGAAATTACTCAGTTTGGAGGCGCTTTTATTACAAAAAAGGAGAGCCCACATTATCAGTAAAAACAAAAGTTAATAGTTAGTCTTTTTGCAGCTTGGAATAAATTGATTTTATTCATAGTGACAAATTCCTTTCTTTATTGAATTGATTTTCCT
>CAJUST010000037.1 GCA_910589105.1 uncultured Lachnospiraceae bacterium
TAGAAAATTCCCATTTTTCTGCTAATATATGAATTTTTCGTAGATTTGTTTAATCTGCGAAATTTTCTAAATATCTAATTTCTTTTCAGGAAACGTCAACCTAATTTCAAGAAAATATATCAAGCGTAAAGCCTTTATTCAATTATCAAAGTTCCTACTTTGTACAGTCCAAATATAGTTAGCCTGTAGCCAGTTTCGCTGTAATTGCCACTTTTAATTTTCCAAAATTTGATTTTTTAAAACACCTATAATAAAATAGAAGAAAAAGCAACGCCAACCGGAGGTACAAAACGTTGAAAAAAATACTTATCATCGAAGACGACCCACACATCGGAACTATGCTATTTGAACTTCTTTCCAAAGAAGGCTATGACGTGACAAACGCATACTCCGGCACAGAAGCGCTTTTACTGCTCTCTGGCTTTACGCCGGATCTGATTCTGCTTGATTTAATGCTTCCCGGACAAAGCGGAGAAGATCTTCTCCCAAAGATCAAAGAAATTCCCGTCATAGTAGTAAGCGCAAAATTTGACGCCGCGCATAAAGCTGATTTACTGCTTCGCGGCGCGCAGGATTATATTACAAAACCATTTCATACAAAAGAGCTCTTAGCGCGGATTGCCGTACAGTTCCGTAAGCCTGCCCATTTCCAAGCTTCCACGGAACTGACCTTTACGGAACTGACGCTTCACCTTGATACGCATATCGCCTCAGTTGGAGACGCGTCTGCCAAACTAACCCGCACAGAATTTGCCATTCTTAAATTACTAATGCAAAATCCCACGCAAGTGCTTACAAAATCGCTTCTTTTAGACAGAATCAGTGAAGATACGCCGGATTGTACGGAAAACTCCCTTAAAATCCATATCAGCAACTTACGCAAAAAATTGCGCAAAACCGGAGGAAAAGATTATATTGAAGCCGTATGGGGGATTGGCTTTAAGATGCGGGCAGACGCTTAAAAGCTGGCTCTAAAAAGCTTTACTGTTTCTTTACCATTTTCTTAACCGCTTTCTTAACCGCGCAGGCGTATGCTAAATGCAGAAAGA
Organism: uncultured Lachnospiraceae bacterium; assembly: GCA_910589105.1. Taxonomy (GTDB): domain Bacteria; phylum Bacillota; class Clostridia; order Lachnospirales; family Lachnospiraceae; genus Roseburia_B. The sequence goes on from CAJUST010000037.1 coordinate 1,050, forward strand.
AAAAAGGAGGATTTTCTTATGGACACTGTATTACAGACAAACGATTTAAGCAAACAGTATGGCAGGTTCAAAGTTCTTTCCCATTTATCCATGCAAGTTCCAAAAGGAGCTATTTATGGCTTTATCGGAAAAAACGGAGCCGGAAAAACGACATTAATCCGTTTAATCTGCGGTCTGCAAAAGCCTTCGTCTGGAGGCTATACGCTGTATGGCAGAAAACATACGGATAAAAACATTGCAAAATCACGACGCAGAATGGGAGCTGTCATAGAACTTCCATCTATTTTTCCCGATATGACTGCAACGGAAAACTTAAATCAGCAATACCGCATTTTAGGCCTTCCGTCTTATGACGGACGTGAAGAACTTCTGCGTCTGGTCGGGCTTTCCGATACCGGAAAAAAGAAAGCGAAATGCTTTTCACTTGGCATGAGGCAGCGGCTTGGGATTGCAGTCGCGCTAGTTGGAGATCCGGATTTTTTGGTGTTAGACGAACCGATAAATGGGCTAGACCCACAGGGAATCATTGAAATACGGGAATTAATCTTAACGTTAAACCGCGCCCATCAAATTACATTTTTAATCTCAAGCCATTTTTTAGATGAACTTTCACGGATTGCCACACATTACGGATTTTTAGACGGCGGGCGAATGGTAAAAGAAATCAGCGCAAAAGAATTAGAAGCTTCTTTAAGAAGCTGTATCCGCATGGAAGTAAATGACGTTAAAGCCCTTGCCCGCGTTTTAGACCGCCAAAAGATAGAATATAAAATTCTTTCCCAAAATACGGCGGAAATATATAAAAAAATGCCTGTCTCCGAGCTTTCTAATCTGCTTGCGGAAGAAAACTGTTCCATTATTTCCATTCAGGAACGTGACGAAAGCCTTGAAAGCTATTATCTGAATCTGTTAGGAGGTGGCGGCAATGCGTAAACTCTTGTCTGCCGGAATGCTCCGGCTTCGCAAAAACCGGTTATTTTATTTAGGGAACGCAGTTTTATTCTGCCTTGGGATATTTTTTGCCGTCGGGAAATATTTTGATATGCAACGGTTCCAAATCAAACAATATTTAGATGACTGCCTGTTTTTACATGTAATATTCGCCGGATGCTGCGCCTCTGTCTTTTGCAGTTTATTTACCGGGACAGAATTTTCCTCCGGAACAATACGCAACAAACTCATTGTCGGCCAGACCCGCAGAGACGTGTATCTCTCCGATCTGATTGTCTGCCTGCTTTCTACGCTTTGTATGACGGCTGCGTTTTTATTGTCCTATTGTTCGTTTGGATTGGCGCTGCTGCTGCCGCCGCAATTACCATGGAAAGGGATTGGGATCTATCTGTGTATCAGCTTGTTTACAATTACGGCATACGTTTCTATTTTCCATATGCTTTCCATGCTGGTTTCCAAAAAAACGATTTCCGCTGTCACATGTCTTTTGCTGTTTATCGGGCTGTTCTTACTTGCCGTCAATATTCAGTCAAGAATATTTGCGCCGCAATATCTGACAGACTATATTATGACTGCCGATGGGTATACAGAAACCACGCCTTACCCAAATCCCAAATATTTAACAGGCATGGCAAAAGAAGTTTATAAGTTCTTTTTTGACTTCCTGCCCAGCGGACAAAGCCTGCAGATTGCCAGTGAAATGGTAAAACATCCGGCGCTGATTGCTCTCTATTCTTTAGGAATAACGATATTGACAACGCTCGCCGGCATTTTGGGGTTTCAAAAAAAAGATTTAAACTAAAAGAAGGGGAAAAAGATGAGCCTTTGGATTCTATGCGGTATATTCTTTCTGACAACCACATTCTTTGCATTAAAACAATATTTTTTAAAAAAAGGAATCGACGAACTCTGCTTGGAATTCAAAGAGCATCTTTCCTGTGACACAAACACGCTTCTTTCCGTTTCTTCCAACGACAAACATATCCGCAGGCTGGCCATGCAGCTAAACGCACAGCTAAAAGATCTCCGCGCACAACGCAGAGAGTATCTGAACGGAAATATGGAACTGAAAGAAGCCGTTACAAATATCTCCCATGACCTGAGAACTCCTTTGACGGCTATCTCCGGCTATCTGGACTTATTGGAAGACGAAGAACATACGAAAAAAGGAGACTTATACCTTTCCATTATCAAAAACCGCTGTGAGCTGTTAAAACAGCTTACAGAGGAACTTTTTGCCTATTCTGTCGCATTATCCGAAGCGCAGCAGATAAAACAAGAGCCGACACATCTAAACCGCGTTTTAGAAGAAAGCATTGCCGCATTTTATGCGGAATTTCAAAAACGGTCTATTACCCCGCAAATTCATATCACCGAAAAAAAGATTGTCCGCGCCGCTGATTGCTCCGCCCTTTCACGTGTATTTTTAAATATCCTGCAAAACGCCGTGAAATACAGCTCCGGCGATTTGGAAATCCTGCTTGACGATTCCGGAATGGTGACATTTACCAACACCGCCTATGGACTAAATGAAATTACGGCAGGCAAACTCTTTGACCGTTTTTTCACCATAGAAAATGCAACGCAGTCGACAGGCATCGGCCTTTCCATTGTCAAAACATTCCTCACCCAGATGGGCGGTTCCATCTTTGCGCGATACAAAGAAAATAAACTGAGCATTTCTATTGTTTTACAGAAACTTTAGAAAAACGAAATCTCCATTTATTAATTCCAATAATTTACAAAAAGTATCGCAATTCCAAGAATGGCAAGCGCTGCTCCTGTCACGCGGTTTAATGTGGCGGGATTTGCTTTATTTGCAAACTTTGCGGCAATCCTAGCCCATAACAGCGTAGAAAGAACACAATATGCAAAAAGCCGGATATCCGGCATCCCGCCGATAGCGAAATGGCTTGCCGCTCCGGTAAAAGCAGTAAACGTCATAATAAATACGCTTGTCCCAACTGCCGTTTTCAACTCATACCCCAAAACGCTTGTCAATGCCAATAGCATCATCATTCCCCCACCCGCGCCAATAAATCCACAGATAAAACCGACCATGCCGCCAAGCAAGACTGACTGCGCGATGCGTGTTTTGCCGCTTACGGCATTCATCGTTTCTTTCGTCGTCATTACAGGTTTTACAAGAAATTTCACCCCAAGCAGAAACGTCATAAAAACAGAAAAACCGCCCATCGCCGTATTTGGGACTTGGCTTGCCAAAAAACTGCCTGCTAAAGTAAACGCTAATACAGACATCATCATCACAATCCCGTTTCGGACGTCAAGGTTTTTATTTTTTCCGTAGGTATATGCGCTGGCCGCGCTGGCCAGCACGTCACTTGCCAACGCAATCCCCACCGCTTCATATGCCTCAATTCCTAAAAAAGCAATTAACATAGGGCTAATCACTGCCGCCGCGCTCATGCCTGCAAACCCTGTGCCAAGCCCTGCGCCGATTCCTGCAATAAAACAAATGATAAACTCGTACATATTACACTTCCTCCTTTAGATAAGTATGGATATTCTCCCAAATCCGGCTTGTAAACCGTCCCATTGTCTCCCGTTCTTCCTCCGAAAAGCCCAAAAGCAGAATTTCCAGAAACTTTTTTTGAGCCAGTTTTCCATCTCGGACAATATCTGCCGCCGCCGGACAAATTTTCAGATGGACAGTCTTGCGGTTGCCGCCAGCATATTCCTTTCTGACATATCCGTATGTTTCCATAAGTTTTAAGGAAGACGACACCTGAGATTTTGACAGGCAGCGAATTTCCACGATTTCTTTCGCCGTGTCAAAACAGGGATTATTTGCCAAAAATAAAAGAATGTCCAGTTCCATGCGGGTAATTTTATGGTGGATGCGCACTTCTTTGACGCAGTTTGCATATAGCGTTTTAATTGAGTTTTGATGTTCCCATAGGTTCAGCGGTATCATATTTCCTCCAATATTGTTCAAAAACGAACTATTTTTACAGAAAAAATTTTTCCATTCTAAATTTTCTTTTTTAGCTGCAATGAAAGCCGGAAAACAACCCTGCATTTTCTTCCTTCCATTGTTCCCTTACTCAAAAATAAAAGGCTTTTTGAAACTACAACGTTGTTTTCCGCCAAAAAAAATACATGTAATAAAAACAAAAATTAAAAACGCTCCACAGTATGCTGCGCCGGATCTTCGTCCACCTTGCGCCATGCAGATTTCACATTTGCATAGCTTGCCCAAATTGCAAGTATGTAACCGATAATTAAATCTTTTGCCACTTCGGCAGCCATTTCCGGATCTTTTAAAAATTCCGGAATCACTCCGAATGCATCACTTACCGTAACTTCATACACTTTACTAAATTCCCGATAAACAGCGATTCCAATTGAAGCAAACTCTGCGGCAAGAATCACAATAAATGAAAGCAAGACACAAATCACAATTCCTTTTTTGGTGAGTTTCCCGCCTAAAATCTCATATCCTTTCATTCCGCCAAATACAATCGCAAAGCCGGCAATTCCCGCAATAAACCCAATCTGCCCAATTAAAATCCAAACCGCGGAACCTAAAAGCACTCCAACAATGGCGCCAATACACCCAAGCAGTATATTTTCTTTCCTTGCGCGCTGCCCTTCCATTCTGTCATTTAATTGTGACAGACAGTTGTCACAGATCATTAATGGCGTATTGTCCACAGCGGCAGTATGCAAAGAGACTGTATTCTTACAATGCGCGCAACAGTTTTTTAAGCCATGTTCCACACACTTTCCTGACAGCTCAGATAGAGCAGCCGTCAAATTCGCTTTATCTGCATCGCCTTCGGAACGCACATAAATGGAAACCATATTATTTCCATTATAACCTGCGTGATGGATAAACGGATACCTCTTATACATATTTCCAAGAAAATCCATAAATCCTTCTTTGTCCATGCTCTTTTCTAAGTCCGTATAGAACTGTATCTGATATTGGTTTTCCGTATCCATTGGAAGAATTAGAAAATCCATGCCGGTACGCGTTCCATACATGACACGATGCGCCTGCTGAAAGGAAAATCCATCTGGCAGGGCGTTTTCCACTTGTAAACCCATTGTCCTCTCCTCCGTTTTAATTTTATTTTGCGGTTTTATTATACACCTTTTTTCTAAAAAATCAAATTTTTTTTGCAGTTATTTCCAAAAGGCGCTATGATAGAAACAAAAAAAGTTCAGGAGAAAGTATGATTGAATTAAAAGGAACATACAACGAAGCAAAAATTTTTACGGATATTGTGGACGAAACTTCCATTTCCCAAGCCCTTCTGTTACTGAATCAGGAATTTACGACTGGAAGTAAAATCCGCTTTATGCCGGATATCCACGCAGGAGCCGGCTGCACGATTGGGACAACGATGACGATTGCCGATAAAATTGTCCCGAACCTTGTCGGGGTTGATATTGGCTGCGGCATGGAAACAATACAGTTAAAAGAAACGCATATCGAACCGCAAAAATTAGATAAACTGATTTACGAAAAAATCCCTTCCGGATTTTCAGTAAGGGAAAAAACTCACCGCTATTTTGACAATCTAAACTTAAACGAGCTTTGCTGTTTGAAACATATCCATATGAAGCGGGTTGAAAAAAGCCTTGGCACGCTTGGCGGAGGAAACCATTTTATAGAAGCGAATCAGTCTTTAGACGGAACAATCTATATTGTCGTACACTCCGGCAGCCGCCATCTAGGGCTTGAAGTTGCAGAATATTATCAGGAAGCAGGCTATCAGATTTTAAATAAATCTACAAAACATGACATAGAACTTCTAATTGCGGATTTAAAGCGGCAAGGGCTTAACAAACAAATCCAAAAGAAACTTACGGCCTATAAAAACACGAAACGGACGAATATCCCGAAACAGCTTGCATATGTCACTGGCGATTTATTTGAAGAATATATCCATGATATGAAAATTGTCCAGAAATACGCAGAGTGGAACCGGAAAGCAATGATGGACGAAATCATAAAAGGCATGAAATTCCATGTTACAGACCAGTTTACCACGATTCATAACTATATTGACACCGATGCGATGATTTTAAGAAAAGGCGCCGTTTCCGCAAAACAGGGAGAACGCCTTTTAATTCCGATTAATATGCGAGACGGCTCCCTAATTTGCATCGGAAAAGGAAATGAAGACTGGAACTTTTCCGCCCCACACGGCGCCGGCCGCCTAATGAGCCGCTCTGCGGCAAAACAAACGTTTACCGTATCGGAATTTAAAAAACAAATGAGCGGCATTTACACTACTTCCGTCAATAAAGACACTCTCGATGAATGCCCTATGGCTTATAAGAGATTGGACGATATTGTGAAGCATATTGATGACACGGTTGAAATAGAGCATATCATCAAGCCGATTTATAACTTTAAAGCCAGCGGGGACTAAGCCAAAAATATACTAAGCGTTCCGTCTGCAGAGCATAGTAATAAAAATAAAGAACCGCCGCCAAACAGACTCCTTTTACAGCCCTCTGTTTGACGGCGTGATAATGAAAAAACTCTTATAAACGAAGCGAATTTCTACGAAAAAATAAATTTAAACTGTATGTGGCATGGCTTTGCATATTCATTGAAACATGATCTTTCTGTTTCGCTTTGGGTGATACAGTCAAACTACTCTTTCAAAAATTTTTCACTTTAAACAACGCCATGCTGCATATTCTTAAGACCAGATCTAACTGCTGAACTGTGAATTATACAAATCTGCATAAAAGCCCTGCCGCGCCATTAATTCCCTATGGTTTCCCTGTTCTACAATATCCCCGTCTTTCATCACTAAAATCAAATCGGCGTCCCGAATCGTAGACAGCCTGTGCGCAATAATAAAGCTTGTTCTGCCTCTCATAAGGTTATCCATCGCTTTTTGAATACGGACTTCTGTCCTAGTGTCCACAGATGAAGTCGCTTCATCTAAAATCAAAATACGGTTATCCGCCAGTATCGCCCTTGCAATCGTTAAAAGCTGTTTCTGTCCCTGTGAGACATTGCTTGCATCTTCGTTTAGTTCCATATCATACCCATCTGGAAGCGTCTGGATAAAGTGATGCGCATGGGCGGCTTTTGCCGCCGCAATCACCTCATCGTCCGTCGCATCTAATTTTCCATAACGGATATTTTCCATAATGCTTCCTTTAAACAGCCATGTATCCTGTAAAACCATTCCGAACGCATCCCGCAGTTCCCTCCGGTTAAAATCCCGTATGTCATGCCCATCGACGCAAATCCGCCCTTTGTCCACGTCATAAAACCGCATAAGCAGTTTAACCATTGTCGTCTTCCCTGCTCCGGTCGGTCCTACAATAGCGATTTTCTGCCCCTGATTTGCCGTTGCGGAAAAATCATGAATAATCGTTTGATCTTTTTTGTACCCAAAACTCACATGTTCAAAGCTGACTTCCCCTCTAAGCCCCTCAAGGGAAACCGGATGTTCCGCCATCTGCGATTCTTCTTCCTCATCTAAAAATTCAAACACCCGCTCAGAAGCGGCCGTCATGGACTGCACTTGGTTAATGACCTGCGCAATCTGCTGGATCGGCTGTGTAAATGATCGGACATACTGGATAAACGCCTGAATATCGCCAATTCCTATCGCGCCGCGAATCGCAAGCATCCCGCCGGAAATGGCAACGCCTGCATAACCTAAGTTTCCGACAAAAATCATAATCGGATGCATCATTCCGGACAAAAACTGGGACTTCCATGCGGATTCATACAAAACCTGATTCGTTTCATTGAATTTTTTTATCGTTTCTTCTTCTTTATTAAATGCTTTAATGACAAGATGCCCGCCAAATGTCTCCTCTACCTGCCCGTTAATGTGTCCAAGATATTCCTGCTGTGTCTTAAAATGCTTCTGAGAGAATTTTACAACAGCAGAGACGAGAAGCGCCGATATGGGAAGAATAACAAGGGCTATCAAAGTCATTAATGGGGAAATGGAAAGCATCATCACTAATGTCCCAATTAATGTCGCTATGGAAGTGATAATCATTGTCACACTTTGGTTTAACCCCATGCCAAGCGTATCCACATCGTTTGTAATTACAGAAAGCGTTTCTCCATACGTCCTGCTTTCAAAGTAGCTCATCGGCATACGGTTGATTTTTTCAGAAATTTCCTTGCGCATCCGGTAACAGACTTTTTGCGTGATTCCCGTCATTACCCAACCTTGGAAAAAGGATAACAGGGAACTTACCAAATAAAGCGCTAATGTTAAAAGAAGGATTTTCGCTATTTTATCAAAATCTATGCCGCCGGTCCCTGAAATTTTATTTATTAAGCCTTCGGAAAGCGCAGTCGTCGCCATACCCATAATTTTCGGCCCAAGCACAGAAAAAACCGTCGAACATGCCGCCAATGCCATAACGATAAAAATTGCAATCTTATATCTTCCAATATAAACAAACAGCTTGTGAAAAGAACCTTTAAAGTCTTTCGCCTTTTCCGCCGGACCCATTCCGCCGCCGTGCATTCCGCCGGCCGGGCCCCTGCGCTGTCTGGAAGGCTTTAATTTTGCAGATGTTTCGTTACTCATTCAAATCCTCCTTTCCTTCTTCTATTCCAAGTTCTTTTGCAGATAACTGGGATTTTGCAATCTGTTGATATACGTCGCATGTTTCCAACAACTCTTTATGTCTGCCCATGCCGACGATTTTCCCATCGTCTAACACTAAAATTTGATCTGCCTGTAAAATCGTGCTGATTCTCTGCGCCACAATTAATACAACTTTATCTTTCACCTCTTCCTCAAGGGCTTTCCTCAATTTCGCATCTGTCTTCATGTCCAAAGCGGAAAAACTATCGTCAAAAATAAAAATTTTCGGCTGTTTTGCGATCGCCCTTGCAATGGAAAGACGCTGTTTTTGCCCGCCAGACACATTGCTTCCGCCCTGCGCGATAGGGCTTTCATAGCCTTCGCTTTTTTCTTCAATAAATTCCGCCGCCTGCGCGATTTCGGCCGCTTTTTGAATAACTCCGTCCTCGGCGTCTTGATTGCCAAAGCGTAAGTTTGAATCAATCGTTCCAGAAAATAAGATCCCTTTTTGCGGAACAAACCCAATCGCCTCCCGAAGCGTTTTCAAAGAAAAGGATCGAATGTCTTTTCCATCTATGGTAACGCTTCCCGACGTAATGTCATAAAATCTTGGGATTAAACTGACTAACGTCGTCTTTCCAGAACCTGTGCTTCCGATAATAGCAGTTACTTTTCCGGTTTGCGCGGTAAAGCTGATGTCTTCTAACGCGTCTTCTTTTGCATTCGGGTAACGGAAATTGACATGTGAAAACTGCACTATGCCCTGTTGGATTTCCTGCGCGATAGGGCTTTTGGATTCCTGAATGGAAGGCTCAGTCTTTAAAACTTCCTCTATACGGTCAGCCGCAACGCCTGCCCTTGGAAGCATAATTGACATCATCGTCAGCATTAAAAATGACATTACAATCTGCATAGCATAAGTGATAAACGCTGTCATGGCGCCGACTTGCAGCGTTCCAGCGTCGATCCTATGCGCAGACACCCAGACGATTAACAGCGTAATCCCATACATCACTAACATCATGCCGGGCATCATAAAGCTCATAACGCGGTTTACAAACAACTGGTTTTTCATTAAGCGCAGATTTGCTTCATCAAAACGTTCTTCTTCTTTTTCTTCCCGTTTAAATGCGCGGATCACAGACAGCCCGGTTAAAATTTCGCGGGAAACTAAGTTTAAGGCATCCACTAATTTCTGCATTGCCTTAAATTTGGGCATAGAAATCGAAACAAGCAAAAGCACAAAGCCAAGAATTAACACAACGGCAAGCGCAATAATCCAGCCCATGTTCGCTTTGGTCTGCGCAACTTTGTAAATGCCGCCAATGCCAATAATGGGCGCATATAAAATCATTCGAAGCATAATTGCCGATACCATCTGAATCTGCTGAATATCGTTTGTGCTCCGTGTAATAAGGGAAGCTGTGGAAAATTGATCCATTTCGGAATTTGAAAAACTGACGACTTTCTGAAACACAGAATTTCTAAGATTGCATCCAATGCCTGCGCCGATTTTAGAAGCAAGATAGCCAATGCCAACAGCAGCAGCCAGCATGAGAAGGGCCATTGCGAACATTTTTATGCCAGATTGGAACAGATATGTTTTCTGCGTCTTCGCCACGTCTACGCCCGCGGCTTCGTTACAGGATTTGGCAAAGGCAATCCCCATTGCTTTTAAGGCGTCTGCCCCCATGCTCTCCGTCATTTTTTCTAATGTTTCCCTAGATGGAGGCCCGCTTTCCATGCCGGCAGGAATGTCCGCCGCGTTTTTGTTTACGGCATAACTGCTGAAAATAACAGGCATAAGAAGCGTTTCATCTAAAGCGTCCAATTTCTCCTCATCTGAAACATTACGGGAATAGACTGCTTCTGAGTCTTTCTCATAGGACGCTTCCCACGCAGCCCGTTCTTCGTCTGTCATAAACCGCGCCGTTTCTTCAAACTGCCCGGCTGTGATTTTTTCTGGCAGAATATGGGAAATGCCGCCGTTTAAGATTCCGACGTCAATAATGTCTGACGTATACTGGGGCAGTGACAAATCGCAAAACGCCTGTACAACGAGCAGCGCTAAAATCACCAGTATCAGATGCCAGTACGGAACCATGTTTTTAAAAATTTTTATCATTCTGTCTGTCCTCCTGTCTTATTTTTGATAAAAAATGGGCCACTATCCGGCTTTACGCCAAATAGTGACAAAAAAAGTGCGCAAAAAAATCGGGGTAACAGGATTCGAACCTGCGACCTCACGGCCCCCAGCCGTGCGCTCTAGCCAAACTGAGCCATACCCCGCTGTCAAATGACATTATAACAGATTTGTAAAAAAAAGGAATACTCTTTTTTCTTTTTTATAGATTTTTTATATTTTCACTTCCGCTTCCGCTTCCTGCTTAAATTCTTCTATCTGAACTTGGCTCATTTCCGGTAAATCTTCTAAAGAATGAATCCCGAAACTGCGTAAAAAGTCTTCTGTTGTGCCAAAAAGCATAGGACGGCCGGGGGCGTCTAAGCGCCCCAGCTCCGATACAAGGCTGTATTCCACAAGCTTACTCACGGCATGCCCACAGGAAACGCCGCGGATTTTTTCAATTTCCGCCTTTGTGACCGGCTGTTTATAGGCAATAATGGACAAGGTTTCCAACAACACTTCTGTCAGGACGTGTTTTTTCGGCTGCTTGGCAATGCGGATCAGGTATTCGTAGGTATTTTGGCTTGTACACATCTGATAAGAGCCGTCTAATTCCATAATCCGCATTCCGCGTTCCTTTTTCTCGTATTCCATGGAAAGTTCTTCGATTAATTGTCTGGTTTCCTGAGGGCTTAATTCAATCGCATCCGCTATTTGCCCCAATTCCACCGAATTGCCCATGGTAAACAGTATGGATTCTATAATTGCTTTATATCTTTCCTTTTTCATTTTAAACTCCATGTTATGCAGCGAGATTGGATTCAATTTCAATCTCATCAAACAAACTGTTCTGCGTAATCGTTATGGCTCCGGTTTTCATTAATTCTAAAATCGCAAGGAAACAGACAATCACTTCCATTTTACTGCTTTGCGATTCTAACAGGCTGCGGAAGCAAAACCGCCTGTGCGAACGCGCATATTGCTCTAAGCGCGCCATTTTTTCCTGTAACGACACTTCTTCTTTCTCGATTTTGCCAAATCCGGCGCGGACTTTGTCTACTTTATTTTCCTGCCGGCGTAAAATGGAATGAAAGACCTGATTTAATTTATGTAAGGTAAGGCCGTCTAATAATTCCGTTAAATTTACGGGTTCTTCATACGCCATAACCTCAGAAGGGACAGTCGGCGGCTTAAATAGAACCTTTGTGGCGTCTATCTGGCGGTCACGCAGTTCATAAGACATACACTTATACATTTTATATTCCAAAAGCTGCTGCACAAGCTCTGCCCTAGGGTCTGTTTCTTCATCTTCTTCATTTACTTCTTTTGGAAGCAGCATTTTAGATTTGATGGCGATTAAAGTAGCCGCCATCACCATAAATTCACTCATAATATTTAAGTCCTGACGCTGCATTTCCTTAATATAGTCCAAATATTGATTTGTAATTTCTACAATGGGAATATCATAAATGCTGACTTTGTTTTTTTCAAGCAAATGAAGCAGTAAATCCAACGGGCCTTCAAACGCTTCCAGTTTTACCGTAATTTCCATATCAAAACCATTCCTTTTTTCACAGTCCAAGTTTTATTTTAGTGGATTTCCCTTTCAATTTCAAGATTCTGTCATAATTTTTTCCGGAAATGATTACATTATAAAGAGAATTTGTAACTATCCATGGAGGTTTTTCAATGAACACCTTCTTATCGCTCTTTTTGGGCCTGCAGCTTCTGCTTGCCAGCGCCTTTCCTTCCCCCGCAATTCTTTACCGCCAGCCGCAAAACGTCTTGTCTTGGACTTCCACACAACAAGACACACAGACGCAAGACAAGGATTCCGCGCTTGCTTCTTCTATTACCGCGCCAAGCGCCGTACTGATGGAAGCTTCTACAGGCACAGTGATTTTTGAAAAAGACGCCCATACCAAACGGCATCCGGCAAGCATTACAAAAATAATGACGCTTATTTTAATCTTTGAAGCTTTAGAGCAGGGACGCATCCATTTAGACGATACCGTAACCGTTTCCGAACACGCCGCCAGCATGGGCGGTTCACAGGTTTTTTTGGAAGCGTTAGAGACGCAGGACGTTGAAACAATGATTAAATGCATTAGCATTGCAAGCGCAAATGACGCGTGTGTGGCATTTCGATATAGTAGACGCTAATCCGCATAGGGATTGTGGAATTTGT
>CAJUST010000038.1 GCA_910589105.1 uncultured Lachnospiraceae bacterium
CTGTCTGTCTCAGCGACAGCTATATTATAATAGCATGGGTTCCCCTCTTTGTCAATAACTTTTTTCATTTTTTTATAAAAAAATATTTAGAATTTGCATTAGTATGTTATTTTCATATAAAAACCGCAAAAATACGCTCTCATTTATATATAGAAGAAACTGCTTTCCAAGCTCACTTGCGCTGCATAACTGGACAATAAAAAAGAAAAGCCAGACAAATATGATCCCTTTTATCCCTCCCATTACTGCGCCAAGCGCTTTATTTGGCCCGCGGATAATCGGTAAGCGGGATACAATGTCAAGCATACGCGAAATCCAAAATGTCACGATTCCAATAATTAGCATTGTCAGCAAAAATGCAATTCCTTTTAATATATAATGAGCTGCCTGTCCCGCAATTTCTTTGTATAGGCCACTATCCGCTAAAAGCCCACCTGCCGCCCCTGTTATTTCCTTCATTATGCTTTCTGGAAGAAAAAAAGAATTTCCAGCTTCCTGCTGCGTTTCACTGTGGTAGGAATTTGCTTCCTGTGAAATTTTTTCCTCTGCTAATTTTGCGATATAATCTTCACAGCTTTCTTGTATTGCAGGTTTGATGTTTGTGTTTGTCTCCAAAAAATCTGTAACATATGGAGTGGCAAATGTCACGAAAGAAATTGCAATCACCCATGCCGCTAATGAATATGCCACCCGCAAAAATCCCATTATATATCCTGTTAAGGAAAAAATCACAATAATCAAAAGAGCCGCTATTTCTAATCCATTCATCTTTTGCCTCCGTTATTTCAATTTTACTTTCTGCATCGCGTCATCTAATATAAATGTATATTGCCTGCCTATGCCACCGGAAAATATTTTATGCAGCATATGGTCAAATTTATATTCAAATCTTTTTACGCCGCGTAAGGTGTATATTTCACATTCATGCTCATTTCGGATACAAATTTCGTGATTTCCCAGAAATTCTATATCTTGATAATCCATTTTAAATTCTTTTTCTAACCGCAAATCTCCTTCCATATCGTATATTTCCAGTCTGTTTCCACTGTCGGAATCTGCTGCGCCAAAAACCAAACCAAAAAAATCTTCTTCATAGAAAACGCTTTTTATTTCTTCTTTTACTTTTACTTTTTTTGTTTCTTTCGGACTTTGCTTCCCTTCAAAAAGTATAATACAGGAATCTCCAAACGCAACCATTTGATTGTTGGAAACAAAACTGATTTCCGGTATGATGACGTCTTCATATGAATAACTGCCGACCATATTATCTATCTCGTTTCGCCCCGCCGCCCCAAAATTATAAAATGTAATAGTTGTTTTCGCCTTGCCTTCACTGATGTCTAATATTGAAACCGCAAGTTTATTTGCATCATTTGACAATGTAATTCCAAGCGGATAACCGCTGTTTGAAACATGTATTTCACCGGAAGCAAGGCTCTCTCCCGACTTATTGTATAATTCGAGATAACTGGTTCCGTCTGCCTGCGTTAAAACCGCTACGGTTCCTTGATTTGCTACGCTTACCGCCTCAATCGGCTTGCCCGTTTTTATTTCCCCCTGCCTGCTTACTGTATTCATTATGTATATTTGATTTCCTTGTAAATCTGCGATTGCCGCATAATTTTCACAAATATCTATTGTTGGGTTGAGCATTTCATATGCCTGATTCCAAATCTGATTGTCGGATGCATCCACATAAAACGCCCCGTCATTATTATAACGCACAATACGTCCGGCAAAGCTTTCATACTTTGCGGACGCACTGCCGTTTCGTTCCACTTCAGAATATACTGTATAGTCCTGATATTCTTTCCATTCAAAATATATGCCTGCTGCCGCGATTAAAACTACAACACTGATACTGACAGTCGCCGCTACAATCGCGATTCTCTTTCTATGCCGCCGGATTTTTTCTTCCATTTCTTCCACGTTTGCTTCTACTGCGTGAAAGCCCTGTTTTTTCTTATCTGACATTTTATCTTACTCCCGATTTTTGGATTTGCTTTTTATTATAACACATCTGTTATCTTACTCACGATTTTTGAATTTGCTTTTTATTATAACACATCTGTTTTGTCTCCGGCTACTTATCTATTATTATTTTCACAGAATATTCATGGAAGTATAATTTTTTGGCCGGAATAGATAAAATCTTGATTATCAATTTTATTTGCTTTACATAGCGCGTCCATCATAGTATAAGTCTTATATATTTTATAGCAGATCTGCCTTAAACTGTCTCCTTCCTGAACAATATAGTATCCTTGCGCCCGATAGATATCCGCTTCAGACGGCGTTTCTTCTGACGCATCCTTTTTAGGCTTCTTATTCTTTTTGGACTTCGATGACTGTGCATTTGTTTCTTGCTGGCTATCCGTTTCGCTCTGTTTCCCGTTTCCCGTCTGGCTGCCCGTTTCGCTCTGTTTCCCGTTTTCCGGCTGACCGCTTGTTTCGGTCTGTTCCCCGCTCTGGGGCTGACTGCCTGTTTCTGTTTGTTCCCCGCTCTGGAGCTGACTGCCTGTTTCTGTTTGTTTCCCGCTTTCCGGCTGGCTTTCTGTTTGTTTCACATTTCCCAGCTCTCTGTCTGATTCTGTCTGTTTATTGCTTCCTGACTGGTTGTCTGTTTGCATCTGTTTATCAGTTTCCGGGTTATTATCTGATCCCATCTGCATGTCTGTTTCTGTCTGATTGGCGTTCTTTTTTGTTTCCTGCATTTCCTTTTCCTCCTCTAAGTCCGCAGAGGATGCCTCATTTTCAATCGGAAGAATATTCCCACTTATTGTTTCAACTGCGACTTGATTCGTAGGGTTGTCCTTTTCTGTCGATTCTATTACGGTTGACATTACGGATATAGTTTGTTCCATATCTTCCATACGCCTTAAATTCCCAAGCAATATGACGCTGACCGTACACAAAACGAGAATTGTCAGTATGGAAGTTAAATAAGAAAGTATGCCTGTCCGCTGTTTGCTGACGTTTTCCTTTTTCTCCATCATCATTTTTCGGTAATTGGACGCCGCCCTGTCGCTTACTTCTTCCGGCTTTTTCTGCTCTCCAAACAGCGCTTCCCGCCTGCTAATCATATACTCTTGCATCTGAGGGTTTTTTTCATAATAAATAAAGTATCCTTCTTTTCTCGTTAAACGCCCTGATTTCCATGTATAAAACGCTTCTTCCCGTTCTTTTGAATCCATTAGAAAGAAAAACTGATACTGGCTGACAAAATTCCTGCGATGCATTTCTTCCATTTCTACAGTAATTTCTAAT
The DNA here is from genome assembly GCA_910589105.1 of uncultured Lachnospiraceae bacterium. GTDB lineage: Bacteria > Bacillota > Clostridia > Lachnospirales > Lachnospiraceae > Roseburia_B. Next base: position 3,268 of record CAJUST010000038.1, read on the forward strand.
GTGTTCCCCGGAATATCCAAAACCCAGCCAACAATTTCACAATTTTGAAAATACTGCTGCATTTCTCTATGTATCTGCCGCCATGTCCGGTCATTTAACTCTGGAAGCATATCTGGATACTCCTTGTCCTCTACCTGAAGGGCGCCGCTTACAAAAGCGCAGCTCCTATTGGAAAAATGGTTAATTTCTCCCAAAAGTATTAAAAGCCTTGGAAGCATCCCTGTTTCCATACCATTAATCTGGGCGGGGTGGAGATAAGTATAGACATAATCTTCCATATATATCCGAAAGTCTTTTTCAGGATTCCCAATCTGACGTATATTTTTAGGAAGTTTATTTTCCAGCTTGTCTTCTGTCTTTGTTGTCTGCTGTACAATTTCAATCATATACGATCCCCTCTTCCTGTCTTTTCAAACACACTCTAGCACAGTTTTTCTAAATTTTTTGCAATTCCTTGTAAGAGGGGACAAGAAAATATCGACAAAAAAACACGCCAGATTTCAAAATCTAACGTGTATTGTCTGTTTTTTTCGTTTTTATAACTCTCTCCTGCCTTCTAATGCCCTAAGCAGCGTCACTTCATCAATATATTCTAAATCACCGCCTACCGGAACGCCGCTGGCAATCCGCGTGACTTTAATCCCAGTGGGCTTTATCAACTTACTGATATACATTGCCGTCGTTTCTCCTTCTAAGCTGGAGTTTGTGGCTATAATTACCTCATCTGCTTCTTTTTGAAGCCGCATTAAGAGTTCTTTCAAGCGGATATCCGCAGGCCCAATGCCAAGCATGGGGGAAATCGCTCCATGCAGAACATGATAAACTCCCTCGTATTTCCCTGTTTTTTCGTATGCCGCTAAATCCCTGCTGTTTTCCACTACCATAATGGTACGGTGATCCCTTCGGTCATTGCTGCAAATTGGGCAAAGCTCATTATCTGTCAACGTATAACACTCTTTACAGTATTGTACATGATTTCTGGCCTCTATAATTGCATTAGACAGTTTCTCTGCGTTTTCTTTTGGCATATTTAAAATATGAAATGCAAGACGCTGCGCGGATTTGCTTCCGATCCCCGGCAGACCCATTAATTCTTCCACAAGACGGTTAATCTGATGACTGTAATAATCCATAACAGCCTTCCTTAAAACGGCATTCCGCCTAAACCGCCGCCAATTCCTCCTGTGATTTTGGACATGGAAGATGCGGAAAGCTCCTCTAACTGACGCAAGGCTTCATTTGCCGCCGCCATAATCAAATCTTCCAGCATTTCTATATCATCTGGATCAACGACTTCTTCAGATAATTTCACTTTCGTGATTTCACGTTTGCCGGAAACTGTCACTTCCACAGCGCCGCCGCCTGACGACGCCGTTATTTCTTTTTCTTCCAGTTCCTTTTGGGCTTCTTCCATCTGACGCTGCATTTTCTGCGCCTGTTTCATAAGATTATTCATATTTCCCGGCATTCCGCCTGAAAACCCACCTCTTTTTGCCATTCTCTTCCTCCTGATTTTTATTCTTCATAGGTAATCTCCATATGAATTACCTTTTCTAAGTCAATTTGTGTATCTTCAAAGGGCTCATTTGCATCCTTCTCCTTGACGGATACCGTCACTTCTTTGCCAATCTGCTCTGTAATCGCATCTTCTAACTGTTTACGCTCAATAGGCTGGTTAAAATAACCTGCCGCCATAAAGTCATCAAATACCAAAACAAGTTCATTGCCATTTCCCATAGCCAGCTTCGCTTTACTTAAATATTTTTTGGATAGATCTGGCATGGCCGCTTTGATGTGATTCCAGTTTTGGACTGCCTGCCGTATATCCTCTGGCACGGCTTTTGGCAGCGGCTGCGGCATTGATTGTTCATTAGTCTTTTTCGGCGTTGAAAGCGCCTGCCGTTCTAATGGCGCTGTAACAATCCCGCTTTCTATTTTTTTTTCTAACTGCTCTATGCGTCCAATTAAAGAATTGTAGTCGCTTTCCATCTGCGGACGGCAAAGTTTGATTAAGGCAACTTCAAATAAAATCCTTTTTTGAGACGAACGCTTCATCTGGCCGGACAATTCCGAAAATATGTGGATATAACGAATCAATGTTTCTTCACTGATTTGTCCTGCCTGTTCTTTCATTTGATTCAGATTTTCAGCCGAAACGTCTAATGCCGCAGAAAGTTCTTCCGAACTTTTCAGTAAAAGCAGGTTCCGCAGATACCAGCTAAAATCTATGACAAACTGCGACAGCTCCCTTCCATCTGCAATCAAATGCTCCACTGTCTCAATTACGCCTATCATATCCAAGGACAAGACTTTCTTCAGCAGGCCGCTGAACACTTCCGTATCTACCGCGCCTAACACATCTAAGACATTTTCATATGTGAGCGCCTTTCCCAGATAAAACGAAATACATTGGTCTAACAGGCTTAACGCATCGCGCATTGCGCCGTCTGCGGCTCTTGCAATATAGCGGACTGCCTTTTCTTCTGCCGTAACTTCCTCTTTTTCTAACAGCTCTGTTAAACGTTTGTAAATTGTCTCTGCTGAAATGCGTTTAAAATCGTATCTTTGGCATCTTGACAGTATCGTCACCGGAATTTTATGCGCCTCAGTAGTCGCCAAAATAAAGATTACATAGGAAGGCGGTTCTTCCAGTGTTTTTAAAAGAGCATTAAACGCCCCAATAGAAAGCATATGCGCTTCATCTATAATGTATACTTTGTATTTCCCTTCTGTGGGACGGTAAGTGACTTCTTCGCGTATTTCGCGAATGCTGTCCACTCCGTTATTTGAAGCGGCGTCAATTTCAATGACATTCATGGATGCGCCCGAAGCGACAGCGCGGCAGGAAGCGCACTCCCCACACGGGCTGCCTTCTGACGGGCGTTCACAATTCACCGCTTTTGCAAATATCTTGGCAATGGTGGTTTTTCCCGTTCCTCTGGTTCCGCAAAACAAATACGCATGTCCAATTCTGTCGGCTTCTATTTGATTTTTCAGTGTCGCCACTATATGATCTTGTCCCTTTACATCCGAAAATTCATTTGGACGGAATTTTCGGTAAAGCGCAGTATAAGACATGTCAATTCCTCACTTTTTTAATTTCCAAAACTAATTCCCATAAATTTCGCCTCTTTGATAATCTGGGAATCCGGCTCTACCATTTTGAGCCTTCCGGCTACTTTGTCCAATGGAACGCGGACAACTTTATTGGCTTTCATCGCAATCATATTGCCATAATCCTCGTCAATGATTGCCTGAGCCGCTTCTGCCCCCAGCCTGCTGCAAAGAACGCGGTCATACGGGCATGGGCTTCCGCCTCTTTGGGTATGCCCTGGAACAGTGACTCTCGTGTCAATCCCGGTTTTCTTAATGATAAGGTCGGCAACTTCATAAGATACGGAAGGATATGAAGAAGATTCTATCTTTTTCTTGTATTCTTTTTTACTGAGTTTCGCATCTTTTTTCGAAATGGCTCCTTCGGCAACTGCAAGAATCGTAAAGCCTTTGCCGTTTCTGGAACGTTTCTGAATGGCTTCCACCACTTTATCTATATCATATGGAATTTCAGGCAAAAGTATAATGTCCGCGCCTGCCGCAATTCCTGCATATAAGGTGAGCCAGCCTACTTTATGCCCCATTACTTCTACGATAAACACACGGCTGTGGGAAGACGCCGTTGTATGGATACAGTCGATTACGTCAGCCGCAATGTCAATCGCGCTTTGGAAGCCAAACGTCATATCTGTCCCAAAGATGTCATTATCAATCGTCTTTGGCAGATGGATAACGTTTAATCCTTCTTCCCGCAGAAGATTTGCCGTTTTCTGCGTGCCATTGCCGCCTAAAATCACTAGGCAGTCGAGATTTAACTTATAATATGTCTGCTTCATCGCCTCCACTTTGTTCAGCCCATTCTCGTCCGGTTCCCGCATTAACTTAAATGGCTGGCGTGAAGTCCCTAAAATCGTCCCGCCTTTTGTCAAAATACCTGAAAAGTCCATAGAAGTCAATAAACGGTATTTTCCATATATCAACCCTTTATACCCATCGAAAAAACCGTATACTTCCAGTCCGTCTACATTATTGCTCAAACCCTTTACCACTCCGCGCATTGCAGCGTTTAATGCCTGACAGTCGCCGCCGCTTGTCAACAAACCAATTCTTTTCATAATTTCAGCAGTCCTTTCTTTTTTATTTAGTGATTTCTATTATAATATATTTTCTTTTCATCTACAATACTTCTTGTCTTGAACTATACGAAAAAATGTGTTATAGTAGATTTGTCATTAAAGCGACTGCCGTATTGCAGTTCAAATAGTTGGAGAGTTATCGAAGTGGTCATAACGAGCTGCACTCGAAATGCAGTTGTCCGATCCGGGCGCGTGGGTTCGAATCCCACACTCTCCGTTACATGGCGGCATATGAAACTTTCTTTCATATGCCGTAATTTATTTTAACGAAGGAGAGTGAAGGAAATGATTTTAAAACATCTCAAAGTCCGGACGAAAATGATTCTGCTTTGCGCAATTACGATTCTTGCCATGGCCGTTATTTGCGTCATTTTCAGTTACAGCATCTACTCCATAAGCAAGTTGTCACTGACTGAACTCGAAAAGTCGATGAACAGCAATTATGATGCTGACATTAAACAAGAAGTGGAAACCGCAGTTTCTATACTGGAACACGTCTATAAGGACTGTGAGGAAGGCCTTACCACATTAGACGAAGCAAAAGAAAAGGGGGCGCATTTGCTTCGGGATCTCAAATATGGGGAAGAAGGCTATTTTTGGGCTGATACATACGAAGGCGATAATGTAGTTCTGCTTGGTTCGGAAACAGAAGGATCAAACCGTTATGAAGCCACTGATGTAAACGGTAATTTTTATATCAAAGAATTGATTAAAAAAGGCCGGGAAGGCGGCGGCTTTACAGATTACTACTTTAACAAAGAAGGCGAAACGGAACCGCTTCCAAAACGCGCCTACACAAAAGCTTTTGAACCATTTGAATGGGTGATTGGAACCGGCAATTATATCAGCGACATCTCGGAGATCATCGATGCCCGCCAAGAAGAACAAAATTCTTATATCATGCAAAAGCTAAAGCTTGTTTATATAATTGCCTCTGCGTTAATCCTGATTGTGGGGCTTTTTATCCTGTTGATTTCAAGGGAAATCATTTCTTCCCTGAAAAAAGCCGTCAATTACAATAAACTTCTTGGGAACGGCGATTTCTCGGCTTCTATGCCGGATGCCCTGCTTGCCAGAAAAGATGATTTCGGAAATTTAGCCCGCATGATGCAGCAAATGAAAGAAAATGTCAGCGCCTTAATCGGACAGATTCATCAGGAATCCGATACCATCAAAGACGCGACGGCAGATATAAACTCGGACGTATCCGCAGTCAATGAAGAAATGGAAACCGTGTCTGCAACGACAGAGCAGCTTGCCGCAAGCATGGAGGAAGTAGCTGCGGCTTCAGAAGAAATAACAGCTATGTCACATGAAATTAACGAAGCGGCACAGAATATTTCTACGAAATCAGAAGACGCCTCTAAACGCGTGACGGAAATTGCCAAACGCGCAGATGATTCGATGAATTTTACATTAAATGACCACAAAGCGGCAAGTGAAATGGCGAAACGCATCCGCGGTGAATTAAATCAGGCTTTAGATCACGTCAAAGTTGTGGAACAAATTAATGTATTATCAGAATCTATCATGAGCATTACTTCACAAACGAATATGCTCGCTTTGAACGCATCGATTGAAGCGGCAAGGGCAGGCGAAGCGGGGAAGGGCTTTGCCGTTGTCGCAGACCAAATCCGCGTTCTTGCGGAACAGTCGAAGCAGACGGTTGTAAACATCCAATCCATCACGGAAGAAGTCAATCAGGCAGTCGGCGAGTTGGCTTCCGATGCAAAACAGCTTTTAGAATTTGTATCTAATGATGTTTCAAACAGCTACCGCAGTTTCGAAGAAACCGCACAATTTTATAAGGAAGATTCTGATTATGTAGACGAACTGATTACGAACTTCAGCCAAGAAGCAGATCATCTAAAGGAAGCAATCGGCGGCATTATGCAAGCGATTGAAGAAGTCAGCACTTCTACTGACGAAGGCGCAAAAGGCACGACGGATATTGCCCAGAGAATCAGTGATGTTGTCCAACAAACGGAACAGATGACACACGCTGTGTCACACGCCAATGAATGTGTCACCTCCCTAGGCAATGAGGTAGGAAAATTTAAAGTATAAATATAAAGCAAGGCTGTTGCAAAACTTGGCTTATACATGGATAAAGCAAACATGGTTTTATACTATATCCTGTATACAGCAGATATTTTGCAACAGCCCTTTTTCATTCTGCAATCTGGTTTCCTGTAATTTCTTATAGCAGCTTTATTTTTTGCAAACCGGCTTTCTGAAATGTTTTGTAACATTTTTGTTTACTATTCTGCAAACAAGCTTCCCGCCATCAAAAATGACTCGGCCAGATCTTTGCGATAATCAAAATCGTCTTCTGACAGGCTGTTTATGACACAGCCGAAACTTTTTTCATTTCCGGTTGCGTGAATATATCTCTGATTTCCGATATACAAGGCGACATGACCGGGAAAATACAGCAAGTCCCCGATTCTTATCTGTTCTTTTGGAATTTCATGGATTGGGTACAGACTATTTAGCTCTGCATCACGGTAAATTAGGATTCCATTCAAGAAATAACACATAAACGTAAAACCAGAGCAGTCAATGCCCTGAGCTGATTTGCCCGCCCATCGGTACTGCACGCCTAAATAGTTCTTAGCATTGGCGGCTAAAAGTTCGCGAAACGTTTCTTCCGATTGGATTCTTTTTTTCTTTTGACGCAGAAAATATGTCTCCGGCTCTTTATCATATAAATACCCGTCGCTGTCCATTCGATACTTATAGGAAACCGAAGGAATATACCCTGTTTGTCCATCTGCTAATCTGACTTTATGGTATCCGCCAGTTTCTTCTGGAAGCAATGTCACGAAGCTTCCTTTCCTAAGCGCAGACAAACGTTTACTTTGCACACATGGCTGTTCCATCACGTCTGTGACGCCTCTTTTTATCAATGCCTCCTGACCGCTTGCATCTCTTGCCTGCAATTCTTTGTATGTACAAAAACGGAGGGCTGTTTTTTTTAGCAAACCCCTATATCCGTAATGTGTCATAATTTCATAATATCCTTCCCGCTCCCCTATGACGCCAACTGCCCAGCCCATAAACAATTCGTCTGTCCGCTCTTTTTTATTTCTCGCGTAAAGCCAAACGGAAGGCTTGATTACCATTCCAACTTCCATCGAATACCCTCTTTTCTTTTCTTGTATTCTATGAATATGGCTTGGAAGATTATGACAAAAAATAAGGGCTGTCGCAAAATACAGCTTATATACATATAGAGATAAAACGAATTTTTTCTAAGTTCCCTATACTGTATACAGCGGATATTTTGCAACAGCCCTTTCGCTTTTTATTCTATGCCTTCCGGCTTTTCATAACGGCTCCATATTTTGTCTGCCCCACAGACATGTTTCGTTCCGTCTTCATCAATAATGATATAATCATTTTGACCGATAAATATCCTGCCGCGGCGGGTTTTAATGTAAGGACAAACAATTGACCCGTCTGCCCGCTGCGTTTTCACCAGAAACTCTGTCACAATCCAGCCTTTTGTCACAACGTCCGCCAAAAGCTCTACGCCGTCTTCTAAATTTTTACCCAGCTCATATTTTACAATTTCTGCTTCTAATCCTATTCTTCTGCTCTTCATAACTTATCCTCCATTTCATATACAGCTTTCTATTTAATAGAAAAGGCGGCAATCGGATTTGAACCGATGACAAGGGTGTTGCAGACCTTTGCTCCTGCGTCCACAACGCCGCCCCACACACTGGTTTTACAACCAATCTGAGTTTCCATGACCACCTTAAATCCACCTTATTATATGGAGGCAGTCGAGTTCCATAAACTTACTAAATTATAACATGACAGGAGACTGAAATCAATATTTTTCAGCCTCCTGCGCCATGCTTCTCCGTTCTTTGACACATTCTGAAATAGTAAAGGAGATTGCTATGGATTATCAATTAGAACTAAAACAAATTGTGGACTACCTACGGCGCCGCATCTACCGTGAATTCCTCCACAGTCTTATGGAAGATAGGGACATTCGCACAAATGGATGTTCCTATCTTTTTTATTACATGACTCTCTGTTCCTATGCCAACTTCCGCTCCTCTTACCGGAGGATAGAGGGTATCTCCAATCTGTGTTTTGATAAAATAAAGACGTAACAGCAGTGGCCAATAAGATATAATCATTCTGCAAAGAAAAGAGGCGCATATTATGCCGCAGAATGATACTCCTGAATTTAAAAAGAAGATTGTCCGCCTCCGTCTGGAGGAAGGACGGACAATTCACAGCATCACCACGGAATACAGCATTTCCAAAGGGATTGTCCGCCGGTGGCGCAGTGGATTCCAGAAAGAATGCCATGCCCAAAGCCTTCAAACCCCTTCGCCCGCCAATGAAGCGGAAATTATGAAAGACAGCCTGCGCCTGCGCAGGGAACCGGCTGAAAAGGAGATGGAGATCCTTTTCTAAAAAAGCGGCGGCATTCTTTGCAAAGGAAATCGTTCGGCGGCTCGGCGTCTGCCCGAATGCCTATTTTGCAAGCGCCTGTCGGTAAAGGAATTGACATACTCTATTTCATTTTGAAAACAAATTGAATACAACAGCAGATGAAGCGCCGGAAACTCCTTTCTTTTGGGCGTTTACAGTGTCAGGAATCTGTTCAAGTCCTGTCAGCGTCATGGCCTACTTTGCAGAGATCATGCCGCTTTTCCATCTCCCATAGCAGTCTTCTAAGTTCTCCGGGTACTCCACACGCGGTCTTCCCAGATGCCTTCCGTCCGCTTTTGCCAGCTCGATGCCCTGGCGCTGCAGTACATGCCGCTGCGTCCAGTCCTCATCCGCCATATACGCAAATACAGCCAGCGCAACATCCGTAATGAGCTGCCCTACCAGTTCCTTCGACTGGGTGGTATCCAGTATGGGCATGGAAGTCACTTTGATGTCTGCGCCAATCTCTTTAGTGATGTGGAGCCATTCCTTATAAATTTCTCCATAATTACGCCCGAACCGCTTCAGCTCCGTTACCACCAGCAGGTCGCCTTCCCGCAGGATGTTGTCTGCCAAGGAGTTGCATACCGGGGAATCGAACTTTCAAAAATAAAAGATCGCTTATCCATCTGCAGGTTCGGATAATTACCCTTTTCCCATATAATTTTAATTTCCTCTAAAAAGTAGCGTACAGGATTGACATGTAGGGAACAGAATGCCCTCTGGAAACCTGTGATTTTTTTGATCCAATCCCCCCGCCGGCGCCCGACTTACGAAAATCCCCCACTTACAGACCATGTACCTCTCCCATGGCCGAAAAATGCACCCAAACAAAATTCTGATGATCCATGTTTTTTCACCAGATGTCTGGGCGCCTGATATGCTATTACTCTACTTTCAGGTATCTCTATGCCATTTTTACTTTTGTGTAGTATGACAATACACTACTTATAGGAGATGACCACAATGTCTTTATCCATTAGTGATGCCCATGTTTTCAGCGCCGCCTTAAAGAAGGCCAGAAAGAAAAAGCATCTGAACAGGCGCAGTGCGCAGAACTGCTCGGCCATTCCGTATCCTTCCAGAAGGATCTGGAGCGCTGCCGCTGTTCCCCAAGCATTAAAAATTTCTACCACATCTGCAGGATGCTGGATATATCCGCAGATGACTGTATCTTCCATGACAGCCATGACAGGATCGGCTCTGCATATCACGAGCTTTTAAGGCTGCTCCCGCTCTGCGATGAAAGGAGCCTGTCCGTCCTGGTTGCCACAGCTTCCGCCCTGGCAGAAGCAGAATCCCCTTTTGTTTCCAGTTTTTGGCTGTGTTTATCCCTCCTTTTTTTGCATATTATCCGTAATAATCTATCCTCACGCCCTCGCGTCAAAGCCGCCCTGCATTTCCACAGCATCCTGCCTTGCCGCCCGGAATGCATCATAGTAGGCAGCCTTCAAAGCCCCGTGTACCTGCGTCTCCGCCTTCGAC
>CAJUST010000039.1:0-5125 GCA_910589105.1 uncultured Lachnospiraceae bacterium
GATAAAATGAAGCTGCCGCTTCACGAATTTTCATTCGTTAAAGCGACAGCCCCATCTTTTTTGTCCCTCTAAATTTATGGTTTATCCCATTTTATAGAATTTCCATACATAAAAAGCTATTATAAACTTGGAAAATATTCTGCAAAAGGAGGAAGGAGAAGCATGCTGGGAGGTTCTTTTTGGGCTGCGTTTTTGCGTAATGCCATTAGTACAGTATTAATGCTGTCATTTTTTTTGATGTTGGACCGGCCGAGGTTTTCCATGAAGAAAACAGCATGGTGCTACATTATATTTGGAGTTACTATGATTATTTCTTATAGCGCTTGGTATCTGGCGGCAAATAGCAGTTTTGTCCGTTTTGCTGCGCTTTCATCGCTTCCTGTCATTGGAGTTTTCTGTAGTATCATGAGCAGTGACGTTTTGTATTTGTCATTGTATAAAATGGCATTAACATTTTATTTATTTTCTGTATGCGCCTTTTGCGGCGTAGATGTGGCGCGCTGGTGGTTTGGAGGCAATTTATGGGTAGATATTTTTGTGCGTTTTGTCTGTTTCGCGCTAATTCTTATTTTTACTTGGTTTAAATTCCGGAAACGGTTTTTGAGCGGTGTGGATTTTTTGCTTCAGGAAATGGATTTGTTTAGCGCGGTGGCTCTTTTCGTTTCAGTAATGCTCGGAGCAATTATGGCATATTGGCCCAATTTACAAGGATTTTCTGTTTTTAACATGGTGCGCGCGTTTTTGATTCTGTTTATGGCTGGAACGCTCCAGTATGCAATCCTTCATCTGTATATCCATTTAGGGCAGGAACATTATTATCAGGCGGAAAAGGAGTTGCTTGAAGTAAATGAACAGCTCTTGCGCCAGCAGATGGATCTTATGAGGGAATCAGAGATAGAGGCGGCAAGGATTCGCCATGATGTGCGCCACCATGTCCTTTTGATTCGGGAATATGTTCAAAAAAGGGAGTATGATCAGCTTCTTACATATCTTACACAGTATGATGATGATGTGGAAAAGTGGAAAGTAAAGGATATCAGCAAGAATCTGGCGGTAAACAGTATCTTGTTGGCATATGCGAAAAAGGCGCGGAGACAGAATATTCAAGTCTCTATGGATATAAGGCTGGGAGAGAGCCTGCCTATCCGGGATATTGACTGGATTGCGATTCTGGCAAACATGTTTGAGAATGCGATTCATGGGTGCGCCGGTTCCGGGCAGCCGCAACAGGAGATAGACATTTATATTTCACAGAAAGGAAACAAGGTGATTATCCAGTGCCGGAATACAAGCAGTAAAGAGGTGGTTTTCCATAAAGGGCTGCCACAGTCGGATAAAGGCGGCGGCATGGGCGTGATTAGTATTATTAAGGCGGCTTCCCACTACGAAGGGGAAACAGATTTTTCCGTGCAGAATGGAATGTTTATCACAAGAATACTGCTAAATCTTATTTAGCAGATCTGTATAGATCGGGGGAAAGAAAACTGCCGCTGTTTTGAAATGGAAAGAACAGATTCCATTAGCCAATGGATTTATTCGTTTGCAACGATGTCTGGGGCGGCTGGTTTCATTTTTTTATGGGGATAGGAATTGTTTACAGCAAGCCAAAGATAAATCGAAAAACATCGCAGAAAAGAAAACAGGTTATAAGAGATTTCAAAGCTATCAATGCTGGCTGCTCACATTACTGTCAATGGGGGTTACGGAGCTTAGGGTACGAGGATTTAACTATTTCTCTGAAAAAGAAATGTCATGAACCAGTATCCAACGGTCAAATCCAGCGTAGCGATTGTAAAAGAAAAAGATTCTAACCAGTTCTTATGCGGCTATTTTGTGGCTGAAAGCCATGTGGAAAAACAAAATCTGATTTGCTTTATGCAGAAGTATTTAACGCCTTATATGGTGCCGAGTGCGCTTATGCAGCTTCCTGAGCTGCCGCTTACCAATAACGGCAAGGTCAATAAGCGCACCCTGCCAGAGCCGGAATACACAGTGGAGAATAAAAATTATGTGAAGCCGCGCACAGATCTGCAGCGTCAATTATGCGAAATCTTTGAGATGGCTCTTGGCGTAGAACAGATTGGCATTGAAGATGATTTCTTTGAACATGGGGGTACGTCCCTATCAGCGTCTAAAGTAGCGATGAAGTGCATGAGCGCAGGCATTCAGGTAGCGTATGCGGACTTGTTCGAGTACAAAACGCCTTTGGAACTGGAACGCCATATCCAAAAGCAGCAGGGCGGGAACGTTTCTGCAGCAGACGAAAAGAGCGGGGAAGGACAGAGCGTCTTAGAGCAGGCATTAAGCCACAATGCGGCAGAGTATGTGGACGAGATTGCTCCATCTGCGCTCGGCAATGTCCTGCTTACAGGAGCAAATGGCTTCTTAGGGGCGCACATCTTAAAGAACATGATAGACCATGAGGACAATGTGATATACTGCCTGATGCGCAAGGGAAAAGCCCCCTCGTTGGAGAAACGGTTAAAGAGTATGCTGGTGTATTATTTCAGCAATCCTTATGAAGAATTATTCGGCAGCCGTATCCAATTAATTGAAGGAGATATTACGGACGCCGCCAAGGTAGAAAGCCTTAAGCAGTACGATTTTGCCAGGGTCATTAATTGCGCGGCGTGCGTGAAGCATTTCTCTGCGGATGATACTTAGGAACAGGTGAATTACCAAGGCGTTTTGAATTTGATTCAATTATGTAAAAAGACGGGACGTGAGTTGATTCAGATTTCCACGGTGAGCATAGCCGGTGAGAATGTAGGCGGGAAATTCCCACAAGAGAAGAAGCTGTATGAGAGTGAGCTTTACTTTGGACAGAGCCTTTCCAACAAGTATATCGACACGAAGTTCCGCGCAGAAAAGGCGGTCTTAGAGGCGGCGGCACAGGGCATGAAGGGCAAGGTTATCCGTGTAGGGAACCTGATGAGCCGTGTCAGTGACGGTGAATTTCAGATAAACTCCGTGACGAACGGATTTATGCGCACCCTGCGCGGTTATGTGGCGCTTGGCAGATTCCCGGTGTCCATGCTGGATATGCCGACGGAGTTTTCGCCGATTGACGCTACGGCGGAGGCGATTGTCAAATTGTCTGCGGTTTCGGGTGAATTTACGGTGTTCCATGCTTATAGCAGCTATTTAATCCAGATGGCGGATGTGATAGAACAGATGAATGAGTTGGGCATTCTTGTGGAGACGGTCAGTGATGAGGAGTTTAGACAGACGCTTTTTGCAGCTTTAGAAGACGAGGAGAACAATGAGCTGATTTCCGGCCTGATTGCCTATGCATCCAGTGACGCAGATCATAGCGCCGTCTACATAGATGCGGATAATAGTTTTACTGCCAAAGCCTTGTACCGTCTTGGGTTTAAGTGGCCGATGCCGGATCGCGTTTACCTTAAAAATGCGCTGAAAGCCCTTGAGACGTTGGGATTCTTTGATGGAAGGCTATAAAAACAGCTTAGCCGGCCGGACAGTTACAGGAGGGTTCTATGGAAAGAAATGCGTTTTTAATTAATAAAAAAATCCACCAGTATATTCTGCCGGGAGTGCTGATGACAGTTGCAATGCAGCTTGGCAATGTGGTGGACGGCATGATTGTCGGGAATCTGCTTGGAGCGGAGGCGATGGCGGCGATTGAAATTTCCATGCCGGCGCTTTTACTGTTGCAGATGGCGGCTTTGATGCTTGCTATGGGCGGCGCGGCGGAGGCGGCGGTATTTCTTGGTAAACGGGACATGGAAAAAGCCAGTGGGGTGTTTACTGCCTCACTGGCGGCCGGTCTGGCAGTATCCGTGTTTTTTGCGCTGTTTGCGCCAATCCTGCCGGGACCTGCCGCCATGCTGCTTGCCGGAAATCGTGATTTGGCGGCGCTTGCCGAGCCGTATATTATGGTGAATGTTGTGGGAATCCCTATTCTGACGACCGCTATTATTTTCTGTTATTTTATGAATGCAGATAACCATCCGCAGTTAGGGGCGCGCTTTTTATTATTGCCAATGCAGTAAACTTGGTTCTGGATTTTGTATTTATCCGGCGTTTTCATATGGGCATGGCAGGCAGCGCGCTGGCTACAGTGATTGGTTATCTGGCAGGAATGGCGCCAGTTTTAATTTATTTTCGTTCCAAACAGCGGATGTTGCGCCTGCGGAGACCGGATAAAAAAGCATTCCATTATATGAGGATTGCCATGAAGGCAGGCATTCCAAGCGCAGCATTTACGCTGATGTCGGCGATGAAATCTGTGATGATCAATTCTGCGATTGTGCGTATTTTGGGAAACGGTCCAATGGCGGTCTATTCTGTTTGCGCCAATGCTGTGCTGATTGCGGAATTGTGTGTAGGAGGAATTATTGGGCTGGTTCAGAATATTGCGGGGATTCTCTATGGGGAACGTGATTATTATGGCATCCGCACCCTTTGTAAAAGGGCGCTCAGCTACAGCTACATAGCCATAGTCATCTTGCTGCTGATCTTTTTTGCCGTTCCCGGGTGGATTGCCGGGTTGTTTGGAATCACAGAGAGCAGTATGCTTACGCTCTGTGAGACGGCGCTTCGTATTTTTGCATGCAGTTTCCCCTTTTATGTGTATAATAAGTTCCTGATGTCATACTACCAGACAATTTTACAGCCGGGCTTGTCTACGGTCGTGACGGTATTGCAGGGATTTGCAGTGATCGTGCCGCTTACCTTAGCAGGGATTTACTTCTGGGGGCTTCCCGGCGTATGCCTGATGGCAGTGGTAAGCGAGGCGGTTACGATTCTCCTTGCTTTTCTTTGGCGGATCATGGGACAGCGCAGCGGGAAATATGAGACGGGAGGCGTTTATATGCTGCCACAGATTACAAATGAGAAATTTTTAGACTGTTCCGTTAAGAGCAATCTAAAGGAGGTAATTGCTTTTCGGGAAAAACTGCTTGCATTCTGCGCGGACAACCACATAAGTGAACGGGACGCCACGATCCTTGGGCTTGCAGTGGAGGAGATTTCTGCCAATATTGTGCAGTATGGCTATCGTAGCGGGAAAAATTATATGGATATTAGTTTTACGATACAAGATGATAAATACATGTTAAGAATTCGTGACGACGGCATACCCTTTAATCCGTTGGAGTATCAG
>CAJUST010000039.1:5135-12988 GCA_910589105.1 uncultured Lachnospiraceae bacterium
TTCCAGTATATGCGGGTATTGAACATGAATAACACAGTGGTGGAGCTGAATATCAGAAAAAATTAGGATTTATCCCTAAATAAATATTAATTGTCCCGAAAAATACAGTTTGGGAAAATATTTTGTTAATATGATATGGAGCATTTAAAGGCGCTTTTGACGCCATGGTTTTATGAAATGATAGTGAAAGAAAGGAGAAAAACAATATGAAAAAACCGGTTTTTACAGGATTATCTCATGTATGTATTTTTGTGGATGATGTGATGGAGGCGTTTCAATATTATGAGAGGATTTTGGGCGCTGTTCCTAACCAGCATATTCCCCATTGGAAGAACAAAGGTTTTTTCCAGGCGGGAGGTTTTATAAAAGAAGCAGAAGAAGGGGATGTTTCTATTGGCTTTATGGATGTGCCGGGAACAAAGTTTACCATTGAACTGATGTGCTACCATAATCCTAAGGGCCGCCAGGAACCCGTGATTTTTAAAGCCAATGATATTAGCGGAGCCAGACATGTGGCGTTGAAAGTCATCAATATTGAGGAGGCTTTTGAATACATAAAGGCGCAGCCGGACGTAACTTTAATTAATACAACAGAGGATTATAAGGTTTACCAGATCAGCAAGACAATGCCGTCAGATTTTCATTATTTTGATGAAGCCAAAGAAAAGGATGCCCAGGGCAAGCAGAAAGCGGCGGATATTTTGGGCAATACCAAATATTTTTACTTTATTGATAAGTATGGCTTGCAATGGGAGTTTGAGCAGGGACACACAGATATTGGAGATTAAGGGGAGACGAATATGAAGATCACAGAGAAATCAAATGGAAACCATTTATGTATTTCCCTGGAGGGAAGGTTAGATACGACAACGGCGCCAGAGCTTGAGAAGGTTCTGTCTGGCAGTCTGGAGGGAGTAACGGAACTGACCTTTGACATGGGCGCGCTTGACTATCTGTCGTCGGCGGGGCTGCGTATTCTTCTGGGTACACAGAAGCGGATGAACAAGCAGGGAAGCATGAAAGTTGTGAAGGTAAATGAGACGATTATGGAGATCTTTGAAGTAACCGGATTTGCCGATATCCTTACGATAGAGCCGTAAGTTTAGATGTGTTTGGGAATGCTATTATGAGAAATGAGAGTGTATGAGCGAGCAGATATTTTCCGTTTCACTGGAGCAGAATGAGCAGTTTCTAAAAAAGGCATATAGAAAGGCATTGATTCCTTGTATGTTATCTATTTTAAGCGGTAATATTAATATTCTTGCAGATGGCATCCTTGTCGGGCAGAGGCTCGGAACGGATGCCTTAGCTGCGATTAATTTTAGTTTACCGGTCTACCTTGTCTTGTGTATTGCAGGTTCTTTTATTGTTTCGGGAACTGCCATCTGCGCGGCGGAGGCGATTGGCAATAATCAGGCAGGGAAGGCGAAAGAACTTTACAAGATGTCGGTTTTCTGGTGTGCGCTTATTTCAGCAGTGGTTACGGCGGCCGGCCTTTTGTGCCTAAAACCTCTGACTGGCCTATTGTGTTCTGAGGAGGCGGTAGCGCCTCTGGTAATGGAGTATGCCGGCGTGACCCTTGCCGGGACATTGCCGAAAATCTTGATTTACATTCCCTTCTGGTATCTTAGGCTGGATGGGAGGAACCGGCAGACCGCATGGATGATGCTTGTGATGGGATTGGGAAATGTCATGCTGGACGTGTTGTTTTTGTATGTCTTTGACATGGGCGTATTTGGGGCTGCGCTTGCCAGTGTTGTGGCAACGGCGGTCTCATGCCTGTTGGGCTTCGTCTGGCTGTGCGACAAAAAGAGCGGCTTTTCTTTGGGCATGAGTATTAGCTGCAAGGACATTTCTTTCCTGCGCATTGCCAAGGCGGGCAGCCCGTCCGCCTTGAATAATTTGTTTCAGACACTGCGTGTAATGACCGTAAATATGTTGCTTCTGCAAAATGGCGGAAGCGGATTGGTAGCAGCATTTACGGCGGTGAACTGTGTTGGCGCATTTGAGGAGAGCGTTACTGGAGGCGTGCCGCAGGCAGCGTCCGCAATGCTGGGCATTTACAGCGGAGAGCATGACAATAAGAGCGCATGTCTGCTGCTGGCAAGGCAGGTAAAAAGCGGCATTCCTTATTGTGTGTTATTTTCCATTATGATTCTTGTTGGGGCAGATTTCATTTCGGGGGCATATGGGCTGACGGAATCATTGAGATTTGCCTTTTTGTGTATGTCATTTGGCATGATTCCCGCACTGTGTAATTGTATTTTGTCGGGATACTATAATGTGTCGGGATATCCCATGTGGGCAAATGCAATTATTTTGCTGCGCGTGTTTGCTATGCCGTGCGCAAGCCTGTTTGCGCTTTGTCAGCAAAACGGCAATCCATGGTGGTTTTTATTTACAGGAGAAGTCCTCACGCTGCTTGTCTGGTTTGTGGCGACAGGCGCGCGCCATCATTTCCACAGGCGTTGCTCCCGTTTCTTGTTGATGGATCGTGCGTTGGAGGAGACCGGCCGGGTTATTAATTTTTCTGTCAGGGGCATGGAGGAGGCTATTTGCGATGCCAGCAGTAAAATTACGGTATTCTGTGAGGAAAACGGCATGATTCCCGGACAGGTCATGCGCGTAAGTTTGGCGATGGAAGAAATGATGACGTTGATTTTGTCTGTTAATCGGGAAAACGGCGTGGAATTTGACCTCCGGGTGTATTCTCTGGAGGGCGTTATCGGCATCCGCATCCGTTACAGCGGCATAGAGTTCAATCCATTCTGCCGCACAGAAGGCAAAGGGCAGATGAGTGACGAGGCGCTGGAGAAGGATGCGGGGATTGATGATATGTACTTGGGCATCCGCATGATTGAGGATATGGTGGAGGAGGCAATATACCAGCGGACGTTTGGCATGAATACGATTCAGATTTACATATGACAGGAGACAGAGGAAAGTATGAAAACCAATTATGGAAAACTGGGGCAGGAATCTATGGATTCACTTAGGGATACTTCAAAACGGTCAGCCGAGGTGCAAATGCAGTTGCTCGCTGAACTCATGCGCCGCAACCGTGAAACGGTATATGGAAAGAAATATGGTTTTGGGACGATTCAGACTGTCTGGGAATTCCAGAAAAAAGCGCCGCTTTGTGTATATGGGGATTACGAGGATTATATTCTGCGGATGATTGCAGGTGAGGAAAAGGTCCTGACAGAAGAACCGGCTGTTTATTATTGCATCAGTTCCGGCACTACTGGGGATGCGAAGTATCTTCCGCTTACGGAGACGGATTTAAAAATTCAGTATAGGTATGCGTACGGCGTTCCTTTTGGCATGGTCAAAGAGCATTACCGAGATTTGCCGGAATATGAGATATTTGGCAAGATCTTTCAGATAGGGGAGTTTGCAAAGACCTATATGGAAAATGGGACGATGAACGGCATACGTTCCGGATGTATTTACCAGTGGCTGGACAGAGATGGGCAGTTTGACGCGGAGGATTATTGTGTGCCTAAGGAAGTTCTATTTCCGGATACGCTTGAGGATTTGCGCTATGTTAAGGTGCGGTTCGCATTGGCAGAGCCGGATCTTCGCGCCATTCATGGCGTTTTTGTTAATCGGGTAGCAGGAGTTTTGGAGTATATCTGGCGAAATTGGGAAATGCTGCTGAAGGATATGGAGCATGGGAGAGTAGATGAATGTGTGAGCCTAAGCCCAAGGTGGCGGGAGTATGTAGAGCGAAAACGGCCGCCTAATCCTTTACGGGCAGCGCAACTGCGTCTTCTTTCCCATGAGACGCTGCGTGAAGGCATCATTAAGAAGATTTGGCCAAAGGTTCGGTATGCGCTGGCAATTGGCGGGGAATCGTTTGCTTATTATACAGAAAAGATTCGAGAATATGCGGGGGACATTCCCATACATCCTTATGCCTATGCGGCTTCTGAGGGGATTTTTGGCGTTGCGGAGAAGATGGATCAGACAAATCGTTATATTCTCTTTCCAGAGGCGGGGTTTTTTGAGTTTCTGCCGCTAAATGAGGGGCAAATGGAAGAAAAACGGCCTTTATTTATGTGGGAGGTCGGTATCGGGGAGCGGTACGAGCTTGTGTTTACAAACCATTCTGGACTGTATCGTTATTGTATGCAAGATGTGATAGAGGTCGTTGGCTGGTATGGGCAGGCTCCTATCGTGCAGTTTTGCTACCGTAAAAATCAAGTGATCAATCTTGCAGGGGAAAAGAGCAATCAAGAGCAGCTTGCGGAGGCCGTCAGGCAATTTGCGTTCCGTGCGCGCTGTGAGATGATGGGGTATTGCGTGCAGGAGGATATGTCAGGCGCATTGCCGCGGTATCAGTTTTATTTGGAATGCTCGAAGCTTCATATTTCAGGCGCAGAAGACATTTTAGATGACTGTCTGTGCCGCGTAAATTATGAATATCAGGGCTGCCGGAAGCTGAATGAAATTGGAAAAGTTCGAATTTCTTATCTGCGCGCAGGCAGTTTTGGATGCTATGAGGAACAGTTGGCGAAGAAGGGTAAGATGACGGGGCAGAACAAGCAGGTGTGCATTTTGGACACTGAGGAGAAGAAGCGGTTTTTTGCTGACAGAAAGGACTGTTCCCAGCAATTTTGAGAAGGTCCTAAGGTCATTATTATGCTGGCGTAATACCATATAAGGGTCAGGCGCTGTTTTGGAAAGGAAGACATGAAATGAAAAAAAGGATCACCGGACTTACGGGAAAACTGACGCTTGGCGTTATCATCTTTGGCATTTTGCTGGGGGCGATAATCAGTGTAATTGGATACCGGGAATTTACGTCTGTGTTAGAGCAGCAGTACAATGACTCGGCTTATGAGATTGCGGAGGCTGCGGCAAAGTGCTTAAATCCAGACAAATTTGAAGAATACTTGACCACAGGGGAGATGGATGAGGAATATCATGAGATTGAAAAACGGCTGGATGATTTGGTGGACGCCACGGGCACGACATTGATTTATGTTGCGAGGGTTGATGTTTCAGATTACCGAACGCTTACTTATATTTATGACTCGGTAAATTCGGACACCGGCTTTGACCGCTACCCTCTGGGTTATACGGCGGTTGGCGTGGATGAGAAGTATGTGAACAATGTGCGTAATATCATTACCAAAGGCGAGCGCGCCACGGAGTATCTTTATTCTTATTCGGAGGAATCTGGGGCGCATACGACGGCAGGCATTGCCATATATGATTCAAAAGGAGAAATTGTGGCAATCCTCGGTGTAGAGAAAGCTATGAAAAGACTGGAAAATGCCCGCAATACTTATGTAAAAGATGTGCTGCTTGGCGTTCTGGCCGCCGTCTGCCTGTTTCTGTTCGTATATAGCGCGTTTTTGTACCGGGAAATTTTACTTCCAATTCTTGCCGTCACAGACGAAGCCAAGCGTTTTGCGGATTCTAATACTCCCTCGGATAAGCTGTCCGCCATTAACAAGAATGATGAAATCGGCGTGTTGGCGAAGGCTGTGGGTAAGATGGAAACGGATATTGTGGAATATGTAGAAAACCTTACAATGGTCACGGCAGAGAAGGAGCGGATCGGGGCGGAGCTTTCTATTGCCACGCAGATACAGGCAGATATGCTGCCCGGAATTTTCCCAGCGTTTCCGGAGAAGCCGGAGTTTGATATCTATGCCACGATGAATCCGGCAAAGGAAGTCGGCGGTGATTTCTATGATTTCTTTATGGTGGACGCGAGCCATCTGGCGATTGTCATGGCAGATGTCTCAGGAAAAGGCGTGCCGGCGGCGCTGTTTATGGTGATTGGCAAGACCTTGATTAAGGACCATACCCTTCCGGGCAGGGATTTGGGAGAGGTATTCACAAAGGTCAATGAGCTTTTATGCGAGTCTAATAGTGAAGGGCTGTTTATCACTGCCTTTGAGGGCGTGCTTGATCTTGTGAGCGGTGAGTTTATATTTGTCAATGCAGGCCATGAAATTCCGTTTATCTGCAAAAAGGACGGCAGCTACGAGCCCTATAAAATCCGCGCAGGTTTTGTGCTTGCCGGCATGGAGGGGATTCAATATAAGTGTGGCGCGATGCAGTTATCTCCCGGTGATCGGCTGTTTCAGTATACGGACGGCGTGACAGAGGCAATGGATCAAGAAGGCAGGCTCTATGGCATGGAACGTCTGGGAGAAATCCTTGCAAGGAATGCGGAGTTAGAGCCGATGGAGCTTCTAGGGAAAATCAAAGAAGATATTGATGCTTTTGTGGGCGATGCGCCGCAATTTGACGATATTACTATGTTATGTTTGGAATACAGGGAAAGGATGCATAATGAAGAAATTGACAGTTGATGCGACAGTAGAAAATATAGAAAAGGTGACGGCATTTGTAAATGAGCAGTTAGAGCAGTTAAATTGTCCGTTGAAAGCGCAGATGCAGATTGATATTGCCATTGACGAGCTATTTAGCAATATTGCGCGCTATGCCTACAACCCAAAAACAGGTTCGGCGACTGTCCATGTTGACGTTTTGCAGGATCCCCTTTCTGTGGTGGTGACGTTTATCGACAATGGCAAGGCTTATGACCCGCTTGCCAGAGAAGACCCTGATGTGGCGCTTACGGCGCAAGAGCGGGAAATTGGCGGGCTTGGCGTCTATATGGTGAAGAAGTGCATGGATGAGATTTCTTATGAATACAAGGATGGAAGAAATATTTTGCGTATTAAGAAAAAAATATAATGAGTTCTTATATTTTCTTTTTGGGAATCTGAAATCAATGTATCGTTTTCATAATTGACGTTTTTAAAAAATAGATATCCGAACATTTTGTGAAAGATATGATTTTAATTCTTTAACGCTACGTAACAACTTTTTGATTCCTCCATTTGTTTCAGACACATGAAAAGCGCAATAGATGAATGAGCAAAGGCGTTTTTTATTTATTTAAAATATTTTATAAAATTTCAGACAGCTCCATTAAAATGGACATTCCCATTTGGGAGAAAAAACGAATGAAAACGCCAGGACTTGCTGTATCTGCGTTTTACGGCATCATGTCGCAAGTTGGAAATAATGGAATGTTGTTTTTGGCATTGAAGCAAAGGCGCGAGCGATAGATATTTGATTATAGGCGGAGCGATAGAGGCTTTGCGGCGATGATGCTGTTTCCTGACAGCCGCTTGCAGGATTTGGAAAAGTAACATAATGGACAATCAAAGGTTCATATAGTGAATAAAGGAAAGTCGGGGCATTTAAGATGGATCGCGCAGAATTAGAAGAATTGAAAAAGGCAGACGTCCGCACTGTGGACATTTCTGCTTTGTCAGAGATAGAGAAGATAGAGATTGACAGTTCGCTGCCAGCAAGGGAGCGATGGATGGATTTTGCAGAAAAGATTAAAAATCCGTTTTGTTTTATCTGTAATGGCATGGTTGTAAAAATTTCCTACTCCGAAGCAAAGGAGAGCCTTGAGAACAGACTGGTTCAGCTATGCGCGAGTATGGAAGGACAGCGTTTTTGTTAGAGCTTTCTATGGGCATTTGCGGTCTGGAATGGTACAATGGTTACGGACGAAGCAGAACTCCAAATAGGAAAGGTTTGACAACAAACAAGGCTATTTGAGGTGATGAAATGAATGCAAATCTGAATTGTAATGTGTATAATGCTGACATTTACCTGCGTCTTTCGAGAGAAGATGGGGATAAGGCGGAGAGTGACAGCATTACGAACCAAAGAGAGCTTATCTTAGAGTTTCTAAAATCCAAGGAGGACATCAGAATCCATGCAGTCAGGGTAGATGATGGCTATTCCGGGGTGAATTTTGTTGAGGTAAGATAACGTAACCTTTTTTTCAGAGGGCGTTATCTTACCTC
>CAJUST010000040.1 GCA_910589105.1 uncultured Lachnospiraceae bacterium
GGTTCTTTCCGTGATGCAGTTTATTTATGATAATATTATGTATGCGGAACTCAATACCAAGAGCGATTTCTGCCAAGAGTGCGGTTATAATGGGGAGATATACGCCGTTGCCAATGAAGACGGGAAATTGATTTGGAAATGCCCGAATTGCGGGAATGAAAATCAGGATAAAATGAATGTGGCAAGACGCACTTGCGGTTATATTGGAACGCAGTTTTGGAATCAGGGAAGAACGCAGGAAATTAAAGAGAGGGTGCTTCATCTATGAATTATTCCGCAATCAAATATTGTGATATAGCAAATGGGACTGGTGTGCGTACAGTCCTTTTTGTTTCCGGGTGCAGGAATTGCTGTAAGGGCTGTTTTCAGCCCGAAACATGGGACTTTTCGTATGGAAAGCCATTTGACGGAGAAACTGAAAAAGAGATTCTTGCTTCCTTAAAACCGTCTTATATCAAAGGGCTGACGCTTTTGGGCGGCGATCCGATGGAGCCGGAAAACCAAGCGGCGCTCCTTCCGTTTTTGAAACGGTTAAAAGCAGAATATGAAGACAAAGATATTTGGGCATATACCGGCTATCTTTTGGATAAAGATTTGATTTCAGGGGGAAAGTGTTATACAATTAATACGGAAGAACTGCTTTCATTCATTGATGTGCTGGTAGACGGCCCGTATCTTTCCGATGAGGGAAGCCTTATGCTGAAATTTAAAGGCTCTGCCAACCAGCGTATTATAGACTGTAAGCATTTTGTGAAAAGCGGTGAAATCCGTATTTGTATGTAAAGGAGGCGCAATATGAATCTGTGGAAAGGACTAATCAGCGCAAGCCCTACAATGGCGGAATGGCCGGTGCGGATTTGGGAACCGGAAGATTTTCCGCGTTGTTTTGTAGATCAGGCGCTGGAATGGATGCAGGACAGTTTTAAGAAATATGATTTTGTGTATTCTCCGGTTCGGTATATGGTAAAAGGCTCTTTCTCATATTTGTTTGGATATGGGCGAGATGAAGTTTTATTTCTAAAAGAGACGGCATCAGGCGTAAAGCAGGCGACGTTTCAAAGGGAACAGGTGATCCAGATTAAGACGGTAAAAGAACTCTCAAGGGCGGAAATGGAGATTACATTTCAGGATCAGGAAACGATGCATACGCTGTTTTTGCCCTATGTGGCTTCCGTCTATTATTTGTTCGACCCGTTTTTAAATTGGCTGCTTGGGCAGAAGAAAGATTTTTCCCCGATGTCAAAAGAGGCGGATTTTCCACGGCCTGAGACGTTGCGCCATGAAAGCCTTGCGGCATATAATTATTCTTTAGGCGCATACCGTCTGGGATGCCAGTTTGAGGACTATTCCTATTCTTCCAAGCCCCGCCATATCAAATGGATGCCTTGGAAAAAAGAAGTGGAGGAGTGGTTAGAGGCGCCGATGGAGCGCGGGGTTTTTAAACTTCATCTTTGGCAGTATCTGACAGAATGCGTCTATCTGTTGTCTCAAAAAGGAGAGGTGTGTGTATGAAACTTATTTTAGCTTCCGCTTCACCGCGCAGAAAAGAACTGCTGAAACAAATCGGGCTGGAATTTGAAGCGATTGCGGCCTGCGGGGAAGAAATTTCCGCTTCCTTAGAGCCACAGCAGGCAGTGACGGAATTGTCCCGCCAAAAAGCAGAGGAAATTGCACAAAAACGCAAAGGGTTTGCGGCGCCGGAATTAATCCTTGGGGCGGATACGGCAGTTGCATTTATGGGGCAGATTTTAGGAAAGCCAAAGGACAAAGCAGATGCGCATCGGATGCTGTCCATGCTTCAGGGGAACCGCCATAAAGTGTTTACCGGAGTGACATTTGCCATTAGGGAGGAAACGTCTGTAAAATTCCATAGTTTTTATGAAGAAACCCAAGTGGAGCTGTATCCGGTGACGGAACAGGAGATTCAATGGTATATCGGGACAAAGGAGCCGTTTGACAAGGCGGGCGGCTATGGGATTCAGGGATTGTGCGCGATGTTTGTCAAAGAAATCCAAGGGGATTATAATAATGTAGTGGGGCTGCCATTGTCTAGGGTGTACCATGAATTATTAAAATGCGGCATTGATATTTTGAAAAAACAGTAATATACTTGTGTAGGAAATAGAAAGAGAATGATTAGGGGAGGAAATAGATAATGGATACATATGATGATGCGTGTTTGGAAACGTTTTTAAAAAAACAGCGGCAGTTATTTCGGGAAGACGTGGCTACAAATTTGGACGAAGCGGAAGCGTTCCTAGAAGACTGCATGGCGGTTGTCTGCAAGAATTTAGATGAAGTCAGGGACTATCTGGAATCGGCGGGCATGGACATATCTGGCATGGGCGATCAGGAACTTGAGGAGGCAAGCGAGGTCTTTGCGATTGGCGACGGCAGATACCTGATTGTAGAAGGGTAACGCTTAAGAGAAAAATACTTGGGAGTGCAAATGAATAGGAAAAACAAACTATTAGCGGGCGTAATGGCGGCGGCTCTTTGCCTTAGCGGATGCAGCATAGGCGGGCGGCAGGTTGTGTTTACAAGCGGTTTAGGCAGTAAAGACGTCTTTCGGATTGGGGACGCTTCCTGCGCGCTGCCGGAAGCGAAGGTTTATCTTGCCAATTATCAGAATATTTATGGCAAAAGCTATGGGATTGATTTATGGGAGCAGGGATTTAAAAATACAAAACTAAAAGAATACATTAAGGAAATCACCCTTTCAGAAATGAGTAAAATCGTCTGTATGGATTTGCTCGCGCAGGAGAGGGGGATTGTTTTAGAAGAAGAAGAAAAAAAACGCGTCCAAACGGCGGCGGCGGATTATTATAATTCCCTGACGGAAGCGGAGTGTGATTATATGGGCGTGTCAGAAACGGACATTGCGCGTTTATATGAGGATTATATGCTTGCCGATAAAGTTTACCAGTCTTTGACGGTGGGCATTGATGCGGAAGTCAGCGACGATGAAGCTAGGATTATGGAAGCGATGCAGATTTTTGTGAAGGATAAGAAATCCGCAAAAGAAGTCAGACAGCGTTTAAAGGCAGGGGAAGACTTTGCCGCAGTCGCGAGCAATTATAATAAAAAACCTGTCATTGAGATTACATTTGGCAGGGGGGAACTGCCAAGCGAAGTGGAACAGGCGGCGTTTGAATTGGATAACGGCGAAGTTTCTTCCCGCATAGAAGCGGAGGACGGTTTCTATTTTATTAAATGCGTAAATAAATTCAACGAAGAACTGACCGATGCAAATAAGTCGAACATTGTCGAGGCGCGGGAAAAAGCGGCGTTTGATGATGTGTATGAGGCTTTTGTTTCCGGACTTTCCTCAAAGTTCAATGAGAAAGTCTGGGAGAATGTTGAGTTAGTGACGGACGGGAGCATTACGACAGACAGTTTTTTTGACGTGATAGAAGGAGCAATGGATTAAGAAGCCGCATATACTAACAAAAAACGTTGGAAATAAGATGAAAATTTATGTAGTCGCGGGCGGCGATACGGTCTATAAAATTGCGGGCGGCAATCCTGATTTGATGGAAGAAATTATATATGCCAATCAATTAGTCCCGCCGTATCCATTAGCGGTTGGGCAGGCTCTGCTGATTCCTTCGCAAGAAGAAGCGAAAGAAAAGCGTTTGGCGCGGATTAACGGATATGCGTACCCTTATATCAAAGACCGGATATTGCGGGACACACTGCCTTATTTAACTGAATTGTCCGTGTTTTCTTATGGGTTTACGGCGGAAGGGGAATTGATTGAGCCGGCGTTAGACGACTGGCCTTTGATCGAACAGTCGCGTGAATTTCAGGCGCTTCCGATTTTAACGCTGACCCCATTAGGGAAAGACGGAAAATTTGACAATTATCTGATTCACAGCGTTGTGCAGTCAGAAGAAGCGTCAGCGGCTTTGACAGCGGCTTTAGTAAAGACGGTAGAACAAAAAGGCTATGCCGGGGTGGATATTGATTTTGAATATATTCTCGCAAAGGACAGGGATGCGTTTACGGCATTTGTAGGACGGGTGGCGGATGCTATGCGGCGGATAGGCAGGCAGACCTCCGTTGCGCTTGCGCCAAAACAATCTTCAGGGCAAAAAGGGCTTTTGTATGAGGGGAAAGACTATAAAGGGCTTGGGGAAGCGGCGGATTACACGCTTTTGATGACATATGAATGGGGATATACTTATGGTCCGCCGATGGCGGTCGCGCCAATTAACCAAGTAAGGAAAGTCGTCGAATATGCAGTGACCGAAATCCCAAGGGAAAAAATCCGGCTTGGGATTCCTAATTATGGATATGACTGGCAGCTTCCATTTGAGAAAGGCGTGACGAAGGCCCGGACGATTGGAAATGTGGAGGCTGTTTTACTTGCAGTGGAAAACGGCGCAGAGATTTTATTTGACGAAGTGGCGCAGTCTCCTTATTTTAATTATGAAAAAGAAGGAATCTGGCATGAAGTGTGGTTTGAAGATGTCAGAAGCATGCAGGCGAAGTTTGATTTAATCAAAGAGTTTGACTTAAACGGAGCCGGATATTGGCAGATTATGAGGCTGTTTCGGGCGAATTGGCTGCTTTTGGCAGACCAATTTGAGATTGTAAAGGAATAAATTCAAAAAAGCCGTTGTAAAACGATATAATCCGCGTTTTACAGCGGTTCTTTTTTATGGCTTTTTATAGATTGAAAAGGAATACATCCAAAAAAAGTTGCTGCAAAACGATAAACCTACGTTTTGCAGCAGTCTTTTTATGGCTTTATATAATTTGAAAACGAAATAGAACTTATTTTGTCAGACACATCATAATTTTGTTGCTTCTTGCTATAAATTTCGACATGGCATCCGGTGACAATGGCTGATTGCCAAGTACGGCAAGGTCATAGAGCTGTTCGCAGAAGTCATTGACATATTCGCTTTCTTTGTTGTTTAAAATATACTGCACAAGTTCGTGGTTGGCGTTTAACGTCAAAGTCTGGTCTGCGCCAAACATCGAAGCGTCCATGCCCATGCCGCCCATGGAGTACATTTTCATCATATCCTGCATACGCCGCCCTTCTTCGGAAAGCGTGAGGATAGAAGCGATCGTGGCGTCTTTTAGTTTTTCTGCTTTGACCGTCAGTTTGTCGTTGTTTAACGCTTTGTGGAATACGTCAGCTAAAGCGTCAGCGGCATCTTTTAATTCTTCTGGGGAAGCGTCTTCTTTTAAAGATTCCGTCAGGTCTGCGTCAATCCGCATAAATTTGTAAGCATCATTCCGTCTCTCTAATTGGGAGATGAAGGAAGTGTCGATATTATGGTTTAAAATCACCGCATTCATGCCCTGTTCTTTGAACATTTTAATATACTGCCCTTGTTGGTTTATATCCGTGACATAATAAATAATGCTGCGGTCGTCTTTTGGATCTTCAGGATTCGCATCGCTGCTCTCCTCCGTTTCCTCAACAGCCTTATCTTCTGTGTCTTCGGAGGAATCTTCCGTTTTTTCAACTGGTTTTAACCATTCCGGAAGCGTCAGGTACTTGTCGTTGATGTCTTTAAATAAGATATAGTCGTTCATCTTATCGCAGAATTTTTCGTCTTTTAAACAGCCGAATTTAATAAACGGGCTGATGTCGTCCCAATATTTTTCATAATTTTCTTTTTCTGTTTTGCACATTCCAGTCAGCTTGTCCGCAACTTTTTTGGTAATGTAATCGGAGATCTTTTTTACAAACCCATCGTTTTGGAGCGCGCTTCTGGATACATTGAGCGGAAGGTCAGGGCAGTCAATCACGCCTTTTAACAGCATTAAAAATTCCGGAATGACTTCTTTGATATTGTCCGCTACAAACACTTGGTTATTGTAGAGTTTAATCGTGCCTTCAATGGAATCGTATTCTGTGTTGATTTTCGGGAAATAGAGGATTCCTTTTAGGTTAAACGGATAGTCCATATTTAGGTGAATCCAGAATAACGGTTCCTTGTAATCCATAAACACTTTGCGGTAAAATGCTTTGTATTCATCGTCCGTACAGTCTTTTGGCGTTTTGCCCCAAAGCGGAGCCGTGTCGTTTAATGGAACCGGACGTTTGACGATTTTTAATTTTTCTGTCCGCGGGGACACTTCCACGATTTCTTTTTCCCCGTTTTCATTTTCTTTTTCTTCGGTTTTCGCTACTTCAATAATCGTTTCCACAACTTCGTCTGTCTCGCGTTTGTCAGACGGGTCAATCGTTTCATATTCGGTCTTTGCGTTTGCTTTCTTTAAAAAGACTTCGATTGGCATAAACGAGCAATACTTTTCAAGAACTTCCCTTGCGCGGTATTCGTTGGCAAATTCCAGACAGTCTTCATTTAAAAACAGGGTGATTTTTGTCCCAACGCCTTCTTTGATGCCGTCTGTCATGCTGTATTCTGTGCCGCCGTCGCATTCCCAGTGTACGGCGGATGCGCCTTTTTGGTAGGAGAGCGTGTCAATATGCACTTCGTCCGCAACCATAAAAGCGGAGTAGAAGCCTAATCCGAAATGGCCGATAATCTGGTCGTCGTTGGCTTTGTCTTTGTACTTTTCCAAAAAGTCATTTGCGCCGGAGAACGCAATCTGGTTAATGTATTCTTCCACTTCTTCCGCGGTCATGCCAAGCCCGTTGTCTGTGACAGTTAAGGTTTTCGCTTCTGGGTCAACTTCAATTTCAATTTTGGGCTTGTAGCCTTCTGGGAGCTCATATTCTCCCATCATGTCTAATTTTTTCAGCTTTGTAATTGCGTCACAGCCGTTTGAGACTAATTCGCGGTAAAAAATGTCATGATCGGAATAGAGCCATTTTTTAATGACCGGAAAAATATTGTCACTGTTAATTGATAAACTTCCATGTTTGTCTGCCATTTTAAAACACTCCTTTTTACATTTTGATTTCTGACATACATCTTATAACTGAAAAAATAAAAAGTCAATAGAAAATTAGCGCTCAAATGATAAGAGCGCTAATAAGACGTTTCAAACGCAGTAAAATCAAGGATTTTGCAAATTATTAAAACTTTATAAAGTGTTTACTTGACCGGAATTGATTTGAGGGTTATAGTGGAAAGTAGGTAAATGAGAGGTGTGAAAGTGATGATAATATTAAATACAAATTCAGAGTTAAAAGCGACGTTTGAACGGCTGCTTCAAACGATTGGGGAACCGGTTGAGTGGAATGGCCGTTTTGTGGCGGTTGGGGATTATTTAATCCTGCATGGAAGAGTGCGTTCCCTGTTTTTCAATTTTGAGACGAAAAAGGTTGTGACGAACCTGATTGACATTCCGGTAAAAGAGGAAGAAACGATTGACGTAGGTGAGCGCAGGAAAGTGCAAAACGTAATCAATTTAGCCCTGTACGCGTTTGGAAAGTGGGGGTCCATTCACGGGGTGAAAGTAGAGCAGGATTATGCGCAGTTAAATGAGGTTTTTCACAATGCGCTTCGGGAATTTTTTGTGGAGCCGGCATATTCGAATGAAAATTTCCGTTTTTACAAAAATGGGATTCGTCTTAGTTATGAGGACGTGATCCAACTTGCGATAGAATCTGCCGAACAGGATGTGCAGAAGTTAAAACAGGAGCAGGAAATGGAAGGCGGGCTTTGGCATAAGCTTGTCTGGAAAAAGGGCAGGGCTTCGTTTCAAAAAAATGAGATGTCATTTGATGAACGCCAGAAAAATCGCCTTGGCAATAATTTTTATATGGTAAGCTATCAGTGCCCGAAGTGTAAAGAACATCTGCATATGATTGTTTTTCCGGAACAGCGGGAGTTTCGGGTGGAGACGTCAGAAGGCGGCGTATATTTGGCAAGGGCATACACTTGTGAGGAATGCTGCCGTTTTTATACGCCAAGGCCGGAGCGGCTGCTGGCGGAAGGCGATGTGTATCAGATGGATTTTGAGGGCGACGGCCGCGCGTATCAGGATTATTTGGAGCTTTTAGGGCGGCATGGGGCGCTCGTTTCAAACTATAAATTTAATGAATATGAAATGGTAAGGAAACGCAAAGAAAAGATGCAGTTACAGGAAGTGAATGAACCGTTAGAAGAACTTTGCGGGAATTTAGGGCAGCTTACAGACGCCAAAATAGCGGAGATGGAAGCGAAAACGGAAGAAGGGTTTTATCCGGCTGACAGCATCCGCCGCTTTGAGCCTGTTGTACGCGCTGAGGCGAAGAAAAGGGCTCAGGGGGTATTACAGACGGATAGTCAGGGACAGCCGTCTTCTTTGGAAGCAAGCGGCAGAACCCATATGCAAACGGCGAAAGCGCCGCAACCTGCTGTAATGTCCGGATCTTTAGCCTATAAAGCCGGACGGCAGGAAAAGGGGCCGGAAGCGGCGCAGCCTGCATTGGGGCGGCAGACCGGACTTTCTGCGATGGAAGGACAATCAGGGAAAACGGAAGGACATGCAACAGGAAATGCGGAAGGATATGCGGAACATGCGGCAGACAAAGCAGAAGGATATGCGGAACATGCGGCAGGCGTAAAGGAAATTCCGATGCAGAGGAGAGAAGCCGCCAAGAAACGTTTTACGGCAAAGTGCAATGTGCTGGACAGGCTTTCGTTTGATCAGGTCAGGGAGTTAAAAAGCGAGCTTTTGCGTGAGAAGAATCTTTATGATTCAGAGAAAGAGCCGTTTTTAAAAGAGATCAAGCAGAAAGAAGAAGAACGGAAACGAGAGCATATTGCCAAACTTGCAGATAGCTGTAAGGGAGAATCGTATGTCAAAATTGGCCGCATTCTCGAAGAAATCCAAAAGACGGATTTGCCGGAAGAAGAAAAAGAACGGTTTTTAAAACCACTGCGTGAGGACAAGAAAAAGCAGGGAGCCGCCGAAGTCAGGGAATTGTTTGCGAAACTTCCGGCCAACATGGATTTAAAACAGTACCATGCGCATATGAAACGGTTAGAAGGGTATCCAGATGTGGACATTTCCCCTTATGAAGATTATTTGGAAGAAAAAAAGCAGCAGGCGCAGGGCAATGAAATTTTAAAAATGATACGCCATTCCAGAACGGCGGACAGGCAGGATCTTCTTGATTTAACGGAACGCCTGAAAAACCAGAATTTTGATTCTGCCGTTTTAACGCCTTATCTGGATAAAATAGAGGATAAAATCCGCGCATATGATGAAAAAGAAATAGAAGAAATCTGCGGCAACCCAATGCAGAAATCAGAAGCCGAGTTAATGGAAGCGTATGCAAAAATTGAATCAGGCGTTTTTTTGCCGGAATTAAAGACAAGCGCGCTTGAAATGTTAAAGAAACGTTTAGAAAAACTGAAAACAGATGAATGCGAATTGTTAGTCCATAAATTAGAAGACAGCTTAGACGGGAGGATACGCAAAAATGAACGGCATCATTTTTATCCTGCGAAACGAATTTTGACTAAAGAGGCAAAGCCGGAAGAATACAAAGAAATCCAATATGCCCTAGACACATATGGCGCAAAGCGGAGTATGTTTGAATATCCGATTTTCATAGCGGACACGTCTAGGGATAAGTCAGGGAAAGAAGGTTTTATTTTAACGCCGGAACATATTTTTTACCGCACGCTGTTAAACGCCTACGTTGTTTCTATCAACGATATAAGGCGGGTGTCTGCGCAGACGGGATTTTTTAATTCAGGGGTTTCGCTTGAATTATTAGATGGGTCAAAAGTCAAAATTCCGTATGCGGTAGATAAAAAAGAACTGATTGCGTGGGGGAACTGTCTTGAGGAGTTTATCCACTATCTTCAGGAAAAGCCGGATTCAAGGAACCTGACGTATCTTGCGCAGGAAAAACATGAAAAAATCTGTTGTTTCCGTTGCGGATACAGTTATAAAGAAGGGAATGTCTGCCCGAAATGTGGGTATAAAATGAATCAGTGACGCGCCAAATTCCAAAGGAGGCGGCAGAATGAAAAGAGTTTTTTTAATCGTATTAGACAGCGTTGGAATCGGGGAACTGCCCGATGCGGCAGAGTACGGGGACATAGGAAGCAATACGCTTTTATCCGTTTCAAAAAGTAAGTGTTTTTCTATGCCGAACATGAAAAAATTAGGGCTGTTTAATATAGACGGCGTAACGGCCGGTGAAAAAGAGGCGGCTCCGCTGGCGTCCTTTGCCCGTTTAAAGGAACTGTCTAAGGGGAAAGACACGACGATTGGGCATTGGGAAATTGCGGGCATAGTGTCTAAGCGTCCGCTTCCGACGTATCCAAACGGATTCCCGCCTCAAATCATAGAAGAATTTCAAAGAAAGACAGGGCGGGGCATACTTTGTAACCGCCCCTATTCTGGGACGCAGGTGATACAGGACTATGGAAAAGAGCATATGGAAACTGGAAAGTTAATTGTCTATACTTCGGCAGATTCCGTGTTCCAAGTAGCGGCGCATGAATCCGTGGTTCAGGTGGAAGAATTATACCATTACTGCAAAATTGCAAGAAACATGCTTCATGGGGAACATGGCGTAGGACGCGTGATTGCGCGTCCGTTTACTGGAGAAAACGGCAGATTTACCCGTACTTACAGACGGCATGATTTTTCCATAGAACCTCTGGAGAGGACTATGTTAGACAAGTTGAAATCCGCAGGATATGAAGTGATCGCAGTTGGGAAGATTGCGGATATTTTTGCGGGCAGGGGCATTACGGAATCTGTCCAAACAAGCGGAAATGAAGATGGAATCAGACAGACGCTCCATTATCTTGACAAAGAGTTTGAAGGGCTGTGTTTTGTCAATCTGGTGGATTTTGATATGTTATATGGGCATCGGAACGATGTGGACGGGTATGCGAAGGCGCTGTCTTATTTTGACTCCCAGCTTCCGAAGATTTTGCAGAAAATGCGTAAGGAAGATACGCTTATTATAACGGCGGATCATGGATGTGACCCAAGCGCGGCTTCAACGGATCATTCCAGAGAATATACGCCGCTTTTGATCTATGACGCTTTAAATCCGGCGGGAAGGAATCTTGGGACTTTGGAAGGGTTTTATGAGGTGAGTGAGAGAGTGTTGGGGATTTTTGGTTTCTGATGGGGTTGATAGGGAAATCTTTGTTGATGATAATGATAGGGGATATTTTCGATTAACGAAAGGGGCTGTCGCACTAAATAATTAGTGCGCAGCTCCTTTTCTGTACAAAAAA
>CAJUST010000041.1 GCA_910589105.1 uncultured Lachnospiraceae bacterium
TGGCGGTATATTTCTGTTGCACTGTCCTTGGAGTCGCCTCCACCGGATGTTATCCGGCATCCTGCCCTGTGAAGCCCGGACTTTCCTCACCTGCGAAAAAACAGGCGCGATCATCTGCCCTACTTATAAAAAATCAAACTGAAAATACGCTCCCGCCGATAAATTCCCGTAAAATGGAATTGCCTGCAATTTCTTCATTCGGCACCGGAAGGAAATAATCTAAAAATTTCAACAGCCGTTTTGCCTCTCCATATTCCGCCGCGCTTTCGTCAATTTGGAACAGCAATGGCTCTGCATATAATTTTAACACAGCAAGCTCATAAATGAAAGCGGAATTAAACATAACGTCCGCTTTGTCCTGATACGGGAAAATATAATTTTCCTCTCCGCGGCGGACCAAATCCCACATTGCAATCGTCTGTTTGGCTGTCGTGTTCCTCGTCCTTGCATCCCGCACGATCCGCCTGAGCAGCCTGCCGTCTTTTGTCGGAAGGTAGTTATGCTCGTCAATGTTAATCTGCGTGAGCGCGCTGATGAAGATCTTAAATTTGCTCTCCTCCGGCAATGTATGGGAAAGCTTCGGGTTTAGCCCGTGAATGCCCTCAATCACTAACAACTCACCCTCCCCAAGGCGAAATTCCCTGCCCCGGTACTCCCGTTTTCTTTTCTGGAAGTTAAACGTCGGCATCCCGACTGCCTTCCCTTCCAGCAATGCAGACATATCCCGGTTAAAAAGCGCAACGTCAAGCGCTTCTAAACATTCAAAATCATACCGGCCGTTTTCGTCTTTTGGCGTTTGATCTAATTCCAAATAATAATCGTCCAGAGAAAATGTATGCGGCTTTAGCCCCATTGACCGAAGCTGAATGGAAAGCCTGTGCGCAAATGTCGTCTTGCCGGAAGAAGACGGGCCTGCAATCATGACAAACCTTACGTCAGATGAAGCGGCGATTTGTTCGGCTATCTGCCCGATCCGCTGTTCCATCAAGGCCTCTTGAACCATAATTATTTCCCGCATCCTGCCGGACACAATGGCATTGTTCAAAGCCCCAACCGTATGTATCCCCATCGTCCTCCCCCACTCCCTTGACTGGGCAAGCGTGTCAAAATATTTGGCGGAAGGCGTAAACGGCGCGACTTCTTTTGTATGATGGTTCGGAAACAAAATCGCAAAC
The DNA here is from genome assembly GCA_910589105.1 of uncultured Lachnospiraceae bacterium. Lineage (GTDB taxonomy): Bacteria > Bacillota > Clostridia > Lachnospirales > Lachnospiraceae > Roseburia_B. The sequence goes on from CAJUST010000041.1 coordinate 1,176, forward strand.
CCGTTGTGATAGGGCTGAATGTCAAAATATTTTAAATAGCCCGTATGCATCGTCATATAGCCGTAAAAATAATCTTTGTAACCATCCAGCGAATAAATATTGACTCTGGAATTTCTGCGGTAACGGAACAGGCATTCTTTTTCCGTCATGCCGTATTTTCCAAACAGTTTTACCGCTTCATCTGTCGCAATGCACTCTTTATAAATCGGCAGGCGTTCTTGCGCCATGCGCATCATTTCTTCCTTTAAATCAGAAAGCAGTTTCTGATCCGGCGCGCCGTACTGTGGCAATTCACAGTAGTACGCCTGACTGATGCAGTGCAATACGCGCACTGCGGATTTTTCTTTGCCTAACAGGTGATATAACGCTTTTTGCATAAGAAGCGTCACGCTTCTGCGGTAGGCCTTTCTGCCTATAGAGTCTTTCGTCGTAATAAAAGAAACCTCTCCGTCCTTTTTTACGGTTTTATGCAGTTCCCGCACACGGCGGTTGACCGACGCCAAAACAATGTCGTCTTGGTAATTTTTCTGGAACTCCTCTGCAATCACCGCATATGGCGTGCCCTTGTCATAGAATTTTTCTTCTCCGCAAACCGTCAATTTTACTTTATCTGCACCCATGGCAATCCCCCTTACAGTGTCACAAATGGAACGAACGTCTCATGCGTAAGAATTTCCACCCCACTGCAACAGCTCTCTAAATATTCTTTCATATACCGGATAAAAATATGCTCTAACCCATAATGGCCTGCATCAATTATGCAAAGCCCCATAGCAGCCGCATCTATGCCGTCATGGTGTCCAATATCCCCTGTGATTAAAACCTGCGCGCCTTTTAAAAGGGCATTTTGGATTTCACCCTTTCCGGAACCGGGGCAGACCGCCACCCGCTTTATGACGCGTTCCAAATCTCCGTACACTCTGACCTTGTCAATGGAAAATGCTGCTTTTACAAACCTCGCGCAATGACCGGCTGACATCGGCTCCATTAAAGAACCGACTCTGCCGATCCCTTCTTTTCCGCCATTCTCCACAACCGTAACGTCAAGCGGCTCTGTGTCCTCTAACCCCAGCATCGCGGCGGATAAATCCGCCATTCCCTTTACGTCAAAATTTGTATGCATCGCATAATAGCAGACGTCGTTTTGAATCAGGCGGATCAAACGCCGCCCAATAAAATCCTCCGCCGTAATTTGCCGGATTCCTTTAAAAATCAATGGATGATGTGTCAGCAGAAGATCCGCCTGCGCAGACAAAGCGGCGTCAATCACGGAATCTACTGCGTCCAAAGCAATATAAATCTTTTGGATTTCTTTTTTTTCACTGCCGGCAAGCAGGCCCACGTTATCCCAGCTTAACGCATAGGACAATGGGGACTGCGTTTCTAATATTTTCTGGATTTCCCTGCATTTCACTTTATACTACCCCCTTTCGTCTCTGCCCAGTCCACTCTAATGCCTTTTTTGCGTAGAAACATTCCATTTCCACTTCTTTTGCGCGTATTTCCGCCGTTTCTGACCGGCATTTCTCTTTTAGGGTATTTTGTATCGTTTCATACTGCCTTATTTTCCAACAAAGATACTGCCGCAATACATCATTCCCGCTTTCTAACAGGCATTCTCCATAACGGTAGATAATCTGCCATTCTTCCTTTGTATACTTCCGTTTATTATGGCTCCCCATAGCCGCCCGCATCATAGGATAATATTTGCCGTCTTCAAACACCATATCTTCCCTGTCAATAAAACAGCCCTTTTGGTACAGATATTCACGAACCTTTTGTATATTAGACTGTGGCTGCAAAATCAGCTCTTTTGCCGCAAAAGCCACTTCTTCCCCCGCTTTTAAAATATGCAGCATCACGTCTGCGCCCATTCCGGCAATTAATATGGAATCCGCTTCCCTTGGCTCTAACCGTTCTAATCCGTCGGAAAGCCGCAAAGTTATGTAATCACCCAAACCACAAGCATAACAATGCTCTTTCGCCGCAAGCAACGGGCCTTTGTTAATATCCATGGCAAACGCCCGCTGTATCCGCCCCGTCTGTAACAGGTAAATTGGAAGATAGCCATGATCTGTCCCTATATCCGCCAATACCGGATAAGACACAAGTTCCGCTAAATGCAGTAATCTTTGTGACAGCTTTCCCATATCTGCTACTCTAAATAATCTTTTAACTTGCGGCTTCTGCTTGGGTGACGCAGTTTTCGCAGCGCTTTCGCCTCAATTTGGCGGATTCTCTCACGGGTAACGTTAAATACTTTTCCAACTTCCTCTAAAGTCCTTGCCCTGCCGTCGTCTAGCCCAAACCGTAACGTCAGCACCTTCTGTTCACGCTCCGTTAATGTCCCAAGGACTTCCTGAAGCTGTTCTTTTAACAACGTAAAAGCCGCCGCTTCCGCTGGGACTGGAACATTGTCGTCTTGTATAAAATCGCCCAAATGGCTGTCTTCTTCTTCCCCAATCGGCGTTTCTAGGGAAACAGGTTCCTGTGAGATTTTTAATATTTCCCGTACGCGCTCCACCGGCATGGTCATCTCCTCCGCAATTTCTTCCGGGGTCGGCTCACGCCCTAATTCCTGAAGGAGCTGCCTGCTGACGCGGATCAGCTTATTAATCGTCTCTACCATATGCACCGGAATCCTTATCGTCCGCGCCTGATCTGCAATCGCCCGCGTAATTGCCTGACGAATCCACCATGTCGCATATGTGGAGAACTTATATCCCTTGCGGTAATCAAATTTTTCCACCGCTTTAATTAAGCCTAAGTTCCCTTCCTGAATCAAATCTAAAAAGAGCATTCCTCTCCCAACGTAACGTTTCGCAATCGACACGACAAGACGCAGGTTTGCCTCTGCAAGACGCTTTTTCGCCTCCTGATCCCCAAGCTCCATGCGTTTTGCCAAATCTATTTCTTCTTCCGCGCTTAAAAGAGGCACTTTTCCGATTTCTTTCAGGTACATACGCACCGGATCTTCAATGCTGACGCCGTCCGGCACGGAAAGATCGATTTTTTCCACCTCAATATCATCGTCTTCCGTAATTAAAATATCATCGTCATCATCGTCGCTGATTCGGAGCACATCAATATTATTCGTCTCCAGACAGTCCAAAATCTTCTCAAACTCCTCGGCATTCAGTTCCATCTTCTGAAAAAAGTCACTGATTTCCTGATATTCCAGAATATTTTTCCTTTTCTTTGCAAATATGACAAGCTCTCTCAATTTCTGGTTTAATTTTTCTGCCCTTGCCGCTTTTTCCGCAGAGACAATATCTTCACCGGAACCTTTTATGGCTTTCTTTTTCTTTTCTTCCATGTTTCCTTCCTCTCGTAGTTCGGCAGCCGTTCCATATGCGCGGCTGCATAATTGATACTATTTTGTCCTTATTTGATAGAAATATGCAATTTTTCCAACTGTTGCAACTGCAGCTTTTCTTCTGCAAGTTTTTGGGTGAATGCCAAATCCGTTGGATTTGACTGCTTGATTCTATATTGGATACTGTTGCGCTTGACTTTGACAACCGTTTCTTTGAGCGCTTTTTCCACGCTTTCTTTTGTGTCTAAATGGCTGATATGCGCATGGAACAATGCGGCTATTTCCCGTTGCTCCTCCTCGTTTTGAAACATACTGACTATTTTCGCCGGATTCACCTCCCCGTCCGTTTCATACTGTGTATATAATTCTGCGGCGGCTTTCCGGTAAATCTCCTCCGTAAAGTCTTCCGGCGTAATATACCGCCCAATCGTGGAAAAAAGCCCCGTATCTTCAATGAGCCATGTCAAAAGCAGTTTCTGCGACTGCTTCCTGCCGTCTTCTTTTTTCTTTTTCTCATGGATGCCGGACTTTAATTCCTGTCGGGACGCGTGTATGTCCGCCTGAACCCCAAAGTGATGAACCAGCTTACGCAAATTGTCAAATCCTATCTGATATTTCTCCGCTACGGCTTCGATATAATTTTCGCGTTCCAATTCTCCAGTAAACCGCAACAGTTTTTTTGCCGTTTCATTATAAAAAGAGGTCTTGCCCTGAGGATCGTTTAAATCATATTCCCTCTCTAACATGCGGATTTCAAACAAAAAACTATTCTCTGCGTTTGAAACCCTCTCTTGATACGCTTCCGCCCCTAACGCCTTGATAAACTCATCGGGATCTTTATACGGGTTCATATCAATAATCTTAACCGCAATCCCCGCCGCGGACAGAATCGGTATCGCGCGTAAGGCCGCTTTCACTCCCGCCGCATCGCTGTCATAGGTCAAATAGACTTCTTTTGCATAACGGGACAACAGGCCGGCATGCCCGTTTGTAAAAGACGTCCCAAGCGACGCGACTGCATTGTCAAACCCTGCCTGATGCAGCGCGATGACGTCCATATATCCCTCACATAGCAAAAGCCGCGGCTCGCGCGTCGTCCTCGCTATGTTTAAGCCATAGAGGTTCCTGCTTTTGTCAAACAGCGGCGTTTCCGGAGAATTTAAGTATTTCGGCTCCCCGTCCCCCATCACGCGGCCGCCAAATGCGATAATCTTATTATGGACATTTAAAATCGGAAACATCGCCCGGTTCCAGAATTTATCATGCCCTCCCTTCCGCTCGTCATAAGAAATCAGTCCGCTGTCCCGCAGCAATTCGTCCGGATAGCCTTTCTTTTTGAGATAACGGTACAAATCGTCACTGTATTTGTCCGCATAGCCCAGCCCGAATTTTTTCATGACGGCATCGCTTAACCCGCGCCGCTTAAAATACTGATACGCCGCCTGCCCATTTGGGCTGCGAAGCAGCATATAGTAATACTTTCCGGCTTCCCGGCTGACCTCTAACAGCCGCTGCCGCCTGTCCGCTTCCTGCCGCATCTGAGCGGAATATTCCTTTTGCGGCAGCTTCACGCCGGCGCGCTCCGCCAATGCCTGCATAGCTTCCACAAAAGAATAATTCTCATACTCCATTAAAAACGTAATTACATTCCCGCCTGCCCCACAGCCAAAACAATGGTACATCTGCCGCGAAGGCGTAACGGCGAATGAAGGCGATTTTTCACTATGGAACGGACATAAGCCGAAATAGGCGTTTCCTTTTTTCTGAAGTTTCACATAACCGGATATTACGTCTAAAATATCATTTTTGGAGCGGACTTCTTCTATTATGTCTTCTGAATACAGCGGCATATTCCCCCTCCTTTAATACCCGTCCACCTGCCATGCCTGTGGCAAAAAGTATTCTTCAAATCTCATGATTGCATATTGATCCGTCATGCCTGAAATATAGTCGCAGACCACCCGTTCTTCTGACTCGCCGTCCTCTAACATATGGGCATATTTTGCGGGGATCAGCTCCATATGGCAAAGATAATGCTCATAAAGCTGTTTTAAAAGCCCCCTCGCTTTTTCTTCCTCACTTTTCGCAACGGGATTCTGGTAAACGTGTGTAAACATAAAACGGCGCAGTTCCTGCATGGCTTCTTCGACTTCTTTTGACATTCTGATGTCATCTGTTTCAATGCTGAATGTGATAATATTATGTATCATTCTGTCTAGACGCTCTTTTGTCGTCTCGCCTAACGTCTTACGCAGTTCTTTCGGAATGTCTTCCGTCACCATAATCTGCGCGCGGATTGCATCGTCTATGTCATGGTTAATATAGGCGATTTTGTCCGAAAAACGGACGATTTTCCCCTCTAACGTATGCGGCATAGTTCTTGTCTGATGATTTAAAATCCCGTCTTTCACTTCCCATGTCAGGTTTAACCCCGCTCCGTTTTTTTCAAGCTTTTCCACAATCCTGACGCTCTGTTCATTGTGCCGAAAACCCTCCGCGCAAAGGGAGTTTAACACATATTCGCCCGCATGGCCAAACGGCGTATGCCCCAAATCATGCCCTAGCGCGATTGCCTCCACCAAATCTTCATTCAGGCGGAGGGCTTTTGCAATCGTCCGCGCATTCTGTGAGACTTCTAGTGTATGGGACATTCTGGTACGGTAATGATCGCCTTTTGGCGTTAAAAAAACCTGCGTTTTATTTTTCAGGCGGCGAAACGCCTTGCAGTGCAGTATCCTGTCTCTGTCCCTTTGAAAAACCGGACGTATGTCACAGGGTTCTTCGTCCCGCTCCCGCCCCTTTGTATGGACGCTAAGAGCCGCATAGGGACTTAACGTCTCTGCTTCCATCGTTTCAATTCTCTCTCGTATTGTCACTGAGTTCCCCCCTGACCCTTACTCTATATTTACTGCATAAACTCCTTTTTTCCTTTTTTTTTACATTTTTTTTATAATGAATCAAAAAAGCAAATACCGCCGGAACGTAACGTTACGGCGGGCTGACTGCTTTTATTCTGTTTTACGTCTGCGGTTCCTTTGTTTGTTCCATATCCTGAAACTGTTCTGCGCGTTTTTTTAACAGGAAAACCTCGGATTCTATCTCTTTGGCGATTGCCTCGGCTGACAAGGCCTTCTCTCCCATCTGTCCGGAAGCTTCCACAATGCCGGACACTCCATTTGCGCTTTCCGTGACTGATTGGTTGATTGTATCAACTGACTGGAGCACGCGTTTAATGGTCGTAAATAATTCTTCTGAAGTTAAGCTGAAATCAAACACTAAAGCGCTGACGTCTTCCGCATCGGAATTGTAATAATCTGCAAGCTGATCGAAAAACACAAAACTCGACAGCACTTTTTCTTCTACGAATTTTAAAAGCCATTCGGATTCTTTTTTTAAATGATTCACCGCTGAATCCACTTTTTCAGTAATCCACTGGATATTTTCAACATTCTCCCTTGACTGGTCTGCCAGTTTTCGGATTTCATCTGCAACAACGGCAAATCCTTTTCCGGCTTCTCCCGCCCTTGCCGCTTCAATGCTTGCGTTTAAAGATAATAGATTCGTCTGTTCCGTGATGTTCATTATGGATTCCGCCAGTTCAGGGATCTGCTCTACGACTTTTACGTCTTCTAACGCGCGCGTTAAACTTTCCCGAATTTCGTCCTGATTCCGCTGAACCATAGAACGTTTCTGAGATGCTTCTTCTTTTGCATCCATTGCGCGGGTATAGATTGCATCGACCTGCTCGGCGCCTGCCTGAACGCGGGAAGCCATGTTTTTCGCCGCTGACTGGATTTCCTGTGAAAAATGATCCATTTCCGACGCCGACGCTTCTGTTTCCCGAATGGAAGACGCCACAGTCTGGGCGGCATCTGAAATTTCACTGACAGAAGCGGAAAGCCCGCTGATTTCAGAATGGGCATCCCCTAATCTTTGGGAAACTTCCTCTGCCCCTGCCTGAATGTCCGCCATCTGCATACTGATGCTTTGATGAAGCGTATCCGCCGCTTCCACCAGCGCAGTGACGTCTTTGGCATATTTTTGGAAATACGGATCGTCTGTATCGTAATAACGCCCGTCTGACATATCCCGCATCAACCGTTCAATGGCATCGAGCGACATTTGGAAGTGAAACGCCAGCCAGAAAAAAAGCAAAAGAAAGATTCCTGCAAAAACGGCGCAGAAAATACCGTAGGATTTGACTTTGCCTGCCGTATACTCCTTTACTTCGTCATAGAACGCGGCATCGTCTTGCGTTGTTTCCTCTTGCAGCCGTTCCACTGCCATAAATGTATTCTCCGTAGTTCTATTCATCGAAATTGAGACAAAAAGAAAGCTGGAAAAGACAAATAGAATTACAATAGCTGCGAATAAATAAAGTTTTATGTATAACGCGGTGTTCTTTTTTGTACTTGACATACGTTTCCTCCATGGTTTAGGGAAAATGGGTTTCAGATATAAATTATTATAACTATATATTTGCTGTTTTTCAATGCTTTTTTTGTATATTTTTATAACATGGCAAAACGTCTCTGCCGCAAAATAAGATAGATTTCATACAGAGGAAATTTAACAAAATAAAGGGGCTGTCGCTTTAACGAATGAAAATTCGTGAAGCGGCAGCTTCATTTTAT
>CAJUST010000042.1 GCA_910589105.1 uncultured Lachnospiraceae bacterium
TTTTTTGCATAGAAAAGGAGCTGCGCACTAATTACTTAGTGCGACAGCCCCTTTTCATTCAGATATAGACACAAGATCTATAACCGAAAACACATCTTCAATCTATTTCTTTTCTATTCTACTAACCTTCTAACACACGATCCAATACCGAAATCATTTCATCGACATGTTTCTCCTCTATTACAAGCGGCGGCAAAAACCGTAGAACATCTGAACCCGCCGTAATCAAAAGAACGCCTTCTTTTAACGCCCGTTTTGAAATTTCCCCAGCCGGAACTGTCATTTGCAGTCCCTGAATAAGCCCCATTCCGCGATGATCTGTAATACAGTCATATTTCTCCTTCAGCTTCTCTAAAGCCGCCCAAAGATATTTCGAAATTTCCTGAACGTGATCTGTGATACAATCCCGCTCCATAAGCTCAAGCGTTTTTAATACCGCCGCTCCGGCAAGCGGATTGCCGCCGTAAGTCGTCCCATGATCCCCCGGCGCCAAGGATCGTTTTGCCACACGTTCCGTCATTAGAAATGCCCCAACCGGAACGCCGCCCCCTAGCGCTTTTGCCGCCGTCATAATATCTGGCTTTATGCCATATTGCTGCCATGCAAACATACTTCCGCTTCTGCCCATGCCGCATTGGATTTCATCCAAAATCAAAAGAATGTCCCGTTCCCTGCAAAGTTTTGCAACGCCCTCCATAAATTCCTTTTCAGCCGGATAAATGCCGCCTTCTCCCTGAATAGTTTCAAAAAGAACCGCGCACGTCTTATCATTTACTAACGCCTCTACACTGTCTAACTGATTAAACCCGGCAAAACGGATTCCCTCCAGCAACGGAGCAAACGCTTCCTGATAATGCGGGTTTCCCGTGACAGAAAGCGCGCCAAGGCTTCTGCCATGAAACGAATGATTCATAGCGATAATCTCATGCCCTGCATGTCCATCGCGCGTATAAGCATATTTTTTCGCCGCCTTTATCGCTCCTTCAACCGCTTCCGCCCCACTGTTCGTAAAAAACACTCTGTCCATGCCGCTTGCTTTTTTTAAACGTTCCGCCGCTTTTATGACCGGAAGATTATAATATAAATTCGACGTATGAATCAAAGCATCTATCTGATCTTTCAATGCCTGATTGTATTCCTTATTTCCATATCCAAGCGCGCAAACGCCGATTCCCGCCGCAAAATCGAGATATTTGTTTCCATCTGTGTCATACAAATATACGCCGCCGCCATCGTTTAATATAATTCCATACCGGTTGTATGTATGCAGTAAATCCCGATCCGCCTGCTCCATATAAGCTATACTATTCATGGTAAAATTTCGTCTCCCTTTCTCCTAAGATCGCCGTTCCGATCCCTTTGTTTGTAAAAATCTCCAATAACAGGCAATGCGCAATCCTGCCATCTAAAATATGCACTCTTGAAACCCCATTTTCGATTGCATCGATACAGCTATGCAGTTTCGGGAGCATACCGCCCCCAATATTGCCACTGGCAAGAAGTTCTTCCGCTTCCGCAATCGTCAGCTCGGAAATTAACGTAGATTTGTCAGACGGGTCTTTATACACCCCTTCAATGTCTGTCAAAAATGCCAGTTTCTCCGCTTCCACTGCCCGCGCAATCGCGCACGCGGCATCGTCTGCATTGATGTTATACGTCTGAAAGGAATCGTCCATTCCAATCGGGCAGACAATCGGAAGAAAATCTTTTTCCAATAAATCATAGAGGATTTTCGGGTTGACTTCTTTTATCTCTCCTACAAACCCGATGTCTTTGCCTTGTGAATACTTCTTGTCCACACGCAAAAGCCCGCCGTCTTTGCCGCTTATGCCAACTGCAAGCACGCCTAACTCCTCCACATACTGCACCAGTGATTTGTTTATCTTTCCAAGCGCCATCTCCGCAATTTCCATCATTGCAGCATCTGTTTTCCGCAGGCCGCCTATAAATTCCGGCTCAATCCCCATTTTTCCCGCCCATCTGCTGATTTCCTTCCCGCCGCCATGGACGATAATCGGTTTAAACCCAACAAGCTTTAAAAGCGTCACGTCCTGTATGACCTGATGTTTTAACGCTTCATCCACCATCGCGCTCCCGCCGTATTTTACAACAATAATCTTACGGTTAAACCGCTGGATATAAGGCAGCGCCTCAATCAAAACTTCCGCTTTGCCCATACTCTGTCTAATTTCTTTTTCTTCCATCTTATGCTCCCTCCTGCCGCCCTCTCCTTAGGAACGGTAATCTGCATTAATTTTCACATAGTCGTATGTCAGGTCACATCCCCATGCAGCCGCGCTTCCTTCTCCCTCTTTTAAATCCGCAACCGCCGTCACTTCCGGCATAGAAAGAATCTTCGTCGCTTCTTCTTCACTATACGCAAGCGCAACGCCGTCTTTGACGACCTGAATTTTTCCCGCTTCACTCTCAAAAAACAAATCCACTTTTTCCGGATTAAACTGTGCGCCAGAATAGCCCAATGCGCACAAAATCCGTCCCCAGTTCGCATCATGCCCATAAATTGCCGCCTTTGTCAGATTTGAAGTGACAACTGCCTTACTCAAAAGTTTTGCATCCTCTTTACACCTTGCCCCAAAAACTTTCACCTCAAAAAGAGCCGTCGCTCCCTCTCCGTCGCCCGCCATTTGCTTTGCCAATGCCGTATTGACCGTATGCAGCGCCTCGCAAAACATTCTATAATCCGCATTTTTTTCCGTTATCATTGGATTATTTGCCGCGCCATTTGCTAAAAGAAGCGCCGTATCATTTGTCGACGTATCCCCGTCCACGGAAACCATATTATAAGTATCCTTTACATCTTCCCGCAAAGCTTCTGAAAGAAGTTCATGGGAAATCGCAAGATCTGTAGTTAAAAAACTAAGCATGGTGCACATATTCGGATGAATCATGCCCGAACCTTTGCACATACCGCCCAACGTTACCGTTACGCCGCCGATTTCAAACGTCACAGCAGCTTCTTTTTCATGGGTATCCGTCGTTAAAATTGCGCGGGCCGCCTCATTGCCCGCTTCATTAGTTTCCTTTAGCTTTGGCGCCATTTTTTCTATCCCGCCGCAGATCCGTTCGATTGGAAGCTGCATACCGATTACGCCTGTAGAAGCAACCAATACTTCCTGTTTGGAAACGGAAAGCAGTCCCGCCGCCTTTTCCGCTGTCTGCCTGCAATAAGAATAACCTTCTTCTCCCGTACAGGCATTTGCAATTCCCGCATTTACCACAACTGCCCTAGCGCTTCCATTTCCCGACACAATCTCCCTATCCCAAATTACCGGAGCCGCCTTTACTACATTTGACGTAAACACGCCTGCCGCCACACAGGGCTTTTGGCTGTAAATTAACGCCATATCCAATCTGTCTTTATACTTTATTCCTGCGGCTGCCGACGCCGCCAAAAACCCTTTTGCCGCCGTCACGCCGCCTTTTATCATTTCCATAAAAACCCTTCCTCCCTATCGGTTAAACTGTGTAATGTTTTCTTCATTCAACGTAAAGTCATAATAATTCAAATCATTGCGAAACGTCCAGCCGACGCTTTTCCAAAACTGATTCCCGACCTGATTGTCTAAAAAAGCAATCAAACAGACTTTATTTATCTGTTGCGCCTGAAGCGCCTTCATCGCCGCGACCGCCATTGCCTTCCCAATTCCCTGTTTCCGAAATCCCTGTTTCACGCAGACATGATAAAAACAGCCCCGCCGTCCATCGTGCCCGCACAATATCGTGCCAATAATTTCTCCTTCTGCTTCCGCAACTATGCTCGTCTCCGGATTCCGTTTCAAAAACCGTTCCACGCCTTCTTTCGAATCGTCAATGCTTCTTATTCCAAAGCCCTCAATCCCCGTCCATAACGTATAAATGCGCGGATAATCTTCCATCTGCATAGCGCGGACCGTATAACAAACCGCGTCCATCTTTCTCTCCAATCCCTACGGAAATGCCGGAGCAAACAAAAGCCCTTCCGCTTCCGGCTCCCCAAACATCAGATTCATATTCTGCGCCGCCTGTCCGGCTGCTCCTTTTACAAGATTATCCAGCGCGCCCACCAAGATAATGCGTCCAGTCCTCTCATCTATCTTAAAATTAATGTCGACAAAATTACTTCCCTCTACCCATTTCGTCTCTGGGAAAACGTCTTTTTCTAAAACACGGATAAACTTTTCCGCTGCATAATACGAATCATACACAGCCTTAACTTCCTCATAGGAAACTTTTTTCGTCAAATGCGCATATTCCGTCACCAAAATGCCACGGTTCATCGGAACCAAATGCGGCGTAAAATTCACTTTTATCTCTTTCCCTGCCGCATAGCCAAGCTGTTCTTCAATTTCCGGCGTATGCCGATGCGCCGCCACCCCATATGCTTTTATATTCTCATTCACTTCACAAAACAAATTTGACACTTTCGCCCCTCTGCCTGCGCCCGATGCGCCAGACTTTGCATCGATAATCAAAGAATCTGCGTCAATCAACCCTTCCTTTACCAGAGGATACGCCGTTAATATCGAACATGTCGTATAACAGCCGGGGTTTGCCACCAGTCTGGCCTGCGATATTTGCTCCCTGTTGATTTCGCATAAACCATATACCGCTTCTTTGATAAACTGCGGGGATTTATGTGGAATCTGATACCATTTTTCATAAATGGAAACGTCTTTGATACGGTAATCCGCGCTTAAGTCTATAATTTTCACCTGACTTAAAATTTCTTCTTTTAAAATGGAAGCCAGATAGCCTTGCGGAGTGGCCGTAAAGATAACGTCTGCCTGCTTTGCAAGATCTTCCATATTATCGTCCACACACTTTTCGTCTATCAGTTCAAACATATTTTGGTAAACGGATGCATACGCCTGCCCCGTATAACTTTTCGAACTCAGCCATTTAATTTCCACATTCTTATGTCCAAGCAAAATCCGCGTCAATTCCGCTCCAGCATATCCGGTCGATCCTATAATTCCTGCTTTTATCATTTTTTCACTCTGCTTTCTTTTTTGATTGATTCTTATAGTTTAGTACAAAATCTGCTCTGCGTAAAGAGGGACTTCGGTTTTGGGCAATCAGGGGTAGGGGGTGGTGGGAGGGGGACGGCAGGAAACGGAGGGGGTAGGCAGCGGCGGCGGTGTTCAGGGATTAAGAGTTTCTAAAGCATCCCTTTTTGTTTTTGGCTACGGACGCAACCGCCACAAACGCGCCATCCATGGCGCTTTGTGGCTTGCCTTGCCATCCATGGCAAGGCATTTCTGGTTTTCGGGTGGGATGCTTAAGAAGCTCTAAATCCCATCACAATGCCGCCGCTGCCTACCCCCTCCGTTTCCTGCCTGTTCTTTGGCAACACTGTTTCCTTTTGATTTTATTTCCTGATTGAAACCTTCGTTTGTTAGATGGCTGTGAAACTTTTTAGGCTGGATTTTGGCTTTAGTTGATTTATTTTTCGTTTTAGCTTTGTTTATGGCTGCCTTTTTGTTTTTGATAGGGTTTTTCTTTGTTTGATGCTTTTATGATTTGATTTTTCGTTTTTACTATTTATGAATTTTACTCTGTATGATTTATTATTGTTCTTTTCTTTATGATTTTTTATTGTCTTTTATTCTATATGATTCTTTATTGTTTTTTTATATAAAATGTTTTGTAGATCTTTTTTATGTTTTATTTTTCAACTGCTGCAATTCTTTGTTTTCTTTATCTCTGCGTGTTTTTTACATATCATTTTCATCAATTTTCTTTTATATTTCGTAGATGCTCTATGTAAATAAGAGTTTTTACAATGTTGTGTCTGACAAACTTTTTCTATTTACGCGTTTCTTCGTTTTTTCTCTATTTTCAATAAATTTATTTTTTTGACTTCTATCGCTATTTATTTTTATTTGTTTTTATGTTACGTTTAACGAACTTTATTATATTACACATTTCTTTGCTTTTTTTATCTTTTTATAAACATATTTTTTTCTGTCTTATTTCGCTGTCGCTTTTTAATTATTTTTTCTATGTTATCTAACATACTTTATTTCTTTTACGCGTTTCTTTGCTTTTGTCTATCTTTTCAATAAACATTTTTCTGTCTTATCTCGCTGTCGCAACTTTATAGTATTTTCTTTATGTGGCACTCAATCAAATATTTATATCTATCCCGTTCAATTTTATCATAAAAATCTCATTCTCTACGTTTCGGACAGCCAAGAATGTAGTCTGGATATGGCAGAGACAGAGGGTATTTGGTTTTGCGGTTTTGTAAAAAGGTTTAGAGAATCTTAACAGTCCCATCTGTCATCTGCCAAATAATCGGGTCTGTTTAGAATCTCTTAACCTTTTCACATTCCGCAAAAGAAATACCCTCTGTCTCTGCCATATCCAGACGGCTTCTTCCCACCTCTCATTTGCATAATTATACATTTATTTTTCCATTTATACAAGTATTTTTCAATTTTTATTCAATATTTTTCAATCTTTTCTATTTAATATAGAAAGATTTGCATAATCATAAATAAATTATGTATATTTTTTCACTTGCCTTTTTGGATAGGTTGTTGTATATTATTCTTATCAATTTTACAAATATGAGAAAGGAAGTATATGTTTTATGAAAGAAAAAGTAATTTTGGCTTACTCTGGCGGTTTGGACACGACTGCGATTATTCCGTGGCTGAAGGAGAATTATGATTATGACGTCGTTTGCTGTTGCATTGACTGCGGACAGGAAGATGAGCTGGACGGATTGGAAGAACGCGCAAAGCTGTCTGGGGCAAGTAAATTATATATTGAAGATATTGTAGATGAATTTTGTGAGGACTATGTAATTCCTTGTGTACAGGCAGGAGCTGTATATGAAAATAAATATCTGCTTGGGACTTCTATGGCTCGTCCGGGCATTGCTAAAAGGCTGGTGGAGATTGCCCGTAAGGAAGGGGCTGTCGCTATCTGCCATGGGGCTACCGGAAAAGGAAATGACCAGATTCGGTTTGAATTAGGCATTAAGGCGCTTGCGCCGGATTTGAAGATTATTGCAGCTTGGCGGGACGATAAGTGGAATATGGATTCCCGTGAATCGGAAATTGCTTATTGTAAGGCGCATGGAATTGATTTGCCGTTTTCGGCTGACAGCAGTTACAGCAGGGACAGAAATTTGTGGCATATCAGCCATGAGGGACTGGAATTGGAAGACCCTGCTATGGAACCAAATTATGAACATCTTCTTGTCCTTGGCGTTTCTCCTGAAAAAGCTCCAGACGAAGGGGAATATGTGACGATGACGTTTGAATCAGGCGTTCCAAAAACGATAAATGGAAAAGAAATGAAGGTTTCGGATATTATCCGTGAATTAAACCGTTTGGGCGGAAAACATGGAATTGGCATTGTAGATATTGTGGAAAACCGCGTGGTGGGAATGAAGTCCCGCGGAGTTTATGAAACGCCGGGCGGAACGATCTTAATGGAAGCGCAGCAACAGTTGGAAGAACTGGTGTTAGACCGCGCGACAATGGAAGCTAAAAAGGATATGGGAAATAAACTGGCTCAGATTGTCTATGAAGGAAAATGGTTTACGCCTCTGCGGGAAGCTGTTTCTGCTTTTGTGACATCGACGCAAAAATATGTGACGGGCGAAGTAAAGTTTAAACTTTATAAAGGAAATATTATTAAGGCGGGGACTGTTTCTCCATATTCGCTTTACAGTGAATCACTCGCAAGCTTTACGACAGGCGAGTTGTATGACCACCATGATGCAGAGGGTTTCATTACTCTCTTTGGACTTCCTCTGAAAGTCCGCGCTATGAAAATGGCAGAAACGAAAGAAAATTAATTTTATGTTACTGGAAAAGGAGAGACTGTTTCAGGTTTACACAAATGACTAAAATCTGATATAGGATATTTCATGAATGTTTATAGGGCAAAGCTATGATTCTGGCTTTGTCCTTTGCCTTATTTTAATACTGTTTTGATTGTATTGATGGCAAAGGTGACTTATGTAGGAACACCTCAATGGAAATAAGAGTAGATACTTATATGGAAGACTTCAGGGGACAAGAAAACCAATCAATCGGGCATATTTGACCTTGGTGGCGGCAGATTCCAATAATGTTCCCAGGAAGGCGCCAGCCTTTTTGCTTGTGATATAGGAAATTCCTCCGGATTTCTATATCACAAAAAGCCCTCCGGGCAGGATGCGCAGAGCGCATTCTTTTTTTAACTGATGTTGAAAAAGCAGAATGGGAGACAGCAAAGAGGAGGAAGAAACTGAGGATTCAGCGCCAGAAAGCAGGATTTTGATCAATGGAAATCCGTTTTGTGTGGTGGATTTGTATTATCAGTAAGAGAAATGCAAATCCTAGATTGCCAGGATTGTGAGAAATTGTAGGAGGTAAAAGAGGATTATGAGTTTTTGGGAGCTTTTCTGCAGTAATACCTTTGGTTTGACAATAAGCGCGCTATTTATGCTCTGG
>CAJUST010000043.1 GCA_910589105.1 uncultured Lachnospiraceae bacterium
ACAAACTTTTTTCACTTTTTTTGAGTGAAAATCGCTGAAACCCGCATAACTTCGTAGGGCGTATGATAAATTAGTGTCAAGTAGAAGGAAAATTGATGGTAAATTAGTGTCAAGTTGCATTATAAAATAATCCTCTTCATTATCCTATTATTCTGTCCTAATATCTCCCACCATCAAATCAATCAAATGCTCCTGATACCCTGCTTTTTTCTCTGCTTTCAAAAGTTCCGCAAGCTCTCTCAATTGAGCGTTTGCAATCTTATCCAATCGGTTCAAACGTTTTTCTGTAAGCGCCTCATCCGATAGCGAGCGATAATAATCCTGCGCCGTCATTCTCCATGGCAGAATCTTCCCTTTACCTCTTGTAAGCACTCTGTCCGCGATCTCAATTCCTTCCGGGTCAATATCGCCGCAGTAATATAGTTTACATTCGGATTTCAGCAGCAAATCTATTAAAAACAGAGAAGCCGTTCTGGGCTGCCCGGAAGTACACACGATTGCGTATTCCTCCCCATCCATTTCATCACAAACCTGAGAAAAAACCATCTGGTTTTCGATAATAAAAACTTTCTTCCTGCCGCTGTCCGCCCTTGTCAATCTACTCAAATTAGAAAGCGTCAGGACATATTTTTCGCCCTTTCCAATAAAATGTCGATAGGCTTCATGTTCCCTGTCGCCTTCGTAGAAATGGATTCCGTAACACGTGGTATAGCTGGAAATATCATCAGGCGCAATCCCCGCCTTATAATACAAAGCCAGAATATCTTCCTGGGCTGTCGGCTCTTCCTCCAGATAAATATAGCTTAAAGCGCTAATCAGCAAACGTCCAGGCGCATTCTGTCTGTCAAAGCAGTGGGGATTCTTTGTGACCTCCGCCCCCAGCACCGCCAGCCTGACAAATCCCGCTCCATTCCTATCCTCCCGTGACAAATATGCCAATGCACCGCACACTTCCATAAGCATTTCTTTTATGCTGTCACTCGATTTTTCTCTCTCCCTGATAATCAAATGATAGCCATATTTACGCTGTTCCCGCACTCCTTTTAGCCACTGTGTTCCCCCGGCGTCCTCTCCAAACCGGCTTCCCACCTCATCCAGCACCGCCTCCCAAAATCGGTTATTGCAAGCCTTCTTTTCTTCCCTCCTCCGGCTGTTTGACACAAGCTTTTCCTCAAAATACCGTTCTACAAGCGCCTCCATTTCGACTCCACAGAACCTCGTCTCATTCAGCGCCACCTGCAACTCGGAGACAGAGAAAACAAAATCACCCGGCAACAGACTTCTCCCAAACACTTTACCCAAAGCGACGCATTCCGCCTCAGATAAATTTGCAAGAAAAATTTTCCCTGAAAGCCTCCCATATTTTATGTATTTCTTCTTCAACTCAGCAAACATACAGGTATATGCTTTGTCTTTCCTGAAATAAAGCGCGCATTCCTCTAAGATTTTTTCTTCCACTTTACTGTTCCTCAATGATTCTCTGTTTTCCGTTCCACAGATAATAGATCACCGTAACTACTTGAGAATTGGCAGGCCGAAGCAATTCCGCGATCCGCAGGAAGGGTACGGACGCATAACATCCCCACAGCACCTGTGAATTCATGATATAATCGAAATCGAACTTTCTTACGAGATCAAACATGCTGCTGATATTTTTGTCATCCACACCCGCAAAAGCTTCATCCAACGCAATCACTCTTGGCAAATCGTCATTCTCCGCCTTTTTATATTGCGCATTCACCGCGGCAAACAGCGGAACATACATGGCCATTGCCTTCTCGCCACCGCTGAAGCGGTTAAAGGCTCCGTTTGTCAATTCCTTTTTGTTCTCGTCATTTCGATAATAAAACATTTTGAATTCAAACCACTTCCGATAATCCAGCGCTTCCCTCACCAAATCAGAATAGTTTAAGACTTCACCGTTTTCCTCCGCCGTCTGTTTTACCGTATAAATCTTATTTCTGAAATGTGCGGAGATCCTTTCAATATCCTCCGCCGTCATCAATTCCCTGTCACGGTTCAGCATCTTCTCCAACTCCGCCGTATCCAGTTCCCCGTCACCCTCCGCGGTTTTAGCCCTCCAGTCCAACGAAAAGGTCAGCGACATGGAAGTATCCATCTTTCGCATAAGGGAAGACATATCCTGAATCCACTTCCTGCTTTCCGCAATACGGACATTTAACTTCCTGCTAAGTGTATCCGACAGGATATTCTCAAACAGTTCCCTGTCTTTTTGGCGGATCAACAGTTCGGTTTCATCAATTCTCTCTTTGATTACCTGATAGAATTCTTCAAAATATAGTTTACGCCCCTGCATATAAGAGACGATTCTATGACGTTTACGCAAAACCATCGCATCTGTTGTCCCTTGCGCGAAACACTCCTCCATAAACGTCCCGTAAGTTACCAGATTTCCAATATGGGCATGAAAAATCCTGTCCAGATTCGACACAATCTCCGCCACGGATCTATTTCTGTCAGCTTCTCTGATGACACTTTCTGCCTGTTTAGCCGCCTCCGGTATGGTTTTGCTTTCTCTGGCAAATACAAGCCCCAAAGATAATTCTTCATCAAAATATTGCCTGAGCCGGGCCTCCTTCTCCATTTTTTCCATCACATTACTTTTCCGTATCTCAATATCCGGCTCCAATCTTTTCACGGCATCTTCCCATACAGCCTGTTTTTTACCTAATTCCGTTTCTTCCTTACTTTTTAAGTCCAGCTCATCCCGAATTGTTTTTAACCGTTCCGCTTTCTCCCTGTTCTCCGGTGCATTCAGGAATTCTTCCAATTTTTCAATCTGTAGCCTCTGTTCCTGTAATTCCCGCTCCGCCCTTTTCTTATGGATATCTTCCGCATCGATTGCGTCCTCCTCTTTCTCAATCAGCCGTTTCTGCATATCCTCTCTGTCTTGCTCCGCCAAAAGGCGCATCACCGCGATCTGAAAGGATTCTAACTGACTTTTATACTCATAAAGCGCTTCCAGTATCTCCTCATAACTCTCAATGTTTCTTTCATAGGGCAGTTCCCTGCACTTGGTTATAACCCGCTGTGCGGACTGCTTTTTTTGCGTTTCACATTCTTCTTTCTCTTTCTGTTTCTTCCCGCACTCTTCACCGCACTTTTCAAACGTCCAGTTTAAATCCTTCTTCATCGCAATTGCCGCATCCAATTCGTCAAATACGGGCAGCCCGCGATATTCTTCCTGCAAGATGGCAATCCGTTTCTCCAATCCGGCTATTCCCTGCTCCAATGCCTCCAGTTCCTGCCGCAAAAGCTGCAATTCTTCTTTTTTTCTTCTGATTTGTTCCTCCCTCTTCTTTCTTCTGATGGCTTCCCCAATGTAGCACGCTTCCTTTTCCGGCCTGCTGTACCCCTCCAACGCACCGTGCCTGAAATAGCCATTTGGCTTTAACACAATCTGACAGCCGTCTTCCTCCCCGATATTTGATAAAATCCGCTCGATCATCTTCCGCAGTTCCATATCTTGGGCAACCGCCGCCAGTTTACCGTATCCCATTTTCCCGGAATCTTCTAAGCAGAGAACCTTATCTGACCATTCCCCCAGAACCTGCATTGCCCGCATATAATCTTTCTTTGCCACCACCAGAGCATCCAAAAGTCCTGCATCCTCCAACTGACATTCCAGCAAATCCCTCTCCTGCCCAGAAACATCTTTCGTAAAGTCCACCGCTTCATAGAAAGGCAAAAAGGCGATATGGTTCTCTGACAGTTTTTCCCTCGTCCTGCACAAAATTTCTCTGCGCACCGGCGTGATCTCCGGCATCTTTTCCAATTCCTCCAACTCTTCCCCGCAGACTCTCACAGTCTCCGCCTGTTTTTCCTTCCGCACTTTCAAGGCGGAAAATTCGCTTCCCAGCTTTTGGTTTTTCATCTCCCATATATTTCCAACGAGGTTGCGTATATCGCCATAGTCTGCCATACCCTGGTATTTCTGAATATATGCCGATATCTGTTCCAGTTCCTTTTTGGACAGATAAAATTCCTGGTTAAGCTTCTCCAGGCCATAGTATGCTTCAATCAAATCATCCCTCAGCCCGTCCTCCATCTTCTCCGCATCGTTCACCTGCTGCCACGCCTGCGCTTTCTTTTCCTCCAGAACGCTGCACTCTTCCGACAGCCTGTCCCACTGTAGCTGTATTTCCCTGAACTTTTTCAGCTCCTCCAATGCCGACTCCACGCTTTTGCACAATTTTTCAATTTCAATTTTGATATTTTTACATGCCTCATAGCTCTCCGAATATTTCCACAAGCTTACGATTTGTCCATGCCCTGAAAAACGGATTGTCTCCTGTAATTCATTCATATCACTCACAAACCGCTCTATCTCCATCTGGCAGGCATCGACCTTCTTCCTGATCTCACGTATGGCAGCGTCATACTCCCGTATCGCATTTTTGTGCTGCTCCATATGCTGGCAATAAAGCGCTATTTCTTTCTCCGCATCTTCCCGGCGTTTCCGGCACTGCCTTAATTTTTCGTCCGCCTCCTCTAAATCTGTTGTCCCGATGGCTTCCTTCTCTCGTTCCAGCAGGCCTTTTTCCGCTCTAAGCGCCTCGGCATGACCGTAAGATTTCTCCAGCCGTTCCTTTGTCTCCTCCAATTCATCCGTCTCCGCTTCCAGCTTTTCCCTGGCCGCGTCAACCATCCTCTTTTCTTCCAGATACGCGGTCGCTTTCTGTCCCAGCATATACTGATTATACCTTACATACTCATTCCTTATAATCTGCAAATCTTTATAAGCCCTTTTTAATCCATTCAGCTTATCCTGTATATCATCCATTTTCTCCATGGCGTCCACCATGGCGCGCAGATCCTCATCTGACAACGTCTGCAAAGAATCGTTCAATATCTCATATACTTTCTTCGGCGTAAATTCCTTAGAAAGCTTGGGTGCCCTGACTTTTATGAGCAGCCGTATAAACTGTTCATACTGTTCCAGCCTAGGAAACCCAAATATATGTTTATTTACAAAACGCATATAATCTTTCTGTGTTTCCGTAAACAGATTGTTTTCTCCCAGCTCCTTTTTCATCTCCTGTTTCGTGTACGCAATCTTCGTATCTCCCACTTCCCTGTACAGGTTAAAATCAAATCCGATTCTCCTCCCATCCAAGACGACAAATCCCCAAAAGCCCATAGGTTTCCCCCTTTGCGCCTGTTGTCCGATTCCAATCGTCCGATAGCGGTTCCCCTTCTGAAACTCCAAGTACAGATAGCCGGTGGCCTCCTCCTTCTCCCCATCGTTCAAAAAATAATATTCCATTCTCCTGTCATTGGAGCCAAAAGGATCCAACCTGCTGGGCGTTCTGTCCCCGTCCAGTATAAAAGGAATAAAACTCTGCGTTGTGATAGATTTTCCGGAACCATTCTGTCCGCGGAGAAGCAATTTCCCGTCTGCAAAAGAAAACACTTCATCATCGTACAGCCAGAAATTTACAAAACCGATTCGGTTCATATGCCAACGCTCTCTCATCTGTTCTTCTCCTTTAACTCAAACTCTGCCGGATAATTCCCGATCATTTTTCCCGCCGCAGGATAAATGACAATCTCCCCGTCACTCTCGTCAATCATCATCCATGATTTCATATAAGAAGTAACCGCTGTCAATAGCTTCTCGTCTTCCATCTCCCTGTACTCTTTACTCCATGCTGCTCTATACCTATCACGGCAATCATAAAGTTCCTTCTGAAACTCTTTTTTAGAAACAATAATGCACTCATCCTGCCTTTTCATCCAGACACCTTCGTCCGCTTTTTCCCTGATCCGTCCGCAAAAGAGCAAAACAAGTTCCGGAAGCATCGCCTCTCTTGGATGCCTTTCCCCAAAAGATTCCTCTTCATCCATGACCAGAAAAGCCGCATTTTTATGGATATGAAGCTGTCCTCCCAAATACTCACCGAAATTTTTCTGTATCCACTGCCTCTGGTTTTTCAAATAGATGCTGTCCGGGTTGTCGGACTGGCTCCAGTAAAGAGCCGGTGCCGCAGCCATCTGCCTGTATACACGATTAATCCGATAATGGCCTCTGTCCGTTTCGCTTTCCGCATTCTGCTGTTTCTCAAAGTCTACCCATGATTGGAAATTAGCTATGCTGTATGCAAAATTCACCGCTATATATCTGGAAAGCCCAGTATTTTCATACAAAATCTCCTGCCCTATGTTGCTGCCAACATTATCGCTACTCCCTTCATATGCTTCTAACAACCTCATATGCTCACAAAACTGCAACACTCTAACCAAAGACTTCCTGTGCGTGAAGGAAGTCCAGTCCATATCCATCACACCTTTTAGCTGTAGTTCCAACATATCTACCAATTCTGACAGCAAGAATTGCTCCTGCTCCTCCTTATCTTCCAGAAATGCCAGGACAGCGCAAAAAAGGCAGTAATCCCTGCTTTCCGAAAAATCTGTTATTCCCATATAGCTCTCCGCATGGGCAGGTATTTTCTCCACCTTCAATATCTGTTCATTATTGATGATCGTCCAGCCAAGCTGCTCCCGGAAAAATTTCTGACACTTGGGCAGCTCCCTGCGAACCTCCATATATAATTCCTTATCCCTCTTCTTATCAATCCAACAATTTTCTATTAATGCTTTCGCCGCTTCCATTTTTCCCCTTTCTGCGAATTTTCCTAATCCTCAAACTGAAATATATATCTGGGCATCATCAGATCCCCATCCTCGCATTTCAGCGTATGGATTCCCTCCTGTTTTATTAAATGAAATACCTGCCCATACTCGGTTCTTCCACTTTTTGAAACAGTCAGATTTGCCTGTGCAATCCAACGCAAAAGAGTCTCCCGCGTATCCACAGAAATGCAGTCGTCAATCCTGCTGATATCCAACTGCCTGTCCTGAATATACTTCATAACCAGCTTTCTGTCTTCTTCCAGTTTTTTCAAATATTGGTTACGCTGAGTAAGTTTCTCAAGCGCTTTACTCTCAAACCCGGACTTATGTATTCTTGGTTTATACGTTCTGGTATGGGGCTTCAATTCATATTCCGATGGCAGCTCATCAAAAACGCCGCTGTTTATGCTGTCCGTAGAACGCGGAAGGTTTACCCTGAAATGCCGCACATGCTGTATTCCGAATACATGTGCCGAAAGCTTATGCGCCTCCTCCACATTTTCACACCGCGCAAACATCTGCACAAATTTCTTGTAGTCTTCCTTACGGCTGATTCCCCAATTTTGGATCTGCACGATCAAGGCCGCATTCTGTATGATTTTGCGTATGACCTCATCTGTAATATCCATTACTTTCTGACTTTCGCTTGGGTACTTATCTGTCGAAACGAACCAATCTGACAGACTCTGCCATTTTCCGTATATGTTTTCTTTTATCGCATTCTCCCTTAAATCCTGTATTTCCGAATCCGGGTGTGGGATTGCCAATTCGCTCTCAATAACCCTCTCCAATACCCTGTCCACTATCTGCCGCGGCAATTTCTCAATGATATTTTCGATACGTATGGATTTATTCTGAAGCTGCTGCACAAACTCCTGTAAATAAGAAATAAACCTGTCTTTATGTATGACAAATTCAATAGATTTGAGCATCTTATCTGATTTGCCTGAATAGAATTCTCTCAAATAATCCTGATAATTCCGATTTAATCTCTTAAAATCTTCCTGTAAATTACTCCACCACTCATTCACCGCTTTCAGTTCCTGACGGTCAATCTGCTCCATTTCATTCAGTGCATTTTCAATCCGCACAAAATAATTCATGGACAGATTACCACTGTCCATGAAAAGATTTTCCAGTTTTACCGTCATTCTCTCTATCTCAACCGCATATTCCGACATGGTATAACGGTACTGCTTATTTTTATATTCCGCAATTGTATAAACTCTTTTCGGATCCTGGATGGGCGTAAGATTTTTCCATCCAACCAACGCCTCTAAATCTGATTTCAACTGCTCCATAGAATAATCCGAAAACTCCGGATACTCCCTAAGTAAATCCAACACATCTTCTTTATATAACTGAAAATGCATTTTTTCGTACTCTGTAAAAAAAATCCGCATAATACGCCGGTATTGCGGCGCATTACCGGCAGACAAATATATGGTTTCCTGAATTGATTCTAAATATTTCAATTTGTATTTCCCTTTCACCCCTCAAGCAAACTTATCCACATCCTTCTTTCATTTTCCAATAATAGTTATATCTTATAAAATATCCACACTCTTCTATACCGTCTGAACACCCGCTAATAATTCCACTTCCGTAATGTCCAACCCTGAATATTTCGCCACCTTATCAATTGGCAATTCACCATCCTGCAACATTCTGAGTGCTGTCTCTTTTTTAGCCTCGTCTTTCC
>CAJUST010000044.1 GCA_910589105.1 uncultured Lachnospiraceae bacterium
AGAGACACGAGGATTTTCAGTCCTCTGCTCTACCAACTGAGCTAACTGGGCAATCGCTTCAAAGCAAAATTAATAATACAGGAGAATATATAAATTGTCAAGAAAATTTTGTAAAATTCTTCAAAAAATTTTTGCAGTGTGCTATGATAAAATAAAAACAGCAATCGTTAGGGAAAGGAAACGCATATGACGATAGTGACATTAAAAAAAGGACAGGGCAGAAATAGAAAAGCTGGCGGATTGTGGATTTTTGACAATGAAATTGAGTCTATTATGGGCAGGTTCACAAATGGGGACATCGTGGAAGTGCATGATTTTGACGGTTATAAAATGGGAAAGGGATTTATCAACCAAAATTCAAAAATCCGTGTGCGTATGCTGACAAAGAATGCCGATCAGGAAATTGACCGGGAATTTTTGCAGATGCGTATACAAAAAGCATGGGATTACCGCAAGCAAACTGTAGATACGGCAAGCTGCCGCGTAATTTTTGGGGAAGCGGATTTCCTTCCGGGGTTTATTGTAGATAAGTTTGAAGATGTTTTAGCCGTGCAGTCTTTAGCGCTTGGGATTGACCGCCTAAAATTGGAATTGACAGATATTTTAAAGGAAACGCTTGCAAAAGACGGCGTACACATTCGGGGCGTTTATGAGAGAAGCGACGCAAAAGTCCGCGTGAATGAAGGGTTGGAACGCATCAAAGGATTTATAGGAGAGCCATTTGATACGAAAGTAAAAATATCAGAAAATGGCGTAAAATACATAGTCGACGTCAAAGACGGACAGAAAACAGGATTTTTTCTCGATCAAAAATACAACAGGCTTGCCATACAAAAATTGTGCAAAGGCATGACCGTTCTGGACTGCTTCACCCATACAGGCTCGTTTGCTTTAAATGCCGGGATTGCAGGCGCCAAAAGCGTTCTTGGGATAGATGCATCTGAATCCGCCCTACAGTTAGCGGAAGAAAATGCAAAATTAAATGGTCTGGAACAAACTGTGCATTTTCAATGTGAAGACGTATTTGAACTGCTTCCCGAACTTGAAAAGAGAGGAGAAAAATTTGACGTCGTGATTTTAGATCCGCCTGCATTTGCAAAATCCAGAAATTCATTAAAAAATGCGGTGAAAGGATACAGGGAGATCAATCTGCGGGCAATGAAACTTGTGAAGGCGGGAGGTTTTCTGGCGACTTGCTCGTGTTCGCATTTTATGGAGCGCGAATTGTTTGCAAAGACAATACAGCAGGCCGCATCTGGAGCGCATAAAAGGATACGGCAAGTGGAATACCGCGCGCAATCACCGGATCACCCGATTTTATGGTCTGCAGATGAAAGCTTTTATTTAAAATTTTATATTTTACAAATCTGTGAAGAATGCTAGAGGGAACTTGATTGTAATTAAGGAATATTTGACATTCATTTAGATCACATTAGTTAGTAAAGCATAGTTTAAGAGGCGTTTTTTACGCTTCCTTCAAGCCATGTGGAGTAAACCATTTTGGGGAGACTGTTTTATGTTATGAAAATTCTTTATAAAAAATAGGAAAACGCCTATGGAGACAGCGGTGGCGATTTATAAAAAGGAGAATGGCGATGCAAAAAAGAATGTTAGACTGTACTGCTTCTGATTTTGAGAAAATGACGAAACAGGAGCTTTTATATGCGATTGGGGCGGCGGAAGGAAGGACGCTTGCGTGTGAGACAATTGGGACGGTAAGCCCGTTATTATCGGATATATCAAATGCGGAACTTGCGGCGGCGATGGGGGCGGATATTGTGCTGCTCAATATTTTTGATGTGGACGGGCCAGCCGTATTAGGTTTGCCAAAGACAGATCCGTTTGAGATTGTGCGGGAAGTGAAACGCCTGACCGGAAGGCCGGTCGGCATAAACTTAGAGCCAGTTGGGCAGTCGGCGGATCTTCCAAAGACAGATGACGTCTGGGCGCTGACGAAAGGCCGGTCGGCAACGTTAGAAAATGCAAAAAAGGCGGCGGAAATGGGCGTAGATTTTATCTTACTGACCGGAAATCCGGGGACGGGAGTTTCGAATCAGGCAATTACGGAAACGTTAAAACTGTACCATGAAAATGTAGGGGACAAGATTGCGCTAGCCGCTGGAAAAATGCACGCATCAGGGATTCTTTCTGAGGCGGCGGAACATATAATTACAAAAGAAGACATAAAAATGTTTGCAGATGCAGGCGCAGACATTCTTTTGCTTCCAGCTCCCGGAACAGTGCCGGGGATTACAATGGAATATGTCAGGGGGCTTGTGGCGTATGCGCACGGCCTTGGGAAATTAACGGTTACGGCGATTGGCACTTCTCAGGAAGGGGCGGACGTGGATACGATACGAAGGATTGCCTTAATGTGTAAAATGACAGGTACGGACATGCATCATTTAGGCGATTCCGGTTACACGGGCATAGCGATGCCGGAGAATATTATGGCATATTCAACAGCGATAAAAGGCGCGCGCCACACATACAGGCGCATGGCGATGTCAATCAAACGGTAAACCGGATTTTATGGGGAGTGTTATGACAAGAGATGAATTTTTGGGTCAATTAAGGATTGCCCTGCAAGGCAGGATTCCGCAATCGCAGGTCAATGCGCATTTAAAGTATTATGAAACGTATATTATAGAGGAATCCAGAAAAGGAAAAACGCAGGAAGAAGTTTTAGCTTATCTGGGCAATCCGGTCTTGCTGGCAAAGACGATTACGGATTTGTATGGCGGCGGCGTTTCCGGTGGGAGCGCAATGCCGGACAAAGAGCCAGAACCATCGGATAACAAAAGGTTTTGGCATACTTGGCGCGGCCGGCTTACCATGGGAATCTGTATGGCGGCGGGGCTGGCATTGTTTGTTCGTTTTGGGTTTATGTTGGTTTGGGCGCTTGCCGCCTTTTATCTGACAGGGTTGCTTTTGCATACGGTTACCCGCGTGTTTTTTGGTAAAAAATAGATGGTATATTTTCGGTTTCCCAAGCAGATAATAAAAGTGCATTAAATGCTTAGGAGGTAATGAAAAATGGCAAAAAACAGTGAAAACAAAACGTCAAACAGCTACAATTTAAAGAGCTACAGTCAGAATGCGGCAAAAAACAGCGCATCCGACAGCTCGAACTCTACAAACGCTTCAAACAAAGATGCTTCTAATAAGACGTCAAATAAGTCTTCTAACAAAACGTCAAACAGTGCATCTGACAACGCATCTGACTGCAGATAAGCATTTTTCTATTTGTAACGGATAGAAAATATCTGCATAAGATATGGAAAAAGGCGGATTACAAACGATGGTTTGTAATCTGCTTTTTTCATTGACGAAAAGGAGGGATATAAATGGAGCAGGAAGGAAATTATGGGTTTCTTATGATTCAGGCGGAAGAAATCAGCGAAATCATACATAGGGAACGGTGTCTGATTTTAGATTTACGAAGTGAGGAAAGCTTTTTGGAAGGGCATATTGGGCATTCAAGGAATGTTCCGTTCGAACTAATGGGAGAATGGATCGATGCGCTGCCACAAAGGGTAAGTTTAATTTTATACTGTGAGCATGGAAACCAAAGCCTATTGGCGGCAAGAAAGCTTCGGGGCAGGAGAGGGACTATTTATACTTTGTCTGGCGGGTATCAGGCGTATTTGAATATGAAAAAAGATTGACACATTTGTTTTTAAAAGATAAGATGGAAGTTAGAAAAAAGACGGGAGAAAAGTAAGAAAGCAAATGAAGAAATTTGAATTAATTGCGCCATGCCATTTTGGGTTAGAGGCGGTTTTAAAAAAAGAAATTTATGATTTAGGATATGAGATTCTACAGGTAGAAGATGGAAAAATTACATTTGAGGGAGATGCAGAAGCGGTTTGCCGCGCAAATATCTTTCTGCGCACAACGGAGCGGATTCTTCTAAAAGTCGCAGGCTTCCAAGCTGAGACGTTTGAAGAATTTTTTCAGGGGATTTTGTCAGTTCCATGGGAAGATTACCTGCCTGCAGACGGGAAATTCTGGGTGGCGAAAGCTTCTTCAGTTAAGAGCAGGCTGTTTAGTTCGTCAGATTTACAGTCCATTGCGAAAAAAGCAATGGTGGAGCGAATGAAAAAAGAATACGATATGGATTGGTTTGCGGAAGACGGCGTTTCTTATCCGGTCCGTATCTTTTTGTATAAAGATGAAGTGACCGTTGCTCTTGACACGACAGGGGAATCATTGCATAAAAGAGGCTACCGTTATCTAGGGGGCAAGGCTCCTTTGGCGGAGACATTAGCGGCGGCTTTGATTCTTTTGACGCCGTGGCGGGCTGACAGGATATTAGTCGACCCGCTTTGCGGCAGCGGCACGTTTTTAATCGAAGCGGCTATGATAGCGGCAAATATTGCGCCGGGCATGCGCCGTCATTTTTTGTCGGAAAAATGGGACAATCTAATCCCGCAATGTCTTTGGGAAGAATGTTTTGCGGAAGCGGAAGATATGGTGGATTTAGACGTAAAGACAGACCTTCAGGGCTACGACATTGACGGCGATATGATAAAGGCGGCGAGGGAGAATGCGAAACGCGCCGGAGTGGACGGTTTGATCCATTTCCAGCAGAGGGCAGTCGATCAACTGCGCCATCCGAAAAAATATGGGTTTATCCTGACAAATCCGCCATATGGGGAGAGGTTAGAGGAAAAAAATGCCCTGCCAAAACTTTACCGGGAAATTGGGGAAGCGTACCATAGGCTGGATGCATGGTCGATGTATTTAATCAGCGGCTATGAGGATACGGAAAAATACATCGGGCGAAAGGCGGATAAAAACCGGAAAATCTACAATGGAATGTTAAAAACCTATTTTTACCAATTCTTAGGGCCAAAACCTCCTAGGAGGAAGCAGATGAAAGAGGAGCGTGAATGAGAGACGTCAAACGTTACTGCCTTTTGGCGTTTGCCGTGGCATTTGCCTGTTTGTTGAAATTCCATTCGTTTGGAAGGGATTTGGAAACAGTGGGAAATTTCCGCGGCGCAAACCTGTTAAAAGAAGACTGGAATCCTTTAATTGCCGATACCGTCAATGAAAAGAAGCTCTCGCTTGCTTTAGATCACAGAGAATATACGAATCAGGACACTTCTATCTATATGGATGATAATCTGAATATTATGGTTCCGGCAGATATTTTAAGCGAAGGGTTAAAGTGCAGTTCCCATATCTATGGCAAAGAAGAATTGCGGATTGAAAAACGAAACGACGCCGTCCGTCTTACATTGGGGGAAGCGGAGATTTCGGTCAATAAAAAAAAGCATACGATAGAATCCCCGATGACAGAGCGAAAAGGGCGCTATTACGTCAGCATAGGGGAAATTTCAAAAAATATCGGCTATGACTATGAATGGAACATAGAAAAAAATCAGGCGTCGGCGATGGACGCTTTAGAGACGGCTTCCATTTTTCCAGTCAGTTATGATTTGCGCCAGCGGAAACGGACGGGAGAAGTGAAAGATCAGAAAAATACGGGGACATGCTGGGCGTTTGCGGCGCTTAGCGCGCTTGAGTCGTCCCTGCTTCCGGAAGAAGATATGCAGTTGTCTCCAGACCATATGAGCATGAGCAATTCTTTTGTGGTGGATACGAAAAACGGCGGCGAATATACGATGGCAATGGCGTATCTGCTTTCGTGGCAGGGGCCAGTCTTTGAAAAAGACGATCCGTTTGGAGACGGAAAAACTGAGTCTGGGTTAAAAGCCGTAAAGCATATACAGGAAATGCAGATTTTAGAGGGCAAGGACTATGAAAAAATCAAAGAAGCGGTGTTTTTGTATGGCGGCGTGCAGACTTCGCTTTATTTTGCATTAGACAATATTATGAGCCGTTCCGGTTTTTATAATATGGAGCAGCAGGCGTATTGCTACATCGGCACGCAAAAACCAAACCATGAAGTCGTCATTGTTGGATGGGACGATAATTATCCAAAAGAAAATTTTTCGGTGAATGTAGAAGGCGATGGCGCGTTTCTCTGCCAGAATAGCTGGGGCGATGGGTTCGGGGACGGAGGATACTTTTATGTGTCATATTATGACACGAACATCGGCAGCCATAATATAGTCTGTACGAACATCGAAGATACGGACAATTACGACAAGATTTATCAGTCGGATTTGTGCGGCTGGGTTGGCCAGATTGGGTTCCAAAAAGAATCGGTTTATGGCGCAAACGTCTATACGGCAGGCGGCAAAGAATCTTTGGCGGCTGTCGGGTTTTATGCGATTGGGAAAAATACGGAGTACAGCGTCTATCTGGCGCGGGATTTTAAAGACGCGGACTCATTGAAACGGGGAGAAAAAATAGCGGAAGGCAGTTTTAAAAACGCAGGATTTTACACGGTTTGCATGAAAAAAGAAATTCCGCTGAAAGCCGGTGAGCGGTTTGCCGTAGTCTTACGGTTAAAGACGCCGGAAGCGGTTCATCCGATGGCGATTGAATATGCGGCAGATGAAGCGACAAGCCGTGTGGATTTGACAGATGGAGAGGGGTATATCAGTGTAGATGGCAAACGCTGGGAACATGTGGAGGAGGCGTTTTCCTGCAATTTATGTCTGAAAGCATATACAAATATCAGTTTGGAGGAACCTTAGTTGGAGGAAAGCATTCTAAAGAAGACGGCAGTTTTTGTAATGGTTTTATCGGCGGCGGCCTGCATAGGGACATTTTATTTAAACCGGCTTAAAACTGTATCGAAAGAACTTTTAGCGTCATATAAAGAAAACCAGCTTAAGACAAAGGAAGAACGGCTGGATATGACAGGGCTTGAGTTATTGGAGTATAATAATGAACAGGCAAAAAAAGAGCAGGAGGATAAGGCGGAATTTTATAGCCGTCTGCGTTTGGAGCTGCCTCTTGGCGTATCGGGCAATGATTTGGAAATGACGCAGAATTATGTGACGCAGACGGTAAATATTAAAATTCCATATGCAAATGAGGTCTATTTCTATGAATATCCCATGCTTGGCAACAGTGACAATATTGAAAGCCTGACGTATGAAAACAAGAAGGGATATGGCATTGTGGAATTTGTGACGGACAGGGTGTTTGAAATGTCTGTCAGCTATGACAAAAAATATTATTATATTGATTTTCTAAAGCCAAAGGATATCTATGAAAAAGTGGTAGTGATTGACGCAGGGCATGGCGGCAATGCGCCGGGAGCCGCGAAGCAGGGAGTGTTTGAAAAAGACATAGATTTAGATATTGTCCTAAAGGTAAAGGAGATTTTTGATGCATCGGGAAATGATTCGGTTGGCGTTTATTATACAAGGCTGACAGACGAAAACCCCAGTTTTGAAAACCGCGTTGGGCTTGCGAATAAGTCAGAAGCGGATCTTTTGATTAGCGTACATAATAATTCAACGCCAAGCGGCCGAATGTCCAGCATTAACGGGACGGAAGCGCTGTACGATGAGACGAAGGAGGGGGAAGCGTTTTGTTCGAAAGGATTTGCGCAGATTTGCTTAGAGGAAGTCCTAGCCATGACGGGAAGCGCCAATAAAGGCCTAGTGACAGGAAATGAAATGTACATTATCCGCAACAGTGAGGCGCCTGTGGCATTGCTTGAGGTTGGCTTTATGACAAATTATGAGGAATTAAATTTACTTTGTTCAGAGGAATACCAAATAAGGGTGGCTCAGGGGATTTACAATGCGGTGATGCGGGCGTTTGCGGAAGGCTATTGATGGGAGGGGCCTAGTAATAATGAAAGGCTTTCAGATAATTATTGCTTAAATGGAAAGAAAAAAGCAGTGAAATGAAAAATATAGTGAAGCGAAAAAGCAGTAGAATAAATAACTCCCTTTTTAGAATTGTGTACCCATGCAAAGTGTGTTTATAAATATAAATATATATATATATATATTGTAAGTAGCAGGCAAATATTTTATAATCGAGAATATAAATCGGAATTGTGCGCATA
>CAJUST010000045.1 GCA_910589105.1 uncultured Lachnospiraceae bacterium
GGTTGCTCATTACGGTGTAGCCCTTGTTCCGTTCCACTCTGAAAACTGCCATAGTAAATCACTCCTTTTGCTGTGGATTTGTTACGCAGTAGAAGCGCGGTTTCGGGGGATAAGGCATAAAATCCCTTGCCGCGCCAGATACGCGCCCGCAAAACCTTGATTTTCCAGTGTTTTCAAAAGTATCGTTATCTAACGTCAGCTTTCGAGCGTCCGGCATTCCAGCAAATGTTAGAGGATATTAAAACAGGAAAAGTGAACTGCGTGGTGACAAAGGATTTATCACGCTTTGGGAGAAACCACATCGAGACAGGGAAATATATTGAAAAAATATTTCCATACATGGGCGTCCGTTTTATTGCAATCAATGACAACTATGACAGTATAATGAATGACGCGCAGGTGAATCACATTATCCTTCCATTCAAGAATTTGATTAACGATGCATATTGCAGAGATATTAGCATTAAGATCCGCAGTAATCTGGAAGTAAAGAGAAAACGGGGGGATTTTGTAGGCTCTTTTGCCCCATATGGCTACAAGAAATCGAAAGAGGATAAAAATAAGCTGGAAATAGACGAGGAAGCTGCGGAAGTTGTACGTTCTATTTTTAAGCTCTATTTGCAAGGCAATAATGCGTATAAAATAGCGGAGAAGCTGAATAAAAAAAATATCCTGACGCCGATGGACTATAAAAAAGAGAGCGGAAGCGCGTTTTATACTGGCTTTAAGAAGAATCTGAAAAGCCAGTGGACACATATGAATATACTCCGCATTTTAGGGAATCCCGTTTATGCTGGGACTTTGGTGCAGGGAAAGGAAACTACGCCAAATTATAAAGTGAAAAAGAAAGTAAAGCGTGACCAGAATAAATGGAGCCGGGTAGAGAATGCCCATGAAGCCATTATGCCATTAGTAGATTTCCTAACTGTACAGGAGCAGCTTCAGATGGATACGAGAACGGGAACGGCAAAAGAGAAAGTGTATTGCCTGTCCGGCATTGTAAAGTGTGGCGATTGCGGCGCAAACATGGTCAGAAAGACAGTTCCTTCCGGAAAGAGGAAATTTATTTATTATGTGTGTGGAAGCCATAAAGGAAATAAGGACGTCTGCAGTTCCCACAGTATCAATGCAGTGGCCTTGGAGGAAAGCGTACTGAAACTGCTAAACCATCAGATCAATAATGTGGCAGATTTGAGGAAGATTCTGGAAAAAGCGGATCATGCAAAGATCAGTCAAGGAGAGATGGGCGTCCGAAAGGATACCTCCATGCCATTTGGCGTAAAGGAGGAAAAAAAAGGCAGGCAGGCGGTAAGAAAAAAGGAGGAGATACAAAAATACACCCGTCTGCGCATGGGTTTATATGAAGATTACAAAGATGGCCTGATTACGAAGGAAGAATATCTGGAGCTAAAAGAAATCTATGGAAAACGTATTCAGACAGCGGAACAGATGCTGGACGCAATGGAAGTGGAACTGGCGTTTCTTGCCGATGGAGAGCGAAGGGAATGTGATTGGATCAGTCAGTTTAAGAAATATGGGCGTCTGGAATCTATATCGAGGGAAGTTGCTGTTTTTCTGATTGAGCAGATACTTGTCTATGAAAAAAAGGAAGGAGAGCGTTATCCAAGGATAGAAATACATTTCAAATATGCAGACGAATTTCAGGATTCTTTAAGCATAGTAAAGGAATTGCATGGCAAAATGGAGGGAGCATATGGCGAGAACGAGTAGAAAGCCGGGGAAAGCTGCGGAACAGATAAAAGACCCTGTTATGAAGATAGCGCTATATGTCCGTTTGTCCAATGAAGATAATGGCGGTAAAAGTGAGGATGGAATTGATAATCAGCTTGAACTGTTATTAGATTTTGTAAGGAAGCTTGAGAATATGGAGCCCCGAAAGGATAGCTCTATGCCATACCGCAAAGAAATTGAAATCATAGAAACTTATATGGATAATGGGCAGACTGGAACTGACTTTGAAAGGCCGGGATGGGAACGGATGATGGAGGATGTGAAATGCGGCAGGATAAATTGTGTTATCGTAAAAGACTTATCCCGGTTTGCAAGGAACTATCTGGAAGCAGGAGATTATCTGGAAAAAATATTTCCATTTCTTGGGGTGCGTTTTATTGCAGTCAACGACCACTTTGACAGTGCAGGTGAGATTTATCAGGAAAAGGAACTGGTTATAGATTTTAAAAACTTGGCAAATGATTATTATTCAAAAGATATATCAAAAAAAGTGATGTCGGCGTTCCGCATTAAGAAAGAACAGGGATTGTTTATAGGCAGTAAAGCTCCGTATGGTTATGTTTTGGAAAATAATAAATATGTGATAGAGCAACCCGCAGCGGATATAGTAAGGCGCATTTTTGAAATGAAAATTCAGGGGACGAGCGCCTATAAGATTGCAAATATATTAAATCAGGAAGGCATTCCGTCCCCCAGCAGATATGCAGGGGAGCGGGGCGTGAAAAAATATAAGGATTGCAGCCATGTTCTATGGCAGCCGGGGGCAGTCAGCCGGATTTTGTATAACAGGGTTTATGTGGGAGATTTGGTACAGGGAAAGTATAACCGTTCTATCTACTCTAAAGAAAGGCGTGGAAAAAGAAAGGAAGAATCATGGGAGATCATAGAGGAAAACCATCAGGCAATTATTGACAGGGAAATGTTTCAAAAGGTACAGGAAATTAAGGAAAGAAACCGAAAAGTATGGAAGGATAGGCAGGGCGGGCATGGGTATAAGAACGTACTGGAAGGGATTTTGGTGTGTGGAACCTGCCGTCATGCCATGCGGAGGAACAAAGATATAAGGAATGGAAAAGCAAGGTATTATTTTTTCTGTGGTTTTGCTTATGGACATTCACAGGTGAAATGCAATATATCCGCTATCCTTGATCATAAAATCTTTGATATGGTATTAAAGCAGATAAAACTGCAGATAGACTTAGCTGTCGAGGTCAGCAGGCTGTTGGAACAGTTGAAACAATCAGACAGCTATTCTATAGTCTATAGACAGAAAAAAAGGCAGGTAGAGCGGATCAGAGACGAACTATGCAGGCATGTATATTTGAAAACCAGTATTTATGAAGACATGAAAAAAGGAATTCTGACAAAAGAAGAATATTTAACAGCGAAGGAAAAGTATGCAGGAAAGATTGCTGAATTGGAAACAGAACTGGACGGCAAACAGGCAGAGCTAAATGATTTTGAGCAATATATGAGCGGGGAAAACCGTTGGCTGAAAGCTTTTTCGAATATCAGGGATGCAAAAGAGCTAACAAGGGAGATGGCGGTAAGCCTGTTGGATAAGGTGGAAGTATATGAAGATAAAAGAATCCATATCCGATTCCGGTTTCAGAATGAGTATACCCAAAGGGCATCCCGTGTCCAAGGCGCTTCGCGCGATACAAATAAGGCATGAATATTTAACTTTAATGCTGTAGAGAGGCAATGAGGTTATGGGCAGGGAGCCGCAGCAAAGAGCCTGCCCTGCATGGCCGGGCATTGCGAATGCCGTTAGATTCCCCGGTTAGCGGAAAGAGGTGAGGATTATAGAAGGGAAGTTCATGGCTAAGTATCTCAGGCTTTCGGTAGAGGATGGGGACGTAGTGTCGAATGATACAAAAGCAGAGAGTGACAGTATTAACCATCAAAGAGAATTGATTGACCGTTTTATCAGTGAGAAACAGATTTTCCCCTCCATGCAGTCATTGGAATTTGTAGATGATGGCTACAGTGGGACAAACTTTGACAGACCGGCAGTGAGAGAAATGCTGTCGTTGGTAAAGGAAGGAAAAATATGTTGTATCATTGTAAAAGACCTTTCAAGGTTTGGGAGAAATTATTTGGAAGTAGGGGATTACTTGGAGCAGATTTTTCCGTTTATGGGAGTCCGTTTCATTGCAATCAATGATGGATATGACAGTAATGATTACATAGGAACTACGGGAGGGATTGAGATTGCTTTTAAGAGTCTTTTGTATGATATGTATAGCAAGGACTTGTCTGAGAAGATGCGGTCATCGCTGTTAATAAGAAGAAAGAGGGGGGATTTTATCGGCCCCAGAGCGCCATTCGGCTATCAGTTTTCAAATAATAAGAAGATTCTGGCAATAGATGAAGTGGCGGCGCAATATGTGAGGCGGATATTTGGGCTGGCCTGTGAAGGGTGTGGGACTGGAAGAATAGCGAAACTGCTAAATAAGGAAAAGATACCAACACCGGGGCAGTATAAGAATAGGGAGAAACTGCAATATCATATCATGGATGGGGAAGGGTATTGGGACAGCGGGAAAGTCCGGAGGATTTTGCAGAACAAAGTATATACTGGAACGGTTGTCAATGGAAGAACCAGGGTAACAGAGATTGGAGGAAGGCATTTTAAGCCCATGCCAGATGAAGAACAGATCTGTGCGCCCGGCAGGCATGAGGCGATTGTTACAGAGAGGGAATATCTGTTGGCATTAGAAGTGTTAAAAAACAATGGATGCCAGAAAGGAAAAAAACATACTCTGAAACAAGAAAGCGTATTGCTTGGGAAAGCGCGATGCGGACATTGCAAAAGAAGCCTGCTCCGGTCAGGCTGCGCCACAATACCATACTTTATCTGCAAAAAGGCAGGATATGAAGAAGATCCCTGCGGGGATGCCTTTATGACAGGGCCTTCGCCAGCGAAAGCGAGGGCATCTGGCAAAAAAAAGGAAAATACTGGGTGTATCAATGAGCGGTTGAGTAAGCCGGAATTGGAAGCGGCTGTTTTAGAATGTATCAATGAAGAATTGGAGCAAGGGATTTTGGACGGGAAAATCCATGAATCAAATACAGATTTTTCAGTGGCGGATCATAGAAAGATAAAGAAGATGTGTAAGGCATTGGAACAGAAACAGGATTCATTAAAGATAGAAAAGCAGTATCTTTATGAGCAATACAAAAGGAATCAAATGGAGCGGAAAATCTATTTGAATAGAGTAGAGGCATTAAGGCAGGAAGAAAGAAGCTTAAGTGAGCAGATCAAATATCTGCAAGAAGCAAGGGGACAATGTGAAGAAAAGGTTAACATGCAGCAGAAAGAAGAACATACCGGAAAATTGAAAACTAAAAAAAGTATAAAAAATTGTTAGTCCTTATCTGACAGCGCCATATGGGGAGAAGGTGAAGGCATATTTGATAAAAGGCGCAAAACACCTGCCGGTACTTCAGGAGTATCCCAATCCTCAGCTTGGGTGGGGAGCGCTGTGTCTAAAGGGCAGTTTACCGGAATGAGGTTAGAAAGCTCATTGATTTAATGGTTGCTTCTGTCATTATAATAAAAGATAACTATAAATTTAAATAGTTTACTTAATTAATGTTATGAAATATAATATAGTTACTACATTTAAGAGAAAACGAAGGGAAAGGTATAAGGAGGAATAGGGATGAGTGTACAAAAAGAAAGCAAAAATAAGATAGGAGCAAGATGTCTGTCAGATTCAGAGGTTGAATTAATTTTGCCGAACTACAAGCGGATCTATGATCAGATAAATCAGTTTCGTGCAGAAAAAAAATCCGTGGACAACTTTGAGGGACAAAAAGTAAATGATGGGAATAAAGATCAAAAAACTAACAATATTGGAATCATGGGGGTCAGGGGAGCCGGTAAGACATCTGTTTTAAAGACAATCCGGGTTCATCTGGAAAAGAATAAGCAGGAATCGAATGATATTATTCTTCCCATTATTGTCCCGGAGAATATGTCGGAATCTGGCACATTGATGGCAACAGTTTTGGGAATGTTGAATGATGAGATAAAGGCTAGGGAAGAAAAAGAGAAAAAAAGGCAGAAAAAAAATAATATAGGGGCTGTCGCTTTAACGAATGAAAATTCGTGAAGCGGCAGCTTCATTTTATCT
>CAJUST010000046.1 GCA_910589105.1 uncultured Lachnospiraceae bacterium
TAAGGCAACGGACTCTGACTCCGTCATTTCAAGGTTCGAATCCTTGTGGGCCAGTTCTTAGAAAGCATCACGTTTGTGGTGCTTTTTATTGTATCGGTGGAAAAGGAGATTTAACATGTTTTGTTTTGACAGCGTTGTAAGATATAGTGAAATGGATGCAAATAACCGTATGACTTTATCCGCTTTACTGGACTTATTGCAGGATAGTTGTATTTTCCAGTCGGAACACATTGGAATCGGAGTGGAATTTTTAAAGAAGAAGCGCAGAACTTGGGCGCTTTCCTTCTGGCAGGCAGTTATAAAGCGTTATCCCCTAATGGGTGAGCGTATCTTTGTATACACATGGCCGTATCGTTTTAAAAATTTTTTGGGATACCGGAATTTTAAAGTGGAAGATGAACAAGGAAGGCTTATCGCTTACGCCAACTCCATTTGGACGTTTTTAGATACGGACAGCGGCCATCCGGCGCGGGTGCCAAAGGAGATTCAGGAATGTTATGTGTTTGAGGAACCTTATAAAATGGATTGCGCCAGCAGGAAAATCGAATATCCGGCTGAAATGGAGCCAAAAGAGCCGATCCGCGTCGGACGTTTCCATATTGATACAAACCGCCATGTAAATAACAGCAGGTATGTCCAAATGGCAGAGGAATTTTTGCCGGAAAATTTTGTGGCGCAGGAACTTCGCGCAGAATATAAAAAGGCGGCTGTTTTGTCTGATATGATTTATCCTAAAGTACAGGTAGATGGACGGAAAATTACAGTCGCTTTGGAGGATAGCAAGGGCTCTGCATATGCAGTAATAGAATTTTTGGAGGAAGAAGTATGAAATTAGGAGAAAAGCAAAAACTGATTATGGTAAAGAAGGTGGACTTCGGCATTTATCTGGCGGAACATATGGAGGACAGCGAACGCGTGTTGCTTCCGGCAAAGCAGGCGCCGGAAGGGATTTCGGAAGGCGATGAATTAGAAGTTTTTTTATATAAGGATTCAAAAGACCGTTTAATCGCAACGACAAAGGAACCCTATTTGATGCTTGGGGGGATTGCGGTTTTAAAGACGCTTGAAGTTGGTGAAATTGGAGCTTTTTTGGATTGGGGGCTGGAGAAGGATTTGTTCCTTCCATTTAAGCAGATGACGAAAAAGGTTGCGCAGGGAGATGAAATCCTCGTAACGCTCTATATTGATAAAAGTGAAAGGCTTTGCGCGAGTATGCGGAATCTATATGCCCTTTTATCACAGGATACGCCATATCAGAAAGGAGATATGGTATCGGGCAGGATTTATGAATTTAGTGAAAATTTTGGCACGTTTGCGGCAGTAGACGACAAATATTCTGCAATGTTCCCTCCGTTTGAAGACGTGAGAGGTTTACAGATAGGAGATGTGGTAATGGCGCAGGTCAGCCATGTAAAACCAGATGGAAAGCTTGATTTGACCCTTCGGCAAAAAGCGCATTTGCAGATGGATGCCGATGCGGCTGCCGTTATGAAAGTAATCGAAGAATATGGCGGGGTTCTGCCGTTTAGCGATAAAGCGTCGCCGGAGGTGATTAAGAGGGAGATGCATATGAGTAAAAATGCGTTTAAACGCGCCGTTGGCCGGCTGTATAAAGAACGGAAGATAGAAATTACGGAACAGAATATTCGGAAAGTATGAGGAAGAAAGTATGTATGATGTCATTATCATTGGGAGCGGGCCGGCTGGAATGACGGCGGCAATTTACGCAGCGCGCGCTTGTCTGGACACATTGCTGTTGGAACGGCAGCCAATGGGCGGAGGGCAGATGTTAAATACTGCGGAAGTGGATAATTATCCGGCGGTTTCTGACATAGGCGGCTTTGAATTGGGGAAGAAATTTATGGAACATGTCGAAAAGCTTGGAATCCGGCAGGTGACGGAAGATGTGAAATCCGTAGAGTGTACAGGCGAAGTGAAAAAGGTTGTGACGGATAAAGGGACGTATGAAGCGATGAATTTGATTTATGCGGCAGGGGCGTCACATAGGACGTTAGGCGTGGAGGGGGAAGAAAAATTCCGCGGCAGGGGCGTTTCCTATTGCGCGACATGCGACGGCGCATTTTTCAGAGGAAAGGCGGTAGCGGTGATTGGCGGCGGAGATACGGCGTTAGAAGACGCCCTGTTTTTGTCGAAAGGCTGTGAAAAGGTGTATCTTGTGCATAGAAGGGATACGTTCCGGGGGGCGAAAACGCTTCAAAACAGGGTGATGGAAGCGGGAAACATTGAAATCGTATTGGAAGCGGAAGTGGAAAAGATAACCGGAGGCGAGACGGTTGAAGCGGTGGAAGTGTTATTAAAGGCGAAGGGGGAAAAAAAGAGCCTTGCCGTGGAGGGCGTATTTCTTGCAGTCGGGATCATGCCGCAGGTGGAATTATTGAAAGGGCAAGTTGAGTTTGACGAAAATGGATATGTCCTTGCGGGAGAGGATTGCAGGACGAGCGCTGTAGGCGTATATGCAGCAGGCGACGTCAGGTCGAAAAAGCTTCGGCAGATTATTACAGCCGCGGCAGATGGGGCGAATGCGGTCGCAGATATTGTAAAAGAATGATTGGGAGGGATATTCCTGTTTTAGGGAATATCTCTTTTTTGCAGATGGCTCAGGTTAGAGGGAATGAGTCCGGCAATTTTGGCAAGGCGTGTTGGGAAATAGGAAGTTTTTTGGTATTTGTTGAGATTGTATTATGTTTTTGATAAATTAAAAGTGAGCAATGGCCTGCAGGGCAATGTAATTTATTTATGTGTGTGTGGGGTTAGGTTTTCCGTTTCATATGGAAACTTTAAAGGAAAGATTTGCGGGCGTTTGTTGCGGGAGTGGAGGAGAGTGGAGTGTATCAGCAAATATATTTTTTCATGAACCGGAATTTTCCGGCGCTTGGAATTTTAGTTTTGGCAGTGATGTTTATTTTAGCGGCGCTTTCGGCGAAATTTCGGGAGAACCGTTGGATTCGCCTGCTTTATGGCGCCGCCGCTGTTTCATATATGTTCGGCCTGCTGTTTTTAACGCTTGGCTCAAGAAAACAGTACGCAGTTCCAATTTTGGATATGAAGCTGCATTTTCTGCGCTTAGAGGAAATCCGAAAGCGGGATGCATGGGTTTTACAGGGAGATGTTGGGAATGTGATTTTGTTTTTTCCATTTGGGATTATATCGCAGAGGTTTTTAGGGGATAAGATTCATTGGTTTGGCTGTATGGCATTTGGCGGCGTGGTGAGCGCCTGTATTGAAGCGCTGCAGTATGTGTTCCGGCGCGGGTATTGCGATATAAATGACTTTTTGTATAATGTGTCTGGCGTTTTGGCAGGGTATTTGGCAGGCTGGCTGGCAGAGTGGGCATTTGGGGTGAAAAGTGAACATGGGAGATGAAATTTTGGGTTGATTTGAAATTTTACTTGTTATTTTTAAGGAGCTTTTTTATAATGATGTGTAGAGTTGAATAATTGTGGGAGGAAGTGGGATAATGGATCAGGAAAAAGTGATCGTCGTTGATTTTGGAGGACAGTATAACCAGCTTGTGGCAAGACGTGTCCGGGAATGTAACGTTTATTGTGAAATTTATTCGTATCGGACGGATTTAGAAAAGATAAAGGCCATGAAACCGAAAGGGATTATTTTGACTGGAGGGCCGAACAGTTGTTATAATGAAGATTCCCCGACGTATGGAAAAGAGTTATTTGAGCTTGGAATCCCTGTGTTGGGGCTTTGTTATGGTGCGCAGCTTATGATGCATATTTTAGGTGGAATCGTAAAGGGCGCTCCGGTGCGGGAATATGGCAAAACGGAGGTTTTTGTCAATACGGAAACTGCATTGTTTGAAAATGTTTCACCGAAAACGGTTTGTTGGATGAGCCATAATGATTATATTGAACGGGTTGCTGAGGGATTTGAAATTACTGCGCATACGGCGGATTGTCCGGTGGCGGCTGCGGAAAATGTAGAGAAGGGACTTTATTTAATCCAGTTCCATCCGGAAGTTTTACATACGGACGAAGGGACGAAGATGATTTTTAATTTTGTCCGGAAGGTCTGCGGGTGTAAGGGAAGCTGGAGAATGGATTCCTTTGTAGAAGACTCGATTCAGATGATTCGCGCAAAGGTTGGCGGCGGACGCGCGCTTTGCGCGCTTTCGGGCGGCGTGGATTCTTCTGTTGCCGCTGTTTTGCTGTCGAAGGCGATTGGAAATCAGCTTACATGTGTATTTGTGGATCATGGGCTTTTGCGGAAAGATGAAGGTGATGAAGTTGAAGCTGTGTTTGGGGCAAATGGAGCGTATGAACTGAATTTTATCCGTGTCAATGCACAGGAGAGGTTTTACCGTAAACTAGAAGGAATCACGGAGCCGGAGGAGAAACGGAAAATTATTGGAGAAGAATTTATCCGTGTGTTTGAGGAAGAAGCGAAAAAGATTGGGACGGTGGATTTTCTCGTTCAAGGAACGATTTATCCAGATGTGGTGGAAAGCGGTCTTGGAGGGGAATCTGCGGTGATTAAGTCGCATCATAATGTGGGAGGTTTGCCAGATTGCGTTGATTTTAAAGAGATTGTGGAGCCGCTTCGTAATCTGTTTAAAGATGAGGTAAGGAAGGCGGGACTTGAGCTTGGGATACCGGAACATCTTGTGTTCCGCCAGCCGTTCCCGGGACCGGGGCTTGGGATTCGGATTATTGGGGACGTGACCGCAGAGAAGGTTCGGATTGTGCAGGATGCAGATGCGATTTATCGGGAGGAGATTGCGAAAGCAGGTTTGGACAAAAGCATTGGGCAGTATTTTGCGGCGCTTACGAATCTGCGTTCGGTCGGCGTTATGGGAGACGAGAGGACGTATGATTATGCGGTTGCGCTAAGAGCGGTGAATACGGTTGATTTTATGACGGCTGAAGCAGTTGAGATTCCGTATGCGGTTTTGCAGAAGGTAATGGGGAGGATAATCAATGAGGTGAATGGGGTGAACAGGGTGGTTTATGATCTGACGAGTAAGCCGCCGGGGACGATTGAGTTCGAGTAACAGATAGAATCCCGGAAATGCTGATAAAATGGGCGTTTCCGGGATTGCTTTACGGCTGTTGGCTCTAAAATGGCTCTAATTATTTGATGAATACTGGATTTCGGGCGGGTATC
>CAJUST010000047.1 GCA_910589105.1 uncultured Lachnospiraceae bacterium
GAGCACACGGTTCATACCCGTGGTGTCGAGAGTTCAAATCTCCCTTCCGCTACTATGAAAAACTCTGGAGTTTTTAAAATTCCAGAGTTTTTTGTTGTATATGGAAAATGCTTTGGGAAAGAGGGAACGATGGAAGAATTATTTTTGGAAGTTTTAAAAGAGCATAAAAACCGTTATCCACAGATGGAGCCTGAGGATTATGGGAAATTGATTTATCAAAGTGAATTTGGAGCAAAACATTTTATGGCGGATAGGGAGTCGGTTTTATCTTCGATAGAAAAGGAGATGTTAAACCTGCCGGACGACGCAGATTTGGAGGAGGCGGAACTGATAGGGAAAGGGATCTGCCGGTTTCCTCTGGTAAAATTACGTTCGAAACGGGCGGCGGGACTGTGCGCGGATTTGTTTTTGAAAACAGCAGGCATATGCCATGGAAGTGACGAGGGACTGGCATATAAGCTTGCTCTGGCGGAAGGATTGCAGATAGAGGGATTAACAGAGTGGGGGAAAGAGTGGAAGCGGCGGGGGTATCCTCCGGTGCGTCACAGCGATGCATACCGCAGGGCATACCGTCCGCATTACCGGCTTTTAAAGACGGAGTATGCCGTTTATTTTCCGGTTTTGCTTCGGATTACAGAGCTTTTGGAGGAAAAGGCGGTGGCAGTTATTGGGATTGATGGGCGCTGTGGA
Organism: uncultured Lachnospiraceae bacterium; assembly: GCA_910589105.1. GTDB lineage: Bacteria > Bacillota > Clostridia > Lachnospirales > Lachnospiraceae > Roseburia_B. The sequence continues at coordinate 691 of CAJUST010000047.1, forward strand.
AGCGGAAAAACGCATCTGGCGGCTTTGTTGGAAGAAATGTTTTCCTGCCACGTCCTGCATATGGACGATTTTTATCTTCCGGTGGAAGCCCGCACAGAAAACTGGAGGGAAACGGCGGGCGGAAATATGGATTTTATAAGGTTTCAAAGGGAAGCGCTTAGTTTGGCAAAGGCAGGAGAAACAATACGGTATCGGCGTTATAATTGCCAAAGTGGGAAAATGGAAGATGAAATTTTACTTCCGCCGCGCAGGCTTTATGTGGCAGAGGGGAGTTATTCCCATTCTCCGATGCTGAACGAAAAATATGATATGAAAATTTTTCTGACTTGTGAGAAAAAAATCCAAAAGAAGCGTTTAAAAGAAAGGGAAGGCAGCTATTACGCTGCCTTCCTGAAAGATTGGATTCCTATGGAAGAACGGTACTTTTTGGAATATGGCATTGAAGAAAAGAGCGGCTATGTCATAGAAACCAGTCTTATTTAGCCATCGTCCTCATTTTTCTCGTTTTTTTCCGGTTTATTTTCTTTTTTGTCTTCTTTGTTCTCTTTTTTTTGTTCTTCCGTCTGCATTTCCGCTTTTGGCGGTTCCGGCGGAGGCAGGACGGGCGGAACATAGGGCGCGGTATGGATTGGGCAGGTATTAGTCGGCGATCCGTCAGATAACAGATACGGGCCGTCGGCGGAGCCGGACGATCCGCCGGTGATATAAACCCCTCCAACGCGGCCGGGACAAAATTCCGTCGCAAGCATACCAGATTCCGAACAAACGGTGACGTTTACATGATGGTCGCAATATTCAGTCGGGACGCTGCCTTCTGCAAAATATTCGGTAGACACCATGCTGCCTCTTGGGTCTGCGTCACAAAGTCCGGCTACAACCAGTTTTCCGGATTTTTTGCAGACAGTTGCGGTTGTAATGTCTTCCGGCATGGTAAAATCCATATATTCCAGATTTTCATGGATGCGGCTCATGGCGGCTTTCCAGATGGCTTTTGGGTAAGAGGTCGTCCCGCTGGCCTGTGGCATATTGTCATCATATCCTCCCCAGACAACGCAAGTGTAGTATGGGGTAAATCCTGCGAACAGGGCGTCCCTGTTTTTAGTCGTCGTCCCAGTTTTTCCGGCAATCGCCATATTTCCAAAGTTTACCGAGGCGCCGGTTCCCCTGCTGACTACGTCTTTCATGGCGTCAGTCAGAAGCCATGCAGTGGAGCTTTTGAGCACGCCGTGTGTCTGCGGGGTGTTGTCAATTAAAACATTTCCGTCATGGTCAAGGATTTTCGTGTAAAACCTCGGCTTGATATAGGCGCCATTATTGGCAATCGAGGCATATGCGGCAGTCAATTCAAGGTTTGTCACGCCTTTTGTAAGCCCGCCAAGGGCAAGCGACTGCACATTGTCTTCGTCAACAAGCGTGGTAAATCCGAAATCTTTTAAATAGCTGAATCCAAGGTCAGTGCCGATTTCGGTCAGCGTTTTTACGGTGACGATGTTTATGGAATGCGTGATGGCTTCGCGCAGTGTGGTAAATCCGCGGAAGGAGTTGTCGTAATTTCGCAGGGACGTTCCGTTTTCGTAGGAGTAAGGCGCGTCGTCTTGAACGCTGGCAAGCGTCAGACCGCCACTGTCAAGCGCAGGAGCGTAGGCGGCGAGGACTTTAAAAGTCGAGCCGGGCTGTCTGGCTGTGTCTGTGGCGCGGTTTAGCGTTTTGCTTGCGGTTTTGTCTCCCCGTCCTCCGACGATAGCGGCGACTTCTCCGGTCGTCTGGTTGATTACCGTCATAGCCGCTTCCGGCTGTAAGGTAAATGTGACGGTTTCCCCGTTTTCTACGATTTTGTCGCCTTCTTGAATAATTTCCGCTTTATACTGGTCAATGGCTGCCTGCGCTTCTTCTGGAGAGGCAAAGTTAATATTGTAATCTTTATTTGCAGACTGGTAGTAGGAAAGCATCGTCTGTTCACTATAGTTTTGGTAGCTTCCGTCCGCTTTTTCTATTGTTAAGCGGTAGGAGAAAGAATACTTTGGCTGTACCGGGTAATTTGCCTGATTGTTGACTTCTTCATCGCAGATAGCCTGTATTGTGGGGTTTTGGGTAGAATAGATGGTAAGCCCGCCGTTATAAAGCGTTTTGTAGGCCTGTGTTTCCGTGTAGCCTTTTAAATCAATTAAATCACGGATTACTTGGCTTGTCAGTTCATCAACAAAATAAGAAGTAACAGATTTTTCTTCCACAGCAGTATTGACAATCTGGATGCGGTCATAGACATTATCCGCCATGGCGTCGTCGTACTCTTGCTGTGAGATATATTCATGTTTTAACATATTGCCAAGAACCTTATCCCGCCGTTCTAAGTTTTTGTCTGGGTGGCTGATTGGATTTAAGCGGGACGGGTTTTGGGTAATGGCGGCGATTACAGCGCATTCGGATAAAGTGAGTTCGGATACGTTTTTATTGAAATAGCGCCGGGAAGCGGACTGGACGCCCAACGTGTTTTGTCCGAGGTTGATGGTGTTTAAGTAATTTTCCAATATCCAGTCCTTATCTACTTTTTTTTCAAGCTGAAGGGCGAGATACTGTTCTTGGATTTTCCGTTTGAATTTATCCGCCATGGACGTTTCGTTTGTCCAGCTTGTAAAAACATTGTTTTTCAGAAGCTGCTGTGTAATGGTGCTTGCGCCTTCTGAAAATCTTCCGCTTGTAATTCCCTTGATTCCGGCGCGCAGAATGCCTTTTAAGTCGATGCCGTTGTGTTCGTAAAAGCGCTCGTCTTCTATGGCGACGAAGGCATGTTGAAGGTTTATGGGAATTTCGTCAATCGTGGCGTAGACGCGGTTTGAGCCGGTCGCTACCAGTTTTGCAGTTTGGTTGCCCTCTGTATCAAGTACGGTGGACAAAAAACCTGTCGGCGTCGCATCGTCTAAATTTATCTCAGGCGCGGCGTCAATGACGCCTTTGGCAATGCCGAAACCGGCGCAGCCGCCAATGATTACGATTGCAAAAAAGCATACCAGCAGGGTTTTCAAAAAGATTATGTTGAATTTTTTGAGAATCATAGTACGTTTAGACGTCAGTTCTTTTTCGCGTTTTTTTGTACTATTTTTTCCATAGTTCATAGTAAGCCTCCTTTATATTCCTATTATTATAACAAAAACAGTTCCATATTAAAAGTACCTTGGAAATCAATTTTTGACTTAGAATGTAAAAAATGTATAAACACTCTTGGAAGATGTTGTGTCGTATTCTGACAATATGGAAAAAAGAAGGGTGTAAAACAACAGGAATTTTCGAATAGGGAGCATCGCATGAAGCAATGTATTGTGGCAGGATAGGCGGTAGAAGCGCCACGTCTTTTGGATTGCTATAAGGATTCTTTGGTAATGGCTGGCAAAAAGGCGGCGTATCTTGGATTAATGGAGGGGGAAATGATATGGGATTAATGGCAGAGGAAATGATATGGGATTGATTCAGGGGATAAGAAATGATAAAATAGCAAAGGAAAAGATGGGAAGGGGGAGATCAGCGTGAAAGCGGTGTATCAAGGCGGCGAAGGAGAAATCATAGAGAAGAAGTCGAGGTTTCTGGCGACAGTCCGGCCAGTGGAATCGGAGGAGGAAGCGGAGCGTTTTATAGCGGAAATGAAAAAGAAATACTGGGATGCAAGGCATAATTGTTCTGCGTTTGTGATTGGGGGCAATCAGGAAGTGACGAGGTGTTCCGATGACGGGGAGCCGTCCCAGACGGCGGGCAGGCCTATGCTTGACGTTTTGCTTCGGGAAGGGATTCATAATACGGCGGTAGTTGTGACGCGTTATTTTGGCGGCGTTTTGCTTGGGACGGGCGGTTTGGTGCGGGCGTACCAGAAAGCGGCGCAGGCAGGCCTTGCAAACAGCATAATTATAGAGAAGCAAAACGGGAAACGTTTGACGATTCGGACAGATTATAATGGGCTTGGAAAGATACAGTATATATTGGCGCAGAATAATATTGTGGCGCTGGGGACGGATTATACGGAAGCGGTTGAAATTCATACCGTGGTTTTGTTGGGAGAGGAAAAGCGTTTAATGGAAGAAATCATGGAAGGAACGGGCGCCGGGACACAGTTTGAATGGGGAACTGAAGTGGAATTTGCAGTGATTGGAAAAGAAATAAAAGTTTTTGAAAAAAAGGGTTGACTTTTTTTGTAAGAATATGTATAATTCTTATTGTTGTTAAGGCGATATAGGAAATATGACAATGGCCCATCGCCAAATGGTAAGGCAACGGACTCTGACTCCGTCATTTCAAG
>CAJUST010000048.1 GCA_910589105.1 uncultured Lachnospiraceae bacterium
CCCAACTACCAGACCAACAAAACGCAGGGTTTCCTATTGGCGCCTTTAATGAATTTTAGGACTTGAAAGCGTAACTTTCTTCTTTCTTCAACTTCCACTCTCTCATATGTTCCACCCCCAACTACCAAACGAACAGAGCGCCGGGTTTCCTATTGGCGCCTTTAATGAACTTTAGGACTTGAAAGCGTAACTTTCTTCTTTCTTCAACTTCCAACTCTCTCATACGTTCCACCCCCAACTACCAGACGAACAGAGCGCCGGGTATTCTGTTGGCGCCTTGTGATGGGATTTAGGAGTTCTTAAGTATCCCTTCAACAAACAGAAATCCGCAGACACGATGTCTGCGGAAGCTCTAATGCGCCATGGACGGCGCTTTTAGAGCGGTTTCGTCCGTCACCGGCATAAAACATGGGATACTTTAGAACTCCTTAATCCCTGAACACTTCGCCGACAGAATACCCGGCGCTCTGTTTGGCGTTCGGATTTATTGTTCTCCTAGGGCATCCTGCCGTATCTTCTGGTACAAATCCATTTCCACATCTACATAAGGCAAAAACTCAAGCGCCGGCAGTCCGGCATGGCAGGTTTCCATGAAACTGCGCCATATCTCCCCCGGATAGGAAGATCCAGATAAACCGGGAAGTTTTTCCGGCATATCGTAGCCGACCCAGACACTTGTCGTATAATAACGCGTATACCCTGCAAACCAACCGTCTTTATTGTCATTCGTCGTCCCTGTTTTTCCTGCGGACGGCATTCCCGTTACGCCAAGCCCTCTGCCGGTTCCTTCCGTTATTGCCGTAACAAGCATATTCGTCGCCATGCGGGCAGCAGTTGTTTTATAGATGTTTGTTTCTTCTTGTGAAGTGGAGAGAATTTCGTTGCCGTCGGCATCTGTAATTTTTATGATGCAGGTTGGAGCGCGGTATTTTCCGTCGTTTTCAAGCGTTGCGTAAGCCGCTGTAAGTTCGACTGGGGACACTCCGTTTGTCAATCCTCCTAAAGCTGACGTAAGCCGCTCGTCTTCGTCTGCAATCCGCGAAAATTTCATTGCTTTTAAATAAGAGAGTCCTTTTTTTGGCGTTATCTCCTCTAATAGTTTCCATGCAATCGTGTTTTTCGAACGGGCCAGCGCAGAACGCAGCGTCATCTCTCCACTATAACTTCCGTCTGCATTCGACGGGCCTTCTTCAATCGGTTCGTCCACTACAATCGAATCCGGCGTATATTCCTGTTCCAACGCCGGCGTATACACTAGTATCGGCTTAATTGCGCTTCCTGGCTGCCTATAGCTTTGATATGCCCGGTTTAACGTATATCCCGCAAAGTCTTGGCTTCTGCCCCCGACGATTGCCCTGACATATCCTGTCTCATTCTCTATGCAGACGCCTGCTCCTTGTAGTTTAAATACGCCTTCTTCATTTACGTCTGTAAAACCGGAGAGTTTTTCATCTATTGTCTTTTGAAGAAGTTCCTGTAATTTTAAATCCATTGACGTATAGATGCGGTAGCCCGCTGTAAACAGTTTTTTCTGGCATTCCGCATACAAATCACTATAACGCGTATCATACAGGCTTTTTTCTTCGTCATTTTTAAATTCTGTCTGAAAAACAAAGCCTTCCCGTTCCATTAACAGACGTATTGCGCAATAATATGTATACGTCTCCACATAGTTATTTTTTGTATGCTCTGGCCGGTTTAATGTGATTTCCTCCGATTTTGCCATCAGGTACGCGCCTTTTGAAATTTTCCCGTCTTCATACATATTTAAAAGAATGCGGTCTCTGCGCCCTAACGTGTTTTGCATATTCGTCAGCGGGTCATGAAGCGTCGGATTATTGGGAATGGCGCATAAAAACGCAATTTGTGACAAATCCAAGTCATTCACGTCTGCATTAAAGTATCCTCTGCTCGCCGCCTGAATCCCATAATAACCATTGCCAAAATATATATTATTCAGATAAAATTCTAGGATTTTATTTTTACTGTACTTTTTTTCCAGCTCTGTTGCAATAAACATTTCCTCGACTTTTCTCTGCCATGTCCGATCCTGTGTCAAAAAAATCGTCCTTGCAAGCTGCTGTGTTATCGTGCTCCCGCCCTGTGTCACTTCTCCGTTTTCAATCGCGGCTCTTGCCGCGCGGAAAATCGCCCGGTAATCAATTCCATTATGCTGATAAAATTTTTTATCTTCTATGCTTACGATAGCGGCGCATGCATCAGACGGAATATCCTCATATGGCAGATAGTAAACGTCTTTTTCCCCTTTTAACGTTGAAATCGTATTTCCGTCTTTGTCATACACAACGCTGGTCTGAGCCACGCAAAACGTGGCTTCTGTCGACCCGCGCACAAACCGCACAGCTTCCGCTTTCATCTTCTGAACCTGTACGGCATATCCTCCATAATAATAGTAGCCTAGGGCGGCGGCTACCAAAAGCATCAGAACAAACTGAAGTTTTGCAAAAAACCAAAACACACGGTATTTTTTCTTTTTCTTTTTACGGCTCATATGGCTTCCTTTTTATCACATTGTATTTTTGATTATTCTACCCTTTTTGCCAAAATAAAGCAACCTTACTTTCAAGGTTCTACTGCTCCATCTGTCTCCCCAAAAAGCCCGCTGCCGTAATCGCCAGCTTATGTTCCGTATCTCCCATCTGCCGTTTTTCGTTCTTATCAGAAATGACAACTGCGCCAATCGCGTCTCCCTGACAGATTATTGTCGCCACTGCCTGAGAACACTGCTCCCCCGTGTCGTCTAACGTAATTTTTACAAACGAATCATCATCTTTATTTGCAACAAAGTCCGCCCGGTTTTCAATAATGCCCTCCATCTGCTTGCTTAACGGTTTACCGTCAAATTCTTTTTTTCCATTGCCCGCTACAGCGACGACATGGTCCCTGTCCGTAATGCAGACCAGATTTCCGGTTGTCTGGGAAAGGCTCTCCGCATACTGCCCTGCAAACTGTCCTAGCTCCCCAATCGGTGAATATTTTTTTAAGATAATTTCCCCCTGCCTGTCCGTAAAAATTTCAAGTGGATCCCCTTCTCGAATCCTCAATGTCCTGCGGATTTCTTTTGGAACAACCACCCTTCCCAAATCGTCTATTCTACGCACAATTCCTGTTGCTTTCATATGAAAAATTCCTCCATTTACATTTTCTACTGTGTGGTAGTAGTATCTGTAAGTGAAGGAATTTTATACCTCGATTTTTTATGCCTGTTTGAATTTTATTAGAAATCTCTCAAAGGCTCACTCCCAATTTATCTCATAAGCCTTTGTAAACACATTGCAGTCTGGATCGTTTTTCATCGCTTCTAACATCTGAATGTCTTCTGAATCCGCTTCTTCCTCTTTCAGATCCTCCCACGAAACCGATATTTGCCGTTCCACGAACTGATAACATTCTTTCATTTTAGACGGTGAAATGTCGTCAATCACATCAAAGATTGCCTGTCTGATTTCATTCAGATTCCGCTCGTTTTCAAGTTATTCCTTTAATTTTTTCATGCAGCAACAGCGAAATTCCTGAATGCCTTTTATTAGCTGTTTCCTGTTCGCTTCATTTTGTTTTTTCAGGAGACATTCTGTCTGCTTGGAATAACTTATTTCCATGACTCATCTTCCTTTCGAGCTGTTTTTTAACTCTGCCTTAATCGCGCTTCTCATCACTGTCAAACGTCTCGCAATACCTCGCATAAAATGACGGTTCTTCCCCTTTCACAAAGAGATGCGAAATATCCCCAAACCTGCTAATCCGGAAAGAAGCCACGCCCTCCCTGCGTTCTTCCGTAAACACTGTCGTCACAGAAGAAGGCGCGGCGCAGAATCCATGCCATAATACCATAGGAGAAGCTCCAATTAAATGCCCTAACAATACACATTCCAATGCGAAATGACAGAAAAACGCGATCGTGTCACGGTTTGCCCGTTCAACGCGATAGATATTGCCTTCCCGCGCATATCCTGGGGCAAAAAAAACATGCCGACACCATACTCTCTCTCATCCCCAAG
>CAJUST010000049.1 GCA_910589105.1 uncultured Lachnospiraceae bacterium
CTGGCATTTCAAGCGTAATTGTTGTTTTTACACTATTCGCATCAATGGGAAAACGAGAAGTAAACGATACTTTGATGATGATTTGATTTCTGCGATATAAATTCCGGTGTAAAGCATTGTCAAGTGAGTGGAAATTCAGTAATCATATATAAATATATTCATTATATTTTAAGTTTTAACTCGGTAGGAACACTTTTCCGAAAAGGGAGATAAATAAAGCAGTGAAGTGAAAAAGCAATGGAAAGAATAGAGCGGTGAAGTGAAAAGCAGCGAAAGAGAGGAGTGGCGAAATGAAAAATGAGATTGTATTTGCAACTGGGAATTTAGATAAAATGCGGGAAATCCGTGAAATTTTAAGCGGCATGGATTTTGAAATCCGTTCTATGAAAGAAGCCCAAATAGTAACAAATGTGGAGGAGACGGGAGAGACTTTTGAAGAAAATGCGCGTTTAAAGGCGGAAGCGGTGGCAAAAAAGACAGACGCTATCGTTATCGCCGATGACTCTGGGCTTGAGATTGACTATCTAAATGGGGAGCCGGGCGTGTATTCAGCGCGTTACATGGGAGAAGACACTTCCTATCAGGTGAAAAATCAAGCCCTGCTTGACCGACTGAAAGGAGTTCCAAAGGAACAGCGGAGCGCACGGTTTGTCTGCGCCGTGGCCGTGGCGTTTCCAGATGGAGAAATGATAGTCAGGCGGGAAACAATGGAAGGCTATATCGGGGAAGCTCCTGCGGGGGAGAATGGGTTTGGATATGATCCAATTTTCTATCCAACGGCATATGGCTGTTCGTCCGCTGAATTAAGCAGCAGGCAGAAAAATGAAATCAGCCATAGGGGAAAGGCGCTAATGGCAATCCGAAAAGAAATAGAAAAAAGAATATAAGGGGAAATAACGATGAGAGTTTTGGTTATCAGTGATACGCACAGTAAGCATGAAAATTTAGAAACACTGCTTAAAAAAGAAGAACCGTTTGATCTTGCTGTGCATTTAGGCGATGCAGAAGGCTGTGAGGATAAAATCAGGGCAATGGCAGGCTGTCCTTTAGAAATTGTTGCAGGAAATTGTGATTTCATGACTGCGCTTCCGATGGAACAGGAAATTGAAATCGGCAGGCATCGTGTATTCTTAACGCATGGGCATTATTATAATGTGAATGCCGGATATGAGGACATTAAAAAAGAAGCAAGAGGCAGAGATTGCGGAATTGTTATGTTTGGACATACGCATAGGCCTTTGGTGTTCAAAGGAAAACATATCATTGCCGTCAATCCCGGCAGCCTCTCTTATCCAAGGCAAGATGGCAGGAAACCCTCATATATTGTGATGAATGTCAGCGCATCAGAGGAACCGGATTTTCAAATTTGTTATTTATAAAAAAACTATTGACAACCTTTTCCGGTTTTGGTATAATCTTTATTGCGTCTGAGTGATAAAGAAAAGACAAGTCTTGTCGGGGTGTGGCTCAGTTTGGCTAGAGCGCCTGGTTTGGGACCAGGAGGCCGCAGGTTCGAATCCTGTCACCCCGATTTTGCGGGTGTAGTTCAATGGTAGAACACCAGCCTTCCAAGCTGGATACGTGGGTT